>NZ_KV786068.1:0-288376 GCF_001806835.1 Brevibacterium sp. HMSC24B04 | reverse complement strand
CGGTCCGGTGACGTGAGTACGTCACCGGACCGGCGCCTCGTGTGTTGTGTGGTTGGGTCAGTAGGCGGCGTCGAAGAACGCCCGCTCGACGGCGACGCACTCACAGAAGAGGTTCGTCAGACGGTCCTGTTCTGGCTTGTCCGCCGGCCAGACCTCTTCAAGTTCGTCCAGCAGGAACTGCGCCCAGGCGCGAAAGTCCTCGCCTCGGTGCAGGTCAATCCAGTCCAGGTGCAGCCATGAGTTCGGTTCGCCCAGATCAGTGCGCTCGCCCCAGTCCAGGTAGAGCCATTCGGCGACGAGCAGAACGGTGAGCATCTGCGCGTAGTTCTGCGACTGCGCGGCGTCGTGCATGAGGCGGTTGAAGTCCCGCGTCGGCTGCTTCCATGCGTCCTGGCGGCGCTGCAGATTCTCTCCGCCTACCGCCTCGAGCGCGCGTGTGAAGTACGTGTCTTCATCAGCTGCGAGCATTCCGAGCTGGGCGGCGTAGCGGATTTTGGATTCGGGCTTCGGCGCCGTGGCAACACAGCCGCCGAGCAGCGCGACGAAATCGGTGAAGAACGTGTAGTCCTGTTCGACGTAGGTGCGCAGGACAGCCTCGTCGACGGTCCCGGCAAACAGTTCGCGGACGAAACGGTGATCAACTGCGGCAGCCCAGTCGGCTTCGGCGGCAGTGCGCAGTGCGTCTCCCACGCCGTGCGGTGAAACGGTCAGTGTTGTGGTGTAGCTCATATGTGAATCCTAGCGCTTGTGTCCGTGACGAACACGCGGCCGACCAACGGGTCAAGGGCAGCGGTCCACGCGGCAGATCAGGCCGCGACGAACGTGAGTGCGACAGCAAGGACCGCGGTGAGAATGAGCGTATTGACGCTCACCGCGACACTCAGGGTTCGGGTCACGGGACGCTGATCGGTGGCGGCATTGGCTCCGGCCATCTGCATGCCCAGCAGAATGCGCGGGGGAGAAGCGATGATTGCCAAAGAACCGGCCACATTGGCCGCAGCGATCGTCACAAGCACATTCGCACCGCTGCCAGAGGCCATCGCCGCGATTGTCTGGGCGAACATCGCGTTCGAACCGGTGGTGCTGCCCACCAGATAGGCCCCAACAGTGTTGAGCGTCGGAGCTGGCCACACCCCGAGAACAGAAGCCGCCTGGCCCAGTGCGGTGCTCATTCCGGTGACAGTCATGATCCAGCCGAGAACCATAAAACCGGCCGTTGAGACTCCCACCGGAACCCAGCGGCGGGCAGCTGCGGGCACCTCGGGAAGCAGAGCGCGGCCCCGCCAGATGAAGAAAACGGTCGCACACGCCGCAGCCAGCCACACGGGCGGCCAAATGAGAACAGCGGTCAGCGTGTTCTCCCACACTCCGTGGGCGGCGTAGGAGACAAGCAAGCCGCCGGTGAGAACCGCGTAGGGCACACCCGCAATTGCCGTGGCCCGCGTTGCCGGAAGCCTGCCGGTGCGAATCCGGAAGAACACAAACAGCGCGAGCAACACCGCAAGACCGCCGAGAACACCGGCAACGGCGGTGCCGATGAGCAGATTGACCGTCAGCACCGAAACCCACAGGAACGCGGCTGAAGCTAACACGGCGAGCGCGCTGCCAAACCCGGGACGGTGGTCGGAAGACTGGCCGGGCTCACCGCCGGCAAACCGCATTGTCAGCCACACGACTACCGCAACAAGCAGGAGAGTCGGGCCGTTGAAAAGGGCGGAGAACACACCGATGTCCTGAAACGTCTGTCCCGAAAGCTGCGCGGCGATTGACGTGCCGGGGCCCAGTGCGCCCCACGCCACCGCATTGAGGCCCAGCATGCCCAAGATTACCGCTTTTGCCGGGGCGAAGCCCAAAGCACGCAGAATCGGCACGCCTACTGTCACGCCGACCCCGTAGCCGGTGACTGACTCGGCAAAGGGCACGACACCGAACACAACGGCTGCCGCCCCCAGTGTCGGGGTAGGCACAGACTCAGAAAGGAAGCGGGAAAGCTCCGCCATGGCCCCCGAACGCTCCAGCAGTGCGGCCAACAACATGCCGAACAGCAGAATGAGCAGCACCTGAAGAGTCAGCAGGCCATACTCGCCGGCCTCGCCCAGGTGGTGCCACGACAGCCCGCCCGTGGCCACCCCGATGACGACAGCGACAGCAGCAGAAGCCAAGGCAGCGGTGACGGCACCTCGTCCCAGCAGAAGAATGCCGACCGCGGTGAGAACCGGAAGGGCCATGAGGAAGAGGGACATAGCGTCACACTAGCCCTCCCGAAGTCTGCTGAACAGAGAAAGCGCACGACTCAGTCATGTTTCGCCCCCTCCGGCACACACCGGAGGTGCCGTGGATTTGCCCCGCCTGGGATAATGTGCCCGTGACTGTGACTGAGAAGACGAAGCTGCGAATCGGCGACATCGAACTGGACTCCCCGGTGGTGCTCGCCCCGATGGCCGGCATCACCAACACCGCGTTCCGCAGGCTGTGCCGCGAATACGGTGCCGGGCTGTACGTGACCGAAATGGTCACCAGCCGCGCCCTCATCGAACGCAACGACAAGAGCATGCGGATCATCCAGCACGAAGATTGGGAAACCCCGCGCTCAGTCCAGCTGTACGGGGTCGACCCCGAAACCATGGGTGCGGCCGTAAGGATGCTCGTCGAAGAAGACAGGGCGGACCACATCGACCTCAACTTCGGCTGCCCCGTCCCGAAAGTCACCCGCAAGGGCGGCGGTTCCGCTCTGCCGTGGAAGCTCGACCTGTTCAGCGACATCGTCCACACCACCGTGCGCGAAGCCGACAAGGGCGACATCCCGCTGACCATCAAACTGCGCAAAGGCGTTGACGCCGACCACCTGACCTACCTCGATGCGGCGCGCATCGGCATTGACGCGGGCGTGGCAGCCATGACGCTGCACGGGCGCACCACCGCCGATCTCTACTCAGGAAAAGCCGACTGGGACGCCATCGCCAGGCTCAAAGACTTCGTCGTCGACCGCGTGCCGGTGCTCGGCAACGGAGACATCTTCGCCGCTGAAGACGCCCAGGCCATGATGGCCACAACCGGCTGCGACGGCGTCGTCATCGGACGCGGCTGCCAGGGACGGCCGTGGCTGTTCGGCGACCTGCAGAACGCCCTGAACGGCTCCGATGAACGTCACCGCCCCACCCTGGGGGAAGTCGCCGACATCGTGTACCGCCACGGAGAATACCTGCGCGACTACTATGACGACGAATTCTTCGGCGTACGCGATCTGCGCAAACACATGGCCTGGTACTTCAAGGGGTACCCGGTTGGCGGAACCCTGCGCACCCGCCTGGCCATGGTGTCCAGCCTCGAAGAGCTGCGCAGCTTCCTTGACGAACTCGACCATTCCGCGCCCTACCCGGGGGCTGCTGCGGAAGGTGTGCGCGGACGCACTGGGCGCGCTCGCCGCCCCCACCTGCCCGACGGCTGGCTGGACGACCGGATCTTCGACCACGAAGCCCACGCGGACATTTCCGAAGCTGAACTCGACATTTCCGGAGGCTGATGTGTCACTGACCGGCGGTGTTGCCGAATACGACGACCACTCGCGCGAACGGTGGGTTGTCGAACCCCGAAAGAACCCGCGCCGTTCGGCCTTTCAGCGCGACCGCGGACGGCTCCTGCATTCGTCGGCACTGCGCCGGCTGTCCGCAAAAACCCAGGTCGTCTCACCTGGAACTGATGACTTTGTGCGCAACCGACTGACCCACTCCCTCGAGGTGGGGCAGGTGGGCCGCGAACTGGCCCGGTACCTCGGGTGCGACCCCGACATCGTCGAAACAGCGTCACTGGCCCACGACCTCGGCCACCCGCCGTTTGGGCACAACGGCGAAACGATCCTCGATGACTTCGCAAAGGACATAGGCGGCTTCGAGGGCAACGCGCAGACACTGCGGATCCTCACTCGCCTAGAGCCGAAGGTCTTCACCGACCAGGGCGGACCGGCGGGACTCAACCTGACGCGCGCAACCCTTGACGCCTGCATCAAATACCCGTGGTCGCGGGAGAACGCGCCCACACCGGACAAAGCGGGTGCCCCCGTGCGGAAGTTCGGAGCCTACGAAGATGACAGCACGGTCTTCGAATTCATCCGCGACGGCAGAACGGGAACACAGCGCTGCATTGAGGCCCAGCTGATGGACCTTGCCGATGACATCGCGTACTCCGTCCACGACGTCGAAGACGCTGTGAACTCCGGCCACCTGGTGTTCGAGGCCTACGAAAACGATCACGCCATGGCCGGCCTGATCGACATCACGCGGTCCTGGTATCTGCCGGGGGCACGCGACGAAGACATCATCGATGCGCTCGACCGCCTGCGCTCCACCGCCTACTGGCCTAGGGAGCGCTTTGACGGGTCCCGCCGTGCGCAGGCTGCGATGAAGCACCTGACAAGCCAGCTCATCGGCCGGTTCGTCGGTGCGGCAGAAGCGGCAACCCGCGAAGGCTACGGCTGGGAGCCGCTGGGCCGCTATCAGGGCAACCTCGTCGTGCCGCAGACGACCGAACACGAAATCGCGGTGCTCAAAGGTCTGGCAACCGTCACAGTCATGGTTGCCGAAGAGCGCATGCAGACCCAGCGCATCCAAGGCCGAGTGCTGAGTGCGCTGTGCGAATACTTCAGCGAAAAACCCGAAGCCATGGACACCATGTTCTGGATGGACTACCGGGATTCCGACAGCGACGACGGGAAAGTCCGCGCCGTCATCGACCAAGTGGCAAGCCTGACCGACCACTCAGCGTGGGCGTTCTACCATGCAATGCAGGAGGACACCGGCAGCCTTCTGTAAGCCGCCGTTCAGGTCTGCTGCGCAGGTACGCTGCCCGGACAGGTGAGCGTGTAGGCAGGCGCCGGGGACAGGATTCTTAAGGGGGAGGACGCAATGGCAGGGCTGATAGTGCGCGAGGACATCGACGAGGTGCGCTCGCGCGTACGGATCGACGATGTTGTCGGTGAGTACGTCACCCTGCGCAGTGCGGGAGTCGATTCGATGAAGGGCCTGTGTCCCTTCCACGACGAAAAGACCCCGTCCTTCCACGTCAGGCCGAGCTCGGGGTACTACCACTGCTTCGGCTGCGGCGAAAGCGGCGACGCCTACACGTTCCTGCAGAAGATGGACGGCTGCACATTCACAGAAGCCGTCGAACGGCTGGCTGAGCGCGCCGGCATGCAGCTGCGCTACGAAAAGGGCAGCGGACCGGACAGACGCGAGGCCGGTCAGCGGGCCCGGCTGTTTGAGGCGCACAAAGAGGCTCAGGACTTCTTCCGGGCGAACATCCGCTCACCCGAAGCTGAAAAAGCCCGCCGCTACATGGCTGAGCGCGGCTTCGACGAAGGCGCACTCACGTCCTTTGGCGTGGGCTATGCGCCGCGCGGTTGGGACAATCTCAGCATGCACCTGCGCTCGCGCGGTTTCCTCGACAAAGAGCTGACCGCGGGAGGGCTGGCCGCGGAAGGCCGCCGAGGCGGAGTCTACGACCGCTTCCGAGGTCGCCTGATCTGGCCGATCCGGGATGTGACGGGACGTGTGATTGGCTTTGGGGCGCGCAAACTGTACGACGATGACGAAGGTCCCAAGTACCTCAACACCCCCGAAACTCCGCTCTACCGCAAAAACCAAGTGCTCTACGGGCTGGACCGGGCGAAAAGGGCGATCGCCAAGGACGGCCGGGCGGTCGTCGTTGAGGGGTACACGGATGTTATGGCCGCTCACCTGGCCGGCATTGACTGCGCGGTTGCAACCTGCGGTACGGCGTTCGGAGCTGAGCACACCAAGATCATCCGCCGCCTCATGGGGGATGCTGCATCGAAGACGGGTGAGGTCATCTTCACCTTCGACGGCGACGAGGCAGGCCAGCAGGCAGCTCTGCGCGCGTTTCGCGAAGACAGCGAATTCACTGCAGACACTTTTGTTGCGGTCGAGCGCTCCGGACTCGATCCTGCGGACATCCGTCTGCAGAAGGGCGACGGCGCGCTGCGCGACCTCATTGAGTCCCGCCGACCGCTTTTTGAATTCGCACTTTCGAAGGCAATTGCCGACTACGACCTCGACACTGTTGAGGGGCGCGTGAAGGCTCTGCGCGAAGCCGCACCGATTGTCGCTGCTATTCGCGACCGTGGTATGCGGCCGGGCTATGAGCGCTGGCTCTCGGGCCGGCTGGGTATGACCTTCGACGAAATCCGCGACGCCGTGCAGCGTGCCGCCGCGGCGAACCGACCTTCCGCCCAGCCGGGACGCGATCAGCAGAACCGCGGCTGGCAGCAGCAGGCGCCTCGCGGGGGAGGCCAGCAGGCGGGCAGCTACTCCGGTCACCAGCGCGGCTACGCGGAGGATCCAGGCGCCCGGATTGCCAGTGATGTCGAGTCCTATCAGCGGGAAATCGGCGGGACCGAACAGGACTCGACCGGTTTCCGCATTGAGCGCGGCGCACTGCAGGTGGCGCTGCAGAAACCGGACTTCATCAACGTCAGGCTGTTTGACCGGCTCAAGCCCGAAGCGTTCAACGATCCGGGCAGCCGCGCCGTCTTCCAGGCCATGCAGGCCGCCGGCGGTATGGCCTGGGCAGTGCAGAATCCGCAGAACTGGCCCGAGCGCGTGATCGAAAACGCTGATGAACGGGCAAAGCAGATCGTGGCGGAACTCGTGGTGCGAGCTCTTCCGGCACAGAAGGAAGACGAGGTGGAGCGCTACTGCCGCTCGATTGTTGCGCGGCTTTTCGACAAGGACATTGTGCGCATTGCCGGGCTTCTGCACTCGCAGCTGCTGCGCACCGATCCGAGCGATGTAGAAACCTCGGCCAAGCTGCTGGAACAGCTGCAGGTGCTCGAACGTCAGCGGGCCAGGCTGCGCCAGCACATGTGATGTACAGCCTCAGCTGATGAGGCCCAGCTCCCGGGCTCTTTTCGCGGCTGCAGTCCGGTTGTCGACGTCGAGCTTGTCGAAAATGCGGCTGACGTGGGTTTTTACGGTTGCCAGTGAAATGAACAGCTCACCGGCGATATCGCTGTTGGTGCGCCCGGCTGCCAGCAGGCGGACGATCTCGGTTTCGCGTTCGGACAGTTCGCTGTGGGACATGCGGGTGCGCTGCATGAGCGCTGTTGCCGCGGCATCGGACATGACCGGCTGCCCCGCGGCGGCCCGCCGGATGCCATCCAGAAGGGTCTGTGCGGGGGAGTCCTTGAGCAGATAGCCCGCCGCACCCGCATCGACCGCCCGGTAGACCAGCGACTGGGTGTCGAAAGTCGTGAGAATGAGCACGGGAGGGCCGTCGGGCAGGGCTTTTATGAGCTCGATGCCGTCACCGTCAGGCATCTGCAGATCAGAGACGACCAGGTCCACATCGACAGTGCGCAGGCGGTTCAGAGCATCTGTGCCGGATTCGGCGACGTCGACAACGTCAATGTCGTCAGCGCTGGAAATGACGGCCGCCAGCCCGGCGCGCACAACAGGGTGGTCATCAACCAGAAGAACGCGAATCACGGTGTTCCCTCCTGCCGGGCGGTCTGGGCGTTCAGGGGAGCCGAGGTGCCTGCTGGACGGGCGAGAGAATCTCCTGTGATCGGGACGAAGACGCTCACTTCGGTGCCTGCACCGGGGGATGAGCGAACGGTCATGGAACCGCCGAGTTCCTCTGTGCGCTCATTGAGCGAATTCAGTCCGTAGCCGTAGTGGCTGCCGGCGAATCCCTTGCCGTTGTCAACGACATCGAGGCCGACAGCCGTTCCCCAGTAGTGCAGGCTCACGGATACGTAGTCGGCTTCGGAGTGCAGGAGAGCATTCGACAGAAGTGACTGCCCGGCACGCGAAAAGAAATATTCAAGTGACGGCGCCAGACCGATTTTTGCGCCCTCGGAGGAAAACTCCGCGCGCAGGGGAGTGCCGATGGCCGCAGCGGCGGCCTCGACGGTGGAGCAGGCTTCCGCGAGTTCTGCTTCGGCGGAGCCCCCGCCCAGTTCTTCACCCGCGAGGAAACCGCGGACCGTTGTCAGGCTGTGCGAGGCTGTGTTCTCGATTGTTGACAGGTCCTCATGCAGTTCCTGCACGTCGTTGCGGTTCTGCCCGGCGCGAGAGATGAGCACAATCGACAGCAGGCTCTGAGCAATCGTGTCGTGGAACTCTGCGGCAACTTTCTGCCGCTCAGCCAGGCGGCCCTCCTGCTGCTGAGACAGGGCGAGCTTCGCCTGCGCGGCGCGCAGCTCATCAAATGCCGCCCGCGTGCGCACGGCTTCGTCGACAAGCTTTGCGTACACCGCCGAAATGGTGACGGCGACGATCGCGCCGACGAGCGGTCCGATGATGACTCCGGGGGTGAATGCGGAGTGCAGAACGCTGCTGCCGGCGATGACGACGAGCATCCCCACAATGGCTGCTGCCGCGCCGATTGGAGGCCACGCGTAGAGGACGAGGAAGAACAGCGGAAAGGACACCCACACAAAGCTTTCGCCCGACATCGCCAGCCCGGCCCACAGGACGAGGATGGAAGCCAGCCACCACGTGGTCAAAGACCGCGGGTCAAAGGATGACTGCCCTTTGGCGAAGCGGATTTCGCTGAGAGTCCCCACAAAGTACAGGCAGGCGGTGAACGCTGCTGTCAGAAGAATGCAGATGAGCGGCGCAAGCTGGGTCTGTTCGATGAACGTCCGCAGGATGCCGACGCCCAGCAGCGCTGCGAAGCTCAAATGCAGGATGATGCGCAGCATCGAAAGAATGTGGGGAATGGAGGACTCTTGAGCCATGTCCCCAAGAATACGGGAGTGCTATGTGAGCATCCTGGCGCCCAAGGAGGGTGCAGAGCGCATCCCCATCAACTCGCCTCGTGAGCAATATCCCAAATGTTGCAGTTGATGTAACTTTGCAGTGAGTGCATAATTGTCTACGTGACTGAACAGGATTCGCTGCGCGTACGCAAACAGAACGCCACCCGATCAGCGTTGCATGCAGCGGCAGTCGAACTCGTCTACGCAGGGTCCTTGGAAACGGTGACGACCGCGCAGATCGCCGAAGCCGCAGGCGTGTCACCGCGCACGTTCTTCAACTACTACGACACAAAAGAAGACGCCATCATCGGGCTGAGCGATCAGACCCTCAACCCGCAGCGGCTGGCTGAATACGTTGCAGACTGTCCACTGGCGGGCAGCCCGCTGGAAGACGTATCAGCGGTCATGCGGTCGGTATACAGCCGCATTGGCGGTGATGACGTCGACAAAGACAAGCGCAAGGCGATTCTGCGCCGCTACCCGATGTTGGTGCGGCGCAACGTCGAGATTGCCCGCGGCATCGAAACGCACTTGGCAGAACAGATCGCGGATCGCGTTGAAAGCCTCGGCGTGCAGCTGCCCGACGGTGATCGCACGGTTGTAGGCCGCATGATCATTCGCGTGTGCTCTGTACCCCTGGCTCTGGCCTACCAGCTCAGCGGAGAAGGCCAGGAGGAATTCGACCGGACTTTCGCCGACACGGTGGACCTGTGCAGACAGCTTTTGGAAAGGATGAAATGACAGACGACACGACCGTCGCCGGTGCCGACGCGAACCCCGCTGAGCCCATGTCGCGGGGCGCTGTTCTGTGGGTGTTCGTCGGACTGCTCGTGTCGATGTTCATGTTCTCGCTGAACCAGACGGTGCTGGCGACAGCGCTGCCGACAATTGTCGGTGAACTCGACGGCTGGGACAGCATGCTGTGGGTCTCAACCGCTTTCATGCTCGCATCGACCGCAACGATGCCCGCCTACGGGAAGATCGGCGACCTCTTCGGCCGCAAACCCCTGTTCCTCGTGGCCATTTCGATCTTCATTCTGGGCTCCGTCATCGCTCTGTTCGCAGATTCAATGGCAATGCTCATCACCGGACGCGTTTTTCAGGGCCTTGGCGGGGGAGGGCTCATGACGCTCTCCCAGGCGATCATCGCAACCATCGTGCCTGCGCGCAGCCGCGGCAAGTACATGGGCATCATGGGTTCCGCCTTTGCTGTGTCCTCGGTTGCCGGGCCGCTGCTGGGCGGCTGGATCACGGAAGGGCCGGGCTGGCGGTGGGCTTTTGCCATCAACCTGCCGCTGGGAGCGCTCGCGATTCTGACGGCGGCTTTCCTGCTCAAACTGCCGCACCAGAAAGCAGACGAACGTCCCCGCATCGATGGGGCCGGCATGATGCTCATTGCCGTGTTCACCACCTGCCTCGTGCTGATGTCGGCGTGGGGCGGCCACCAGTACGAGTGGACCGATCCGGTCATCATCGGCCTGGGAGCCGCATCACTGGTTTCAGCGGTGACCTTCGTATTCGTCGAACTCAAGGTGACCGAACCGATTGTGCCCATGTCGCTGTTTGCGGACCGCAACTTCACGCTGAGCACAATCGCCGGTGTATTCATCGGCGTGGCAATGTTCGGCGTTCTGTCGTACATGCCGACCTACCTGCAGATGGTGCACGGTGTCGAGGCCGCCCGCGCAGGGCTCATGATGACGCCGATGATGGGCTGCATGCTCATTGTGTCCACCGGAATCGGCTTCGTCGTGTCCCGCTGGGGGCGCTACAAGATCTACCCGATCATCGGGACTGTCATCATCGGGCTGGCGCTTTTCTTCATGTCGCGCATGCATCCTGACGACTCCGCCGTCATTCCGATTGCGCTGCTGGCACTGCTGGGCCTGGGCATTGGCCTGTCGATGCAGCTGCTGGTGCTGATCGTGCAGAATTCCTTCCCCGTGAGCATGGTCGGCACTGCAACAGCGTCGAATAACTTTTTCCGTCAGATCGGCGCGACACTGGGCATGTCGGTCATCGGATCAGTCTTCACCGCCAGGCTCATGACGAACCTCGCAGAATCCCTTCCCGCCAAGGCGCAGGGCGCAGCAGGCGCTTCGGGTCAGCTGACCCCAGCAAAAGCGGCTGAACTTCCCGCACCCATCCACGATGCGGTCATTGCGTCCTACAACGACGCTTTAGTGCCGATCTTCC
Organism: Brevibacterium sp. HMSC24B04; assembly: GCF_001806835.1. Taxonomy (NCBI): domain Bacteria; kingdom Bacillati; phylum Actinomycetota; class Actinomycetes; order Micrococcales; family Brevibacteriaceae; genus Brevibacterium; species Brevibacterium sp. HMSC24B04. The sequence goes on along the minus strand of NZ_KV786068.1, from coordinate 277,404 downwards.
TGTGGGTTGTTCCGCTGCTGGCCATCGCCGCGGCCATCCTGCTGTTCATCAAGGAGATTCCGCTGGCCACAACGGTGGGCAAACAAGGAAGTACACGCACAACCCTCGAAGACAGCTCCGAGGTGAGCTCCGCCTCGTCAGCTTCAGCGGAAGCGCGCTGACCGAAGATCAGCGCGCACCCAGCCGAAAGTTCAGACCCAGCCCAGCGAGCGCTCGACCGCCTGATACCAGCGGGCCATCCGGGCCTGTGCCCAGTCCCGATCGCGTTCCGGTTCGAATGTGCGGTCAGCCGACCACAGCTGGGTGAGCTCGGCAAGATCCGAGTGGAGGCCGCAGCCGAGTCCCGCCGCGAACGCAGCTCCCAGGGCGGTCGATTCCGAGGTGGAGGACCGGATGACGGGGGTGCCCAGGAGGTCCGCTTGGAACTGCATGAGCAGATTGTTGAGGCTCATACCGCCGTCCGCGCGGATTTCGCTGATGTCATAGCCGGAATCGGCGCGCATGGCATCGAGAACTTCCGCTGTCTGGTAGGCGGTTGACTCCAAAGCGGCGCGGGCAATGTGGCCGCGGCCGGCAAAACGGGTGAGCCCCACGAGAACGCCGCGTGCATCCGGCCGCCAGTGGGGAGCCAGGAGGCCGGAGAAAGCCGGCACCAGGTAGACGTCGCCGTTGTCGCTGACAGAGCGGGCCAGCGGCTCGATCTCATCTGATGACCGCACCAGGCCCAAGTTGTCGCGCAGCCACTGAATGAGCGATCCCGCCACCGCAATGGAGCCTTCCAGCGCGTAGGTCAGCTCACTGCCTTCGCGACCGTAGGCGACGGTCGATACGAGTCCGCTGTCCGAGCTCGGGATGTCGGTACCGGTGTTGGTCAGCAGAAAACCACCGGTGCCGTACGTGTTCTTGGTGTCGCCGGGCTGATAGCAGCACTGGCCGAACGCGGCGGCCTGCTGGTCGCCCAGAACACCGGTGATCGGCGTGCCGCGCAGCAGCTGGCCCTCAGAGACCTCGCCGAAGAAGCCGACCGACGGTTTGATCTCCGGAAGCATCGCCCGGGGAATTCCCGTGAGCTCAAGCATCCTGTCTGACCACTGGCCTGTGCGCAGATCCATGAGCATGGTGCGCGAAGCGTTTGTGACGTCCGTTGCGTGCACTCCGCCGGTCAGATTCCAGATGAGCCACGAATCAATCGTGCCGAAGGCCAGTTCCCCAGCTTCGGCACGGGCCCGCAGGCCGTCGTGCTCACGCAGCATCCACATGAGTTTCACGGCAGAAAAATACGTGTTGACGGGCAGGCCGGTGATGGCTCGGATCTCATCGGTGTGCTCGGTGAGCGATTCGGCGCTGTCGGTGCCCCGACCGTCCTGCCAGACGATTGCGGGGCCAACGGGAACACCCGTCTGCCGGTCCCATACGACCGTGGTTTCACGCTGATTGGTGATGCCGAGCGCGCGGATATCGTCTTTTGTCAGACGCGCACGGCCCAAAGCTGCGCCGATCACCTGACTGGAGGCCAGCCAGATTTCCTGGGCGTCGTGTTCAACCCAGCCGGGCTGCGGGAAGCTCTGCGTGAACTCGGTGGACGCGGAAGCGACCGTGCGGCCATCTTCAGCGAAGATGACCGCACGGGTGCTCGTCGTCCCCTCATCGAGGGCGAGCAGGTACATGATCAGTCGTTGCCGGGCAGAGAGGGTGCCTGAACTCCGGCCATAACGGCGAGGCAGCGGACAACCTGCCACGAATAGCCGTACTCGTTGTCGTACCAGACGTAGACGACGGCGCGGTCGCCGTCGACGATCGTGGCCAGGCCGTCGACGATGCCGGCGCGGTGCGAGCCGACGAAGTCAGTGGAGACGACCTCGGGGCTGGCGATGTAGTCGATCTGGTTGCGCAGCGGCGAATCCAGCGAAACATCGCGCAGGTGGGTGTTGAGTTCGTCCTTCGTGGTGGCCTTGTCCAGGTTGAGGTTGAGGATGGCCATCGAAACGTCCGGGGTGGGAACGCGAATGGCGTTGCCGGACAGCTTGCCCTCGAGTTCCGGCAGGGCCTTGGACACGGCCTTTGCAGCACCGGTTTCGGTCAGAACCATGTTCAGACCGGCTGCGCGGCCGCGACGCGATCCCTTGTGGAAGTTGTCGATGAGGTTCTGGTCGTTGGTGAACGCGTGCACGGTTTCGACGTGGCCGTTGCGGATGCCGAAGCGGTCGTTGATGACCTTGAGCGTGGGCGTGATGGCGTTCGTGGTGCACGATGCTGCCGACAGGATAGTGTCGCTCTCTTCGATGTCTGCCGTGTTGACACCGTAGACGATGTTCTTGATGTCGCCCTTGCCGGGAGCAGTGAGGATGACCTTGCTGACACCCTTGGACTTCAGGTGCTGGCCCAGGCCCTCTTCGTCGCGCCACACGCCGGTGTTGTCGACGACGATGGCGTCGTTGATGCCGTAGGCGGTGTAGTCGACACTGGCGGGGTCAGACGAGTAGATGACGTTGATGAGAACGCCGTTTGCCTGGATGGTGCTGTTCTCTTCGTCGACGACGATGTTGCCGTCGAACTTGCCGTGCACAGAGTCACGGCGCAGCAGCGAGGCACGCTTGATGATGTCGTCATCAGATCCCTTGCGGACCACGATGGCACGCAGGTTCAGGCCGTTTCCGCCGGCCTGCTGGACGAGGATGCGGGCCAGCAGACGGCCGATGCGGCCGAAGCCGTAGAGCACGACGTCACGCGGTGCGGGTGAATTGCCTGCCTTGCCGACGGCGTCGGCGAGTTCGCTGCGGAGGTATCCTTCGAGGTCGCCACCCTGGAAGCCAGCGGTCAGGCGGCCCAGGTCGATGGTGCTTTCACCCAGTTCGAGGGTTTCGAGGACGCCGGCGATTTCAGCTGCGGTGCTGAGGTCGAGTTCGACTCCGTTGTTGTGGTGACGCGCGTAGCGGGCGGCTTTGATGATGCCGTTGACCGACTTGTTCTGCAGTGTGCGACCGAAGATGGTCAGCTGTACGCGGTTGTTCCGGTAGAGGCGGCCGACAGCGGGAAGAAGCTGTTCAGCGGCTTCTGCTTTTGCGTTCCATTCGCTCAGGCGCTTCTCGGTAAGCTCACTCACCCTGGGGGTTCCTTCCTTTGGCAGATGATCGCCCCCATTCTACTGGGGACGCGGTCCTATCGCCCAGCGGCTCGCAGGGCGGATGTTGCGTCCGGGGCGGAATTGCGAAACCGACGGGTCGCCCGCAAGCCAGAAGCGCCACGGGAAGACGTCCGGGTCGCCGCCCTCGCCGCTCACGCCGACCCGCGGGCCGTTTCTCACGAGGTGCCGATCCGGCTGCCCTCCTCCGGTGCGCAGCTGCCACGGTCCAGGCGACAGCAGGTGTGCTCCGTCATCGCTGAGGTCAGCGCCGAGTGCCTGTGCCACATTGCCGGGGCCGGAGGCCAGGATCCGATGGGGGACCGGCGTGGTGCGCCTGGCCATGCGGCGCTGCTGTGCAAGGTCTGTGCCCTCGACGATTTCGCCGGAGCGGATGAGCACTCCCGTTCCGCACCCTGCACGGTCGGCCACGATGTTGATCGAGAAGTGCATTCCGTAGATGAAATAGCAGTACAGGTGCCCTCCGGAGCGGAACATGGTCTGATTGCGCTGGGTCCGGCCGCGGAAGGCATGGGACCCGGGGTCTGCGCTGCCGACGTAGGCTTCAACCTCGGTGATGCGCAGAGCAACGGTTCCGTCAGTGCTCGTGTTGATGAGAACTCGGCCAAGAAGATCCGGGGCGAGGGAAAGGGCAGGGCGGAGGAAGAAGCCTTCCTCCGCCCTGGGTCCGTATGTGTTGATCAGTGCTTCTCTTCGTAGCGTTTGAGTCCCAGAATGGTTGCTGCGACGATGCCGGTTCCGACGACCAGTGCGCCCAGGTGGGCGGCCGCCGACGGCGGTTCGACGTTTTCACGTTCAGCAACTGCCTGCGGGTCTTCGCTGACGCGGCCGAACACGGGAGTTTCCGCGGTGGTGCCCATCCAGGCCGCGACCACCAGGATGATGCGGGCAAACAGGTTCATCGACAGCATGATCGCGATGACCGGTCCGAACAGTGCCGCGGTGGGCGAACCGGAGAACATCGAAATGAGCACGGTCGCCAGGTTGAGCAGAAGCGTCAGGGCGATTGCACCGAACAGGGAGCCGAGCATGAGCGTGTTCTTCGGCAGCGGCTTCGCCGGGATCGACCAGAAGATGAACATGAACAGCACCCAGCCCAGGCCCAGCGTCAGCAGGATCGTGACGATGTTGAGCACCGGTGCCGCCCAGCCGGGCAGCTGGAACAGTTCGGCGATGAACGACTGCAGGCCGGTGCCGATCACGGTGCCGGCGATCGTCAGCCCCGTGAGGATGAGAATCCCGATGAGTGTTCCGATGTTCGTGATGACGCGAACGGGGAACGACTGCTTGGGAATCTCGTCCATGTCGGCAGCCAGCTGCGAGCGGATCGCGTCTTTGAGGTTGCCGATGAATCCCTGGGCGGTGTAGAGCGCCGAGAGGATACCGACGATGCCGACGGCCTTCCAGTTGGAGATGAAGTTCGTCAGCATCGCGGCCATTTCGTCACTCGAGCCGAGCGAGCTTTCGATGTAGTCGTTGACGGTGTCGACCAGTTCTGGACGGACAACATCGAGGAAGAACCCGAGTGCGGAGAAGGCGAACATGAGGATCGGGATCATGGCGAGCACGAGGAAGTACGTGATCGCAGCACCGAACTGGTTGCCCAAACGGGCTCCGAAACGGCTCATCGCCCGGATGAGGTGGGCGATGGCCGGACGGGCCGTCAGCGGGACCGAATATTCGTCTTCGCTTTTCTTGTCCGTCAGAAGCTGAGTCATAGGTTCCTAATCAGATTTCGAGGGTGTCGAACCGCACGCCGGGAGTTTCACCCGAATCGTAGATGTCGAAGCGGGACCCGAGGATGAGTGGGTCGGGTGCGGTTGCGATCTCTTCGTCCTTGCCAGGGTAGTCAAACTGGTTGAGAACGTGGCGAATCGCCTCGAGGCGGGCGCGCTTCTTGTCGTTGGACTTCACAACCGTCCACGGGGCTGCCGCAGTGTCGGTGTAGAAGAACATGGCCTCCTTGGCCTCGGTGTAGGAGTCCCACTTGTCGAGGCTGGCGAGGTCAGTCGGGGAGAGCTTCCACTGGCGAACCGGGTCGTTGCTGCGCGATGCGAAGCGGTGCAGCTGTTCTTCACGGCCGACGGAGAACCAGAACTTGACCAGGTGGATGCCGGAGTTGACGAGCATGTTCTCAAACTGCGGGGCCGAGCGGGTGAACTCGAGGTACTCTTCCGGCGTGCAGTAGCCCATGACGCGCTCAACGCCGGCACGGTTGTACCAGGAGCGGTCGAACAGGACGATTTCGCCGGCTGCCGGCAGGTGGTAGACGTAGCGCTGGAAGTACCACTGGGTCTTTTCGCGCTCAGTCGGCTTTTCGAGGGCGACGACGCGGGCGCCGCGCGGGTTGAGGTGCTCCATGAACCGCTTGATGGTTCCGCCCTTGCCTGCTGCGTCGCGGCCTTCGAAGATGATGACGAGCTTCTGGCCGCTTTCCTTGATCCAGGTCTGCAGCTTCAGCAGTTCGATCTGCAGTGCGCGCTTGGTGCGCTCGTATTCCTTGCGGCCGAGCTTTTCGTCGTACGGGTAGTTGATCTTCCACGCGTCCGACTTCGGTCCCTTGCGCTTTTCCAGGCTGTTGCGCAGCGAGCGGATGGAGTCGATTTCGTTGGCGAAGTCCGGCACACCCTTGGGTGTGAGTTCGAATTCTGTGTCGGCGTCAGGCTTCGTGGTCTGCGCGGTGTTGGTCGCCTGCGCTTTGTCGGCTGCGCCGGCCGAGGTGTCGGGCCTGTCAGCGGCTGCTGTTGCGGGCTTCTTGGCAACCGGTTTCGCGGTTGCGCCTTCCGGCTTCTGCACGGGGGTGATGGCGGGCTTGCGCGGGTCTTTGTTCTGAGCGTTCATAATTCAACCTTAAGAGAATTCACAGGCTTCATGGAGCATCTGTTCATGGAGCAGAAGCGTGCGTCTTGCCGCGTGGTCTCAGCGGATCATTCGGCTGGTTTGTGCTGTGCGTAGATGTCGTCAATGGCCTCAGCAAAGTCGCGTGTGACCAGGTGGCGCTTGACGGACTGCTTGGCCGACAGGTAGCCGTTCTCGACTGTCAGTTCGACCGGCAGAATGCGGAAGGCACGGATCGACTCTGCGCGGGAAACCGTCTTATTCGCCCGGTCGATGACCCGCTGGACTGCCTCCTGGATGCGTTCGTGCTTGGCTGCTTCCTCCAGGCTCATGTTCGGCAGGCCCTTGCTTTCGAGCCAACCGGGAAGCATTTCCGAATCGAGGAAGATGAGCGCGGACACGAACTTCTGCCCTTCGCCGATGACGACCGGCTGGCCGACCACAGGGTGGCGCCGAATGATGTCTTCCAGGGGTGCCGGTGCTACGTTCTTGCCTCCGGCAGTGACGATGAGCTCCTTCTTGCGGCCGGTGATGGTGATGAAGCCGTCTTCGTCAATCGAACCCATATCTCCGGTGCGGAACCAACCGTCGACGAAGCTGTTCTTGGTGGCTTCGTCGTTGTGCAGGTAGTCCTTGAACACGCACACGCCCTTGGCGAGGATTTCGCCGTCGGGCGCCAGTGCGACAGAACAGCCCGGCAGGGGAGTGCCGACCGTGCCGATACGGCTGCGTCCCGGTGTGTTGACGCTGATGGGTGCGGTGGTCTCCGTCAGGCCGTAGCCTTCCAGGACATCAATGCCGACTCCGGCGAAGAAGTGGCCCAGACGGGTGCCCAGCGGGCCTCCGCCGGACACCGCGTGTGCTGCCTGGCCGCCGAGGATGTTGCGCAGCTTGCTGTAGACCAGCTTGTCGAACAGTGCGTGCTGCAGTTTCAGGCCCAGCGGGACCTTGCCCTTGGACTTAGCTTCCGAGAAGGCGACGGCGACGTTTTCGGCAGCGCTGAAGATCTTTCCCTTGCCGGAGGACTCAGCGTTCTGCAGGGCGCCGTTGAACACCTTTTCGAAGACGCGGGGCACGCCCAGGATGAAGGTGGGGCGGAACAGGCCGAGCGATTCGGTGAGCTTGCCCAGGTCGGCTTCGTGAGCCAGTACGACGCCCTGAATGATGCACGCCGTCTGGATGAAGCGGGCGAAAACATGTGCTGTGGGCAGGAACAGCAGGCAGCGGGCTCCGGTGTAGAAGACTTCCGGAACGTGGGCGCGGGCCGCCTGCACCGTCTGTACGAAGTTGGCGTGGGTGAGTTCGCAGCCGCGTGATTTGCCGGTGGTGCCGGAGGTGTAGATGATCGTGGCGACGTCGGCCTGCTGGACTGCGGAGCGGTGCTGTGTGAGTTCGTCGTCGCTGACCGACCGGCCTTCGGCGATGAGCTCGGTGCAGCCGCTGTCCCAGACGACGACTTCGATGTCGCCGGATGCGGCTTCGCGCAGGCGCTGGGCGTATTCATCGTTTTCTGCCGCGGCGATTGTGACACCTGCGTCTTCGAGGATCCAGGCCACCTGGTCACGGCTTGACGTGTCGTAGAAGGGGACCGAAATGCCGCCGGCGAAGCTGATGGCGAAGTCCATGACGGACCAGTCGTAGCTGGTGGGCCCGAAGATGCCCACGCGCACGCCGGGGCCGACTCCGCGCTTCATGAGTCCTTTTGCACGCGCCAGGATGTCGGACAGGAATTCGCGGGCGCTCACTTCTTCTTCGCGTCCGCTCTCAAGACGGCTGAGCAGATGCGCTTGGGGGTCGATTTCGACTCGTGCGATCAGGGCGTCGGGGATGGTCGACACGGTGTCAAGCTCAAACTCGAGCGGGGTCGACGACATCGGCATCATCAGCGTCATGCAATCTCCTTCGAATTGTTACTGCCATCGTATTGGTGATCTCGCGCCTGTGCACCTTTCGGACACGCTGAGCGTTCTCTTGCGCCTGTGCATAGAATTAGCCGCGACCCACCGTGTTCACCTGGAAGGACCCCGATGACGTCTACGTCGCCCAAGCCCGCCTCTTTTCGATACGACGCGGCTCTTGCCGAAAAGATCGAACAGAAGTGGCAGCGTCGGTGGCAGGAGCGGCAGACCTTCGCCGCTCCGAACCCCACGGGTGATCTCGCCGAGCCGATCAACGGGTTTTCGGCGAAAGACCGCGAACCGGTCTACATCATGGATATGTTCCCGTACCCGTCGGGTGCTGGCCTGCACGTGGGCCACCCGCTGGGCTACGTGTCGACTGACACCTATGGCCGGTTCCTGCGCATGCGCGGCAAGAACGTCATGCACGCACTGGGCTATGACGCCTTCGGTCTGCCGGCCGAACAGTACGCCCTGCAGACGGGGCAGCACCCGCGCGTGACGACGGACGCTGCGATTGCCAACATGCAGAAGCAGCTGTTCCGCATGGGCCTGGCACACGACCCGCGCCGTTCTTTTGCCACGACGGACCCCGAGTTCGTCAAGTGGACGCAGTGGATCTTCCTGCAGATCTTCAATTCCTGGTATGACCCAGAGGCTGAGGGCGGACGAGGTGCCGCCCGCCCGATCTCGGAACTGGTCTCCCAGTTCGAGCAGGGGCGGGATACCGGCCGCGGTCCGTGGGCCGAGCTCAGCGCTGCCGAACGCGAAGACGTGCTGCAGGACTACCGCCTGGCCTATGTTTCGGAATCCCCGGTCAACTGGTGCCCGGGTCTGGGAACGGTGCTGGCGAACGAAGAGGTCACTGCCGAAGGCCTTTCGGAGCGCGGGAACTTCCCGGTGTACACCCGCAGCCTGCGTCAGTGGAACATGCGCATCACCGCCTATGCCGACCGTCTGGCCGATGATCTTGACAAGGTCGACTGGCCGGACGCGATCAAGGCCATGCAGCGCAACTGGATCGGCCGTTCGACGGGTGCTTTCCTGCGCTATGAACCGCAGACCGAGGGCCTGGAGCGCATTGAGGTCTACACGACCCGCGCCGACACGCTGTTCGGCGGAACGTTCCTCGTTCTGTCACCGGAGCACCCGCTCGTCGAGTCCTACACGGCCGAGCAGTGGCCGGCCGACACTCCCGACAGCTGGAAGGGCGGCAAGGACACTCCTGCTGCCGCAGTAGAGGAGTACCAGCGCTGGGCTGCCGGGCGCACCCCCGTGGAGCGTCAGCAGGACAAGAACAAGACCGGTGTGTTTACCGGCACCTATTCGACGAACCCGGCAACGGGCAAGCGCATCCCCGTCTTCATTGCCGACTACGTGCTCATGGGATACGGCACGGGAGCCGTCATGGGCGTTCCCGCTGAAGACCCCCGCGACTGGGACTTCGCGAAGGTGTTCGACCTGCCCTACATCCGCACGGTCCAGCCGGATGCCGACCACGACGAAGACTCGGCCTATCAGGGTGAAGGCGAGAAGATCAACTCCGCCAACGCCGACATCGACATCAACGGCATGGAGGTCGAAGCCGCCAAGGCCGCAGTTGTCGAATGGCTGGCGGGCCAGGGTCTGGCCGAAGAGGCCACGCAGTACCGTCTGCGCGACTGGCTGTTCTCCCGTCAGCGCTACTGGGGTGAGCCTTTCCCCATCGTGTACGACGAAGACGGCATCCCGCACGCACTTCCGGAAGACCAGCTGCCGGTCGACCTGCCGGAAATGGACGACTTCTCGCCGCGCACCTTCGACGCGGACGACGTTGCCTCTGAACCGGAACCGCCGCTTGGACGCAAGGAAGCGTGGGTCAACGTCACCCTCGACCTGGGCGATGGGCCCAAGCAGTACCGCCGGGAAACCAACACGATGCCCAACTGGGCCGGATCGTCCTGGTACCAGCTGCGCTACGCGGACCCGAAGAACGACAGCGTTCTGGTCGACCCGCAGAACGAGGCGTACTGGCTTGGCCCGACAGCTGAGCGGCCCGCCGGGGGTGCTGGCCTGTACGTCGGCGGTGTTGAACACGCAGTTCTGCACCTGCTGTACGCCCGCTTCTGGCACAAGGTGCTGTTCGACCTCGGCCACATCTCTTCGTCTGAGCCGTTCCACCGCCTGGTGAACCAGGGCTACATTCAGGCTTATGCCTACACGGATTCCCGCGGGGTCTACGTGCCGGCCGCAGAAGTCGAAGAGCGCACGGATGAGGCCGGTGAAACCACCTACTGGTTCGACGGCGAAGAGGTGAACCGCGAATACGGCAAGATGGGCAAATCGCTCAAGAACGTCGTCACCCCGGATGAAATGTATGCCGCCTTCGGTGCCGACACCTTCCGTGTCTACGAAATGTCGATGGGCCCGCTGGTCATGTCCCGGCCGTGGGAGACCCGCGCGGTTGTCGGCTCGCAGCGCTTCCTGCAGCGCCTGTGGCGCCTGGTCGTGGATGAAGACTCAGGTGAACTGCTGGTCACCGATGACGCCCCGGACGAAGAGACCCTGCGGGCCATGCACACCGCGATTGCCGGTGTCACGGAGGACATGGAGAACATGCACTTCAACACCGCGGTGGCGAAGCTCATTGTTCTCACCAACCACCTGACCAAGTCGGGGAAGGCACCTCGGGAGGCTGTTGAGGCCCTCGTACAGATGACCGGCCCGCTGGCACCGCACATTGCGGAAGAGCTGTGGGAGCGCTTGGGGCATGAAGAAACCCTGGCCTACCGCGCCTTCCCGGAAGCTGACGAACGCTACCTCAAGGCCGAAACCGTGACTGCAGTCGTGCAGGTCAAGGGCAAAGTCCGCGACCGGCTCGAAGTTCCTGCAGACATCACGGAAGAAGAGCTTGAGAAGCTCGCCATCGAATCGCCGGGAGCCCAGCGGGCACTGGCCGGTGCAGGCCTGCGCCGCGTGATCGTCAAGGCCCCCAAGCTCGTCAACCTGGTGCCGGACGCCTAAGCTCCCGACGCCCTTTTGTGACGCAGGCCGTCTGCTGTTGTGAAACTCACACCTGCAGACGGCCTGTTTGTGCGCTGTTTAATTGGTGTGAATTCTTCTTCGGGCTACCGTGGAGCTCATGACTAGGCTTGCTGATGAGATCCGGGCTTCCCTGGTAGTAAGGCCGACCATTGAACCGCGCGACGAAATCGCTGTGCGCGTGCAGTTCCTTGTCGACTACTGCCTGACAACGGGGGCCCGCGGTTTTGTGCTGGGCATTTCCGGCGGCCAGGATTCCACACTTGCCGGCCGTATGTGCCAGATGGCAGCGGAGAAGCTGCGCTCACTGGGCGAAGACGTCACCTTCACCGCTGTGCGGCTGCCCTACCGCGTCCAGTCAGACCACGAAGACGTGCAGCTGGCCATGGAGTTCATCCAGCCTGACAAAGACGTTGACTTCAACATCGGCAACTCCGTTGATGCTCTCGCAGACGAATTCACCGAAACTCTCGGCGAACCGATGAGCGATTTCAACCGCGGCAACGTGAAAGCCCGCATCCGCATGACCGCCCAGTACGCAATCGCCGGTGCCGCTGGCCAGCTGGTTGTCGGCTCCGACCACGCGGCAGAAGCAGTCACGGGCTTCTACACGAAGTTCGGTGACGGAGGAGCGGACGTCATGCCCCTGTACGGGCTGACCAAACGCCAGGGCCGTGCCCTTTTGGAAGAAATGGAAGCTCCCGCCCGCCTGTACGAGAAGACACCGACAGCTGACCTGCTGGACGACGCGCCGGGACAGTCCGACGAAGACGCGCTCGGTGTGAGCTACGAGGAGATTGACACCTACCTCGAAGGCGGCGAAGTCCCCGACGACGTCGCGATGAAAATCGAACAGCTCTTTATGCGCAGCAGGCACAAGCGCACCGTGCCGGTAACACCGCAGACCGACTGGTGGATTCGCTGCTGAGTTCGCGTGCCCAAAGGCCTCAGCCGGACAGCAGGTAGAACACCCAGGCGCCCGCACCGCAGAAGATCGCGGTGGCCGCGAGGTAGCTGATCGCTAGAGCAATCCGGCGAGTAGACAGCATCTGCACGACTGACACCATGAGTGTTGAGAACGTTGTGAAGCCCCCGAGGAAACCGGTCGAGATCAGCGGCACCTCGTTCCCAGTAAGACCGGCCGCGGCGGCTCCGGCAGCACAGCTGCCGACCAGGTTGACAGCAAAGATGCCGACAGGCCACGCGGGAGAGCGGAACAGGCGCGTGAGAGCGCTGTCGAGCAGATAACGCGCGACCGCACCCAGACCGCCCGCGGCGCACACGGCGAAGAAAACAAACCCGGTCATGCTTGACCCGTGAAACGGTGCCCGGCGACCAATCCTGCGACCGCTGCCGCAAGCCCCGCCAAGATTGTCAGCAGCGGGTAGAACGCGGAGTTGGTCAGCACACTGTGCACGGCAATTGCGGACGTGCTGGAGAGTGCACCAGCCAGTCCCGTGCCGAGGGCCAGGCGAACAAGCGGGTGCGCGGTGAAACGCGATGTCAGGGCGAAGCCAAGCAGACCGCACGCCACGGTATTGGCGGCAAGCAGTGCCGGGCCTTCTGCAAACAGCAGGCCCAGTCCTGCGCGAAGAGCAGTGCCGGCCATACCGCCGATGAAAACCGCCGCCAACCTGCTCAGCAGGTGCGGAGGTGTGGCAGAGGGGTGCGCTGTGGTGCCGCGGCTCTCAGGGCCGGGTGGGTCGGCTGCGTAGGCAGCGGAAGTCACAGGAGGTCGGCTTCGAGTGCGGCTCGTTCAAATGCCGAACGCGCAGTCAGCAGGTCCTGGGCGAGAACATCGCCGCGTGCTGCGGCCGCCGAAAATTCGCGCCATCCGCCTTCCCGAGCGTCGCCCGGGGTGATCGACAGGATGCCGTCAGCTTCCGCGGTTTCAGCCTTGAGCCATTCGCGCAGGTCGCGTGCGGCACGGAAAACACTCATAAAAGCAGAGTGGACCGCCGCATCCGAGAACGACTGCTTGGCTGAGGAGCTGAGAAAGCCGTCAAGCTGGGCAGCACCTTGGGCCGGGAGGTCCTGGCCGCGATCAATGCGGAGGTTCTCCATCAGCGGGCTGTCAGCGGCAAAGGTCTCGAGGAGCTTCTGTGCGACGGGGGCATCAGGCTGGTCGTCTTCTGGCAGTTCGGCCGCGTAGTAGATGGTGTTCTCAGCACTGCGGGCTTCCGCGACTTCGGCATTGAGAGCGTCAATGCGGTTCTGCGTGCGCGCCCATTCTGCGCCGATGCCGACGGTGCCGGCCACAACGACCAGGCCCGCGACGACGATGATGAGGCCGATGACAACAGCTGCGGTACCGGGGAAGATGACAGCCGCGACGATTCCCACAGCCACGATGACGACACCGGCGACCGCAATGAGCAGCGCCGGCAGGGAATTCACGAGAAAGTCGGTAAAACGCTTCACACCGTCAACCTTAGTACGGACACCCGTGGGACTATGGGAGGCAGAACTGATCACCTGCGAGGAGAGGGTCAATTGACTCACATTTCGGTCATCGGCTGTGGTTATCTCGGAGCGGTGCACGCCGCTGCTATGGCTTCTGTCGGACACACCGTCGTCGGAGTCGACACGGACAAGCAGAAGCTGCAGAAGCTGGAAAACTACCAGCCGCCGTTCTTTGAACCCGGACTTGCCGAGCTTCTGGAAGCCGGCCAGGCCGATCATTCAGCCGGCCAGGAAGGTGCGGACGGGACAGCGCAGCGTCTGCTGTTCACCTCGGATATCTCTCGTGCCGCCGAAGCCACGGTCCACTTCATCTGTGTGGGCACGCCGCAGTCGAAAGACAGCAACGCGGCCGACATGACCTATGTGAACTCCGCGATCACCGACCTCATGCCCCACCTCAAGCCCGGTGACCTGGTTGTCGGGAAGTCGACCGTGCCCGTGGGGTCGGCCGCCGAACTGGCCAAAAAGATTGCCCCGACGGGAGCGAAACTCGCCTGGAACCCGGAGTTTCTGCGCGAAGGCCACGCTGTCGAAGACACCCTGCGTCCGGATCGGATCATCTACGGGGTTGAAAGCGGCAGTGAAGACGACCCGGCTGTGGCCATCCTCGACGAGGTGTACGCACACAACCTGGGTGAAGAGGAAACAACCCCGCGGCTCGTCATGGACTACCAGACGGCGGAACTGGTCAAGACTGCCGCGAATTCGTTCCTCGCGACCAAGATTTCGTTCATCAACGCCATGGCCGAACTGTGCGAAACCGCCGGCGGTGACGTTGCCGTGCTGGCTGATGCGATCGGCATGGACAAGCGCATTGGGCGTCGGTTCCTCAACGCCGGCCTGGGCTTCGGCGGCGGCTGCCTGCCAAAGGACATTCGCGCCTTCATCGCCCGTGCTGACGAACTCGGAGTCGAACAGGCCGTGAGCTTCCTGCGGGAAGTCGACAGCATCAACCTGCGCAGGCGCGCCCGCATGGTCGACCTGACCCGCGAAGCACTCGGCGGCGACCTCACCGGCAAGCGGATCACGGTGCTCGGCATTGCGTTCAAACCGAATACCGACGACGTCCGAGACTCTCCTGCACTCGATGTTGCTGAGCGGCTGGAACAGGCCGGCGCACAGGTCGTCATCACCGACCCCGAGGCGATTGAAAACGCACGCCTTCGCGACCCGGAGCTGACCTACACGCCGGACCTCACCGAAGCGCTTACAGGAGCTGACGGTGTCGTCCTGCTGACGGAATGGAAACAGTACAAGGAACTCGACCCGGTCGCTGCCGGCGAACTCGTTGCACAGAAGATCATTGTGGACGGCCGCAACGTCGTCGACCGCAAGGCCTACCGCGACGCCGGCTGGACGGTCCGCGGTCTGGGCAGGCAGGAATGAGCTTGGGTTCTTTCAGCGGGCGCGGCTGCTGTGGGGTCGGTCGCGGGAATCGCGGGAGTCGTGGCTGCGAGGTGGATGGTCGCGGGGTAGATCGGCGCGGAGGTGCGCTGTGATCGGCCTGATCCTCGACTCTACCGTGCGACTGAGCGACTCTGACCGCGAAGTAATCACCGAGGCGTTCGCCGGGCGGGTGCGCACAGTGGACCTCACGGTCACGGTTGACGATGACGAGTTCCGGGATTCGCAGCTGGAACCGTCTGAACTGTGCTCGCGTATGCGCGGCGGAAGCACGGCGCGGACATCCATGCCCGCCGTCGAAGACTTCGCCGTTGAGATTCGCGAACTGCTGGACGACGGAGCCGACGGGGTCATCATCATCACGCTGTCGGCAGAAATGTCCGGCACCTATAAGGCCGCGGCTGCCGCGGCCGCGCAGGTTGCGCAGGAACGGGGTCTTCCGGCTGACAGCGGTGCTGGTGCTGAGGGTGTTCGGCCAGGCGAGGCCGTGGGCATCCGGGTGATCGACTCGCGCACCGCCAGCGCCGGCTCCGTCGGCATCGCCCACTGGGCGGCCGCATATGCGCACTTGGGATTGGCAGCTTGCGGCGATGCCGCGGAAAAAGCCGCCGCACAGTACAGCGCAACCTACTTTGTGCCCGAAACACTCGAGTACCTGCACAGGGGAGGAAGAATCGGCGGCGCGGCGGCTTTGTTCGGACGCGCACTGAAGATCGTGCCCGTCTTGCAGGTCGACGAAGGCCGCGTCGAACCGGCAGCCAGGGTCCGCACCACCGCAAAGGCCGCACGTCGCGCAGTCGACGAGGCCGTGGCCGCCGTGGACGCGATGCGGACGCTTGACGGGGCGGAAAACTTGCGGGTGCAGGCGACCGTTATGCACCCCGAAGCCACAGACGGTGAAGCCAGCACGCTGTTTCGCGCCATTCTTGAGGCCGCACAGGCTCAATGGGATGACGTGGACACGGCGGTTCTGTCGACTGTTGTGACAGCCCATGTGGGTCCAGGTGCTGCCGGCGTGGAAGTGCGACTGGTTCCCTAAACAGCTCCTGCAACTTCAGGCGGGCACTTCTGTGTCTGCCGCTGTGGATGGTTTCGCACTGTCCACAGGCACCCTCCGCTGGGCTTGGCGACGGGGTTGAATGCGGTGCATGAAACGCTCACCAGAAGACAGACTGGGTGCCCTGCGGGAAAACTCGGCGCAGGGCTGGCAGCCCGACGACGACGTCGATGACATCGCCGACCTGCTGCCCAAAAGCCGCCCGCTCCCGCGGCGGATGGTTATTGTGTCGCTTATGATCATCGTCCTCATCGCCCTCTGTGTTTTCGGTTTCCTCAGGACACGCGGAACCAGCCAGCCTGAGGCAGCGCAGATCACTGCGCAGCCGACCGAAAAGGCAAGCGTGCAGGTGCACGTCGCAGGGGCTGTGAAGAAGCCGGGTGTTGTCACCCTCGACGGACAAGCACGGGTGGTTGATGCTCTCGACGCCGCCGGAGGGACGAAGAAGAACGCTGATCTCACCCAGGTGAATCTCGCCAGGGTCGTCAAAGACGGTGAACAGATCGTTGTACCGGAAATCGCTGACGATGCCGGTGCAAACGCACCGCAGACGGCACAGGGCACAGCCGGAGGCGGCACCGGTTCCGCGGCCGGCGGCACAGCGGCGGGTGCGGGCCAGAAGATCAACATCAATTCCGCCTCGGCAGCTGAACTTGAGAATCTGCCCGGTATCGGGCCGGTTACGGCCGCGGCGATCGTGGCGTACCGCGAGGAGAAAGGGCCTTTTGCCTCGGTGGATGCGCTGACAGAGGTGTCAGGTATCGGGGAGGCCACCCTTGAGAAGATCAAGCCGAACGCCACCGTCTGAGCATCTTTTTCGATATGCGCTGAAATTTCCCGTCACGCTCCGCCTGGTGGCAACGGCTGCGGCCGTGTGGGTGTGTGCTGCTCTTCCCGGCCGTGATTGGACGATCCTGCTGGGCTCTGGATCTTTCGCTGTCATGGCCGTTGGCCTGTGGGTGTGGACTGCGCGGTCATCCGGCGGCGTGCAGAAGACAGCGCTCGTAGCGGTGACGTGTGTTGTCGTTGGGATGGCCGCAGTGTGTGTCAGCACGGTGCGCATGCTCGGCACACCAGACGAAGGTGACCTGTCGGGGCAGGTCAAGATCGTCAGTGATCCTGTGCAGAGCGCTTCGGGGCGGTGGCGAGCGGCGGCCTCAACGGATGACGGCCCGGTCACCCTGTTGTCACGTGAAGAACTCCCCGAAGCCGGCAGCACAGCCCAGGCGGAACTGTCGCTCAAGCGCACAGGGGCGCAGGCAACCGGTTTCGTCACCGCGCTTGAAGATGTGCGCGAACCGGTTGGCGTGTGGCGCATTCGGCGGGATGTGCGACAGGAGTTCCACGCGGCGGTGTCAGCAGGCAGTGAAGGTGCGGGGTTGGTGCCCGGTCTGGTGGTCGGCAATCGCACCACGGCCGATGACGCGCTGTTGGAGGACATGAAGATCGCCTCGCTGACTCACGTGTCGGCGGTCTCGGGTACGCATTTGGCGATTGTTGCGATGACCGCACTGTGGTTGGCCCGCTGGATCAGCCATCATCCGCTGGCATCGACTGCAGTGGCCGTCGTGATCGTGGCAGGGTTCGTGTTCATTGTGGGTCCGGCTCCTTCGGTCATCCGCGCCGCGGGCATGGGGCTCGTGGGCGCCTACGCCGTTGTGCGCGGAACCGGCAAGCGCAGTCTGGCGCTCATAGCGGCGGCAGTCATCGGGGTACTCATCATCCGACCAGAATTGTCCACATCGATCGGCTTCATCTTGTCGGTG
The DNA here is from genome assembly GCF_001806835.1 of Brevibacterium sp. HMSC24B04. Taxonomy (NCBI): domain Bacteria; kingdom Bacillati; phylum Actinomycetota; class Actinomycetes; order Micrococcales; family Brevibacteriaceae; genus Brevibacterium; species Brevibacterium sp. HMSC24B04. The sequence goes on along the minus strand of NZ_KV786068.1, from coordinate 259,815 downwards.
TGCGCTGCTGGGGCGCTGATCGTACTGAGCCAGCCGATGACAACCGCACTGTGTCGGTTCATGCCGTCTTTTGCTGCGAATCTCCTCGCGGTTCCGGTGTGTGCCCAGCTGGGTGTTTTCCCGGTTCTGCTGACAATCGACAGTCAGCCGAACCTGTGGTCGATACCGGCAAACATCGTGGCGGTTCCCGCACTGGGGCCGATTGTCATCGGAGGGCTGGCAGTGCTGGCATCCGGGGGTCTGCACGTACTCACTGGCTGGGCAGTTTTCGGATACTTCGCTGATGGTGTGGGCTGGCTGCTGCAGTGGCCGGCCCAGTGGATTGTCGTGGTCTCACACGTGGCCGCGGCTTTGCCCGGTTCTGTGCTGCCGTGGGCAGCGGGAATCGCGGGTGTCATTCTGGCCGCCCTACTTGGAATTGCCATTGGTGTTGCTGTCCTCGGTTTTCGGAAAACCAGGGTCCGCCGCATCGCTGTGGCTGTCGCTGTCTGTGCGCTGGCAGCCGGGATGGGACTGCCTTTTATTCACCGTCCCGCTGGTGACTGGACGGTCGCATTCTGCGATGTGGGGCAGGGCAGTGCGACGCTGGTTCGGCTCGATTCCGCACACTCCCTGCTGATCGATGCCGGACCGGACGAGGCGAAACTCGCCGACTGCTTGTCTGCTCTGAGAGTGCAGCAGACGAGTGTCATCATCAGCCACTTCGACGCCGACCACTACGCGGGCCTGCGGGCTGCCACGGTAGGCGGACGGACAGTCGAAGCCGTATGGACATCCGCCCCGAGCCTCGCAGACCCCAGAGTAAGCGAAGTGCAGACTCTCACGGGTCACGAGGTGCAGGGGCTTTCAGACGGCATGGCCTTTTCAGCCGGTGAGGTCCGGTGGGAAGTGCTGTGGCCGCCGCCGGCGATGGCCGAACAGACCGACGGACGCAATCAGATCTCAGCTGTCATCAAGGTCGAAACCGCAGGAGTCTCAGTTCTTGTCACAGGCGACGTCGAAGAAGACGGGCAGAGAGCCATGGCGGCTGAGAGCATAGATGCCGACATCCTCACCGCACCCCACCACGGTTCCCGGTTCATAGAACCAGCCTTCTTCACCCAGGTGGGAGCCGCGGCGGGGATCGTGTCCGTCGGAGCTGACAATCGCTATGGCCACCCAACACAACAGGCACTTGATGCTTTCGGCCCTGTGCCGGTGCTGCGCACAGACGAATGCGGCACTGTTGTACTTCGCCGGGACGGACAGCTGACAGGCCTCGGCGGGTGCACAGCAGCCGTGAACCGCTAGGCTGATCCCGTGGCAGCGAAGAAAACCCTCACCCCGTGGCACCGAGCCAAACCGGCTCCCATCGTGCTGATTTCCGGGCCGGAAGCCGTTCTTGCCAGAAAAGCCCAAGACACCGTGTTGGCCAAGGCGAAGAAAACCCACGGGGATGACATCACCCATCTCGACGCCAGTTCGTACCAACCGGGTGAACTCGCACAGGCGGCCGCACCTTCGCTGTTCACCACACGCGGGATTGTGGTGGTCGACAACTGCGCCACCATGAACGACGCCTTCTTAGACGACGCGCTCGCCTACGCGGCTGAACCCTCCGATGACATGGTCGTCATCCTCAAACACTCAGGCGGCAACAGGGGAGCGCGGCTCATCAAGGCGCTCGAAAAAGCAAAGTTTCCCCGCATCGACGCATCGGCCCTGAAGTCAGAAGCCGACAAAAACGCCTTTGCCGAAGGCGAATTCAAACGTGCCGGACGCTCCATTCGACCGGACGCGCTCGCGGCCCTCATGGATGCACTGGGCTCAGATGTTTCCGAGCTCGACCAGGGCATCCGCCAACTGTTGGCAGATACAGAAGGCGAGATCACCCACCAGATCGTTGACCGCTATTACGGCGGACGGGTAGAAGCGACCGGCTTCAAAGTCGCTGATGCGGCGTGTTCCGGCAATACGGGGCAAGCGCTCGCGCTGACCCGTCACGCACTGTCAACGGGAACCGACCCCGTGCCGATTGTTGCAGCGATTGCGCTGAAGCTTCGTCAGCTGGCAAAGGTACAGGGCCTCAGCGGTTCTTCAGGACAGCTGGCGGCCGAACTCAAAATGGCGCCGTGGCAGGTGGATCGGGCACGCCGGCAGGTGCGCCAGTGGAACGAGGCGGAACTCGGCAGGGCGCTTCTCAGTGTGGCTGCCGCTGATGCCGCCGTGAAGGGCGGGGGACGAGACCCCGAGTTTGCCGTCGAAACCCTCGTTCGGGAAGTTGCCCAGTCGGCCCGTCGGCGCTGAAACCAGCCCGGCGCCGCCCCTCCGGAAGCCATACACACATTTTGTCGCTTACCCCCGAACGGTGGCGCTCTCTGCGGCACTGACACTGGGCCTCACGGTCGCCTGTAGCTCTGAGCCGGAAGGAGGCCAGGTGGTTTCGTGCGGGGCGTATGCACAGGATCCTGATGTTGAGGCGTTAATTGATGAGTCAGCTGCAGTCATCGTCGGGGATCTCAGTGAGACCGGTGATAATTCGGTAGAAGCTCAAGTAAAGGACGTTTTCAAGGGCTCGATAAACCCTGGTGACACGATTACTTTCTCGTGGGGCAACGATTGCGGAAGCCCAACGGACTTCCTCACCGCACCCCCGAAGACAATGATGAATTTGTATATTTCCTCGGCAAGCAGGGAGAGTAGTTCACGCTCGTTGACGGCGCTTACGGCATGTTTAATGCATCCGTTGCTCTACTCGGTGAAGTCTCTGCCGCAACTCGCAAGTGAGCACGAGTCTATAAACATTCCGTCCGTATGGCTGATGCGTAGCGCATTGGATCCCACAGGGACGAAGTAGCTAACGATGGATGTCCATTGGGTATACGGTCTCAACAAATCCGCCCCACGGTTCGACCGAACCGTTGACAAATGTGCCTATCCCCGCACCACCTTGACCTCAGGAATCGCCGCCCAAGAGAAGGCCGGCGTTACGGCGCCTCCGTTTCGATAAGACAATCGACGCGAGTATCCCCGCAAGCAGCAGCGGCACCATTGTATCCGCCACGACTTGCCGTGGGAACGGCAGCTCACACGGCGCCCCAACCGCATACACCTGACGTGAGAACGATGATTTGGCGACTGCCGGCCAGGAACACGCAGGCCATGCCGACAACGATCGTCCCAAGCGATTGGTGCACGATGTCGACGATGTCAGCAACTGGTGCTGCGAAGACCGTGAACTCGGCAACCAGGCCGAAACCGATAGAGATGAGGGTGGCGGTCGCGATGGCCGGTGCGGCGTCGGCAAATGCTGATGGCCACCGGCTGCTTAGCAATGACCAGAGTGCATTCGTCGCAACGATCAGGATCAGTGTGCCACTGACCCCTGCGAGGAAGTATGCGGCGTAGTCGAAGCGGCCGGATCCGATGAGATACGCCACTGCCCCCGCTCCTGCAAGTACGCAGACCGCCACAAGGCGGCGGACTACCAGGAACTCATACATTGCGGATCTCGATGGGAATCGAATGCCACCACCAACCGGTTGACGTCTCATATTTCCCATTCGTTTTCAGATAGTCTTCGACATCCTCGCGGGTGCTATGGTCAGCGACCTATATTTCAATGATCGCGCCATCACATCGATCAACCAGAATTGGGTCTGCATCAGCGATCCGAGGGAAGTCGCCGATGACTTGCACTACGGTCGCTGTTGCCGGGACTTACGAACAGGATGCTTTCGACGGAACGTTGTCGTAGACGGCATCTTGGACGAGGAACGAGCGGAGGACAAGAATGGCCGCGATGCCTAACAAAGCGAGAACAGCGCACACCGCTCCCGCCGCGAGAGCGATACGAAAGATCGAACGGCGACGTGTACTGCGCTTCACGAGTGCCTCCCTGTGCCAGTACCCGTCTCTGGACCCGCCCTCGCACGAAAGCCCGAGCCCAATGAAGTACGCATCCTCCGTGACCTGAGTAGAATGGATTAGTGTCGGCACGCCTATCTGTGAGGACCCAAAGTGACCCACCCCGTACCGCTAGACGCCGTGATGACACCACTTGCGGAGCTTTCTGATTCCGATGTAATCATTACAACAGAAGGAGAATTCGCCTGGGTAGCGGCTGTTCTCCATGGCCCCGATGGCACGAGCGTTCATGCATTTCCTGGCGCCGGACCCGGATCCCAGGGAGACGGTTTTAGCACATCTCTACCGGAGTTCAGTCTGCCCCCAGAATCCGTGGTTGTGGCGTCTCCTGGAGTTCCCTCAGACTGTCCAACCATATTGGCACTCCCTCCTGGCAGGATTCAGCAAGCCTTCATACTAGCGGGCGTGAACGCAACGAGGATACGCGTCGAATGGAAGCGCTCCGACGACTTGGACTTCTTAAATCAAGACAGTGCCGTGCATTTTGTACTCGACGATGGAAGACTCTACCATGCCGTTTACGGCACTTTCGTCCCCTCCGGTGCAAATCTGGAAAAAACTAAAATTAGATACAGTAAATCTACCGTAAATAACTATTTGGCCAATAAAGACTGCGCACACTGGCCGCTTCTTGCAATCACTGAACTATCTGAAAACCCCAAGCAAGCATAAGATCCTCCGGGCCATCGCTGGTATCAACAACCCAGGTCGCCTGAAACGCAAAATAGCGATCTTCCGGATTCGCCGCAGCTATGTGGACAGACGAGGTTTCCGACTCCCCTAACACCTGATCGATTGAGCATGACGAAAGGAGATCCGTCGACCCGAACGTGCATGTCTCAACTGTAGGGTCGCCCTGGGGGATTCCGGAACTGTCCACCTCCGCATACCGTGCGACTGTTGCCTCCAGCGGTGCAGAGGGTCCCTGGAGCGACAAATCAACCACTGAAGAATTTTGGTTTTTCGCTTGGCTGAGGTCAGGCCAGGTCACCTTCTTTGGTATAGGTGACGATTCAGGGTAGTCAGAAGTATCAGGCCATGAAGTAGAAACCAGAACAGGTTGAGTTGAACCACCGGGGAGCGATAGCTGGTAATGGGACTGGGCGGCACGCGATCGCTCTACGACCTCGTAACCGTCAGTGTCTTGCTTCTCAACAGTGCCTGCAGGGTTGTTGGAACAGCCGGCTAAGAGGGCGACTATCGACGAAAGAACTATTAAGCGGAGTCTATTTTCCACCCTTGACGCATGTCTCCTTCTTGGGCGTCTGATTATAGTAGCTCACCGCGAACGTCTTCTTGCCGACCTTTGAGTAGAATCGGCCAGTCGCGCGGTAGACATACTTCGAATTTTTCTTGCATTTTGTGTTGAGATTAACCTGGTGGTACTTCTTGGCCCCCGATCGCTTGCCGCTCTTGAGATGCTCTTGGCCAAACCACCGGAGGCGGTAGAGCTTTCCTTCGACGCTATGCGCGGATGGAGTAACCTTGCACCTACCGATTACATGCGTGTTGATCGTGTAAGTCACTCCCTTGCTTCTGGAAATATGAGGGTAGTCGATGTCTCCCTGGCATCCGGTCTTCGAGGGCGGACGCTTTGCGAAGGGCTGCGTGGCAACTGAGGCGTCGGCATATGCGGCCGTTCGCTTGGGCCCGTCAGGCGGTGGATCGCTATGTGCCGTTTCTGCCGAGGCGGGTGATGCTGAGAAGGTTGTCACCAGCGCTATGGAGCAGGCGATTGCTACAATGCACTTCTTCATGTCGATCCTTACTGACGGGGAGGAGGGGGCTGAGGTGGAGCGTCGAAACCAATCAGATAGTGAAGATGCCTTCGGGTGCCTCGCACGAAAGTATGAAGTGGGTTAAGCGACAAAATGTGTGTACAGGATAGGCCGCTTTCCCACTAGTCGGTAGGGCAGAAGGACTCTGCACACGCTTTGAAAGCATGTGGTGTGAGTGGTGCTTCTAATAATCCGCGTCGTGGTGTATGTGAATCCAAGCTGGTGAAGAACGGTAAGACCAGCGCGGGGCGCATCCGGTGGCGATGCAAATCCTGCGGAGCTTCAGCCACGCAGTCTCGCGGGTTGTCACGCGGACGCATCAGCTGCGCATCTTCTTGTCCTGGCTGCTCGATGGCTACCGCAAAACAGATCTAGCGCCAACATCCCGCACCTTTGAACGTTCCACCGCTTGGTGCTGGAACGTCGAGCCTCGCCTGGTGCCTACCGGTGAAGTCCGCGACCAAATCATGCTCGATGGCACGTACTTCAACGGCTGGTGCGTACTCATCGCCCACACCGGCCGGTATGTCGTTGATTGGCAGTGGTGTGACCGGGAAAGGACCGCTTCCTGGAGTGCGTTCATCGAACGCATCCCCGCCCCTGTGGCTGCGGTTGTCGACGGCAACGGGCCACTGTTGAGCACGATCAAGAAACTATGGCCTGAGACCCGAATCCAGCGGTGTCACTTCCACATCCAGCAAGCCGCCCGTAAGCATTCAACACGCCAGCCCAGACGGGAGGCGAACACAGAACTCCAAGCCATCTACAAGGCGCGCAGACGGGTGCGGTCCCTGGATGCAGCCGCAGTCTGGCAAGGCCAGTTCATCGAATGGGAAGCACGCTGGAGTGACTTCCTGAAAGAACGCACCTACGCCGCTCCTGTCGTATCTAGGTCTTCTTATGAGAAAGCCGATCAGACGTGGTGGCGCACCCGCCTGCGCACCCGCCGAGCTGTCAAACTCCTCCACACGCTGCTGAAAGTAGACCAGCTCTTCACCTGGCTGAAACTCGCCGATGACGGCTACCACATCGCTCGGACGACACCCCCCCTAGAAGGAGGGCCGAATGCCGCCATCAAAGGACTCCTGCGCGCCCACCGCGGACTCAGCCCCAACCACGCGATCCGAGCTGTCAATTGGGTGCTCTACCACCGAACCGAGAAACCCCAAGACCCCTGGAGCTTCGTCACCCCTGAAACATGGAAACCAACCAGAACACCCGCGCCACGGCAGACAAGCCTGAAACCCGAAACCGACTCCCTCTACGGCACATCCTTCAGCATCGAAGACGGCAACGGAGTCCAAAAAGGCTGGGCCGGACGCACCTTCTAAACCAATGACCTACAGCAACACGCCGAGCCCATACACACATTTTGAGCATTAACCCCATTTTGTCGCTTAACCCTAAAACAGCACGAAAAAGGGAACGAACCACGTGGTTCGTCCCCTTTTGTCGGCTTTATCAGGCCTTGAGCGCGTTCACAGCCTTAGCCAGGCGCGACTTGCGGTTTGCTGCGTTCTTCTTGTGCAGCACACCCTTGCTCACTGCCTTGTCGATCTTGCGCGAGGCAACCTGCAGGGCTGCCTGTGCTTCGTCAGCGTTGCCAGCTTCGATAGCTGCGCGGACGTTGCGGATGTGACCGCGAACTTCGCTACGCACAGCGCGGTTGCGCAGGCGAGCTTTTTCGTTGGTCTTGTTCCGCTTGATCTGGGACTTGATATTTGCCACTTCAACACTCTTCTGTCGAATTCAATAGGTCGTGAGGGCTTCCCGATAATCGATGCGCCCTCAGCGGGGAAAGCGTCCGGCGCCTGAATATCAGGAGTACATCCGCCCGACCATGGTGAGACACACACCTTGGCGGACATACGGCCAAAAGCTTAGCGGTTTGCAGGTCCGAACGCTAATTCTTGCGGGGCGTTCGCGCGGTTGTCTTCACCACACGCGGGGCTTCTTCTCAGCCCCACAGCGCTGCTGTCAGCCCTGCCCGCCGTTGTCTATGTTCTCCACGATCTTCGAATACAGCGTCATGGGCATGATGGAACCCTCGCGTCGCACAGCGTTGGGGGCAATGCGGATGACCCGATCCAGACGGATTTCCGACGGTCGGTTTTTAGAATCCCAATCGCCGGAGCCGATGTTGATCCACGGTGTTCCGTCGTTCTGCCGGATTTCGCCGACATTGCCGGGCACGTGGTCTTGTGAGGTGAGCATGAGCCCCAGCAGCCACGAACCGTCGTGGCCAACAAGCAGCACAGGCCTGTCTTTGCCCTTCGTGGAGTCCTCTTCGTAGGGAACCCACGCCCACACGACTTCGCCGGGGTCCGGATTGCCGTCAAGGTCGGGGGAGTAGACGGGGCGGACCGTGCCGGTGAAGTCACCGGGATAGCCACCAGAAGGACGCTTGGGGAAGCCCTGTTTGATCGGCTGCTTCTCCGCTCGCCTGGCGATCGAGAAGTCGTCGCGTTTCTTCTGGCCGCCACCGCGTTTCTGCGGGCTTGTCTTCTGCCTTTCGGCCCGCCCAGGTGAGGTGTCGGGACCGCGGTGAGTTCCACCTCGTGAGTCTGACGAGGTGGAGGTCCCGCCTCCCAGGAGGAGGTCGGCTGCCAGCCGACCCACCTGTTCTTGGTCGATGCTGCGGCTGAGCGCGTTGATTCCTGCGCGCAGCCCCCTGCGGATGAGGCGCTGTGAGAAGTTGGAGTTCGCCATGTGTCAACGATAAGCGCTGAACAGGCGTATGAGACAATGAGGAGCTGTTTGAGACCCACAAAGGAGCGTTCATGCCTCAGGTGAGCGATACTGCTGCCCAGCGGATTCAGGTGGCGTCCACCGACCCTGCGAATATCCGCAACTTCTGCATCATCGCCCACATCGACCACGGTAAGTCGACTCTTGCCGACCGTATGCTGCAGATGACCGGGGTGGTGCAGCCGCGTGAAATGCGCGCCCAGTACCTCGACCGGATGGACATCGAGCGCGAGCGCGGCATCACGATCAAATCGCAGGCGGTGCGCATGCCGTGGATGACGGATGACGGCGAACCGTTTGCGCTCAACATGATCGACACCCCCGGCCACGTGGACTTCTCCTACGAGGTTTCGCGTTCGCTGGCCGCATGCGAAGGTGCGCTGCTGCTGGTTGATTCGGCGCAGGGCATTGAAGCCCAGACGCTGGCGAACCTCTACATGGCCATGGAGCACGATCTGACGATTGTTCCCGTGCTCAACAAGATCGACCTGCCGGCGGCGAACCCGGACAAGTACGCAGAAGAGCTTGCCAACCTCATCGGTGTTGAGCCCGAAGACTGCCTGCGCGTGTCCGGTAAGACAGGTGAAGGGGTGGAGGATGTTCTCGACCGGATTGTCAGCGACATTCCCGCACCTGAGGGCAATAAGGACGCCCCGGCGCGTGCCATGATCTTCGACTCCGTGTATGACACCTATCGCGGTGTTGTCACGTACGTTCGCGTGGTCGACGGAAAGTTGGGTCCGCGCGAAAAGATCCAGATGTTCTCCACTGGTTCGACGCACGAAACCCTGGAGATCGGTGTGTCCTCGCCGGAGCCCAAACCGTCGAAGGGTCTGGGAGTTGGTGAGGTCGGCTACCTCATCACGGGTGTCAAAGACGTGCGCCAGTCGAAGGTCGGTGACACGATCACAACCGCCGCTGACCCTGCTGAAGAGGCGCTCGAGGGCTATCAGGAGCCCAAGCCGATGGTGTTCTCCGGTCTGTTCCCGATTGACGGTTCGGACTACCCGGTGCTGCGTGATGCGCTGGAGAAGCTGCAGCTCAACGATGCTGCGTTGACCTTTGAGCCTGAAACGTCTGCGGCTTTGGGCTTCGGTTTCCGCTGCGGCTACCTGGGGCTGCTGCACTTGGAGATTGTGCGCGACCGTCTGGAACGCGAATACGATCTTTCGCTCATTTCGACCGCCCCGTCTGTTGTGTACCAAGTGACGATGGAAGACGGTACCGAGTACACGGTGACCAACCCCAGCGAATACCCGGAAGGCAAGATCAAGGAAGTCCGCGAGCCGGTGGTCGCGGCAACGATCCTCACCCCGTCGGATTTCGTTGGTCCGGTCATGGAGCTGTGTCAGAGCAAGCGCGGCCAGATGAACGGCATGGACTATCTGTCGGAAGACCGTGTGGAGCTGCGCTACCGCATGCCGCTGGCTGAAATCGTGTTTGACTTCTTCGACCAGCTGAAGTCCCGCACCCGCGGCTACGCCTCTCTTGACTACCAAGATGACGGCGATCAGGCCGCCAACCTCGTCAAGGTCGACATTCTGCTGCACGGTGATCACGTGGATGCGTTCTCTGCGATTGTCCACCGTGATGATGCCTACCACTACGGCGTGAAGATGGCTGGGAAGCTCAAGGAGCTCATTCCCAGGCAGCAGTTCGAAGTTCCCGTGCAGGCAGCTATCGGTTCGCGCATTATTGCGCGCGAGACGATTCGCGCGATCCGCAAGGACGTTCTTTCTAAGTGCTACGGCGGTGACATCAGCCGTAAGCGCAAGCTGCTTGAGAAGCAGAAGGAAGGCAAGAAGCGCATGAAGATGGTCGGAACCGTTGAGGTTCCGCAGGAAGCGTTCATTGCCGCACTGTCGTCGGATGCTGCCGGCGGCGGGAAGAACTGACGGAAGAGCTGATCGGTGCCGGCACAGCCTGACGGCAACGTTCCTCCGCTTGACGGTTCTCTGCCTGCCTCCGCGCAGGCTGGGGCCGAGGCGCGCACACTCAGTGCCTATATTCACGTGCCCTATTGCCGGGTGCGCTGCGGCTACTGCGATTTCAACACCTATACGGCCGAGGAACTCGGTCCGGGTGCCAATCGTTCCGATTGGGCGGGGAATCTAGCTCACGAGGTGGAGCTCGCCTCCCGCGTTCTTGCTGGCTTTCCGGCCAGGCCGGTGGGCACCGTGTTCTTCGGCGGCGGGACGCCGACTCTTCTGCCGGCCGCTGATTTGGCCTTCGCGCTTGAACGTGTGCGGGACGCTTTCGGACTGGCGGCTGACGCTGAGGTAACGACTGAGGCGAACCCGGACACTCTGAGCCCGGAGTATGTGGCCAAGTTGGCGCAGGCTGGTTTTACGCGGGTTTCCATGGGCATGCAGTCGGCGGTTCCGCACGTGTTGGCAACACTGGATCGCACGCACAATCCAGAGCAGGTCCCCAAAGCTGTTCAGTGGGTTAAGGACGCCGGTATGCAGGTGTCAGTTGACCTCATCTACGGCACACCGGGAGAGTCGGCCGAGGACTGGCAGCGTTCTGTTGACGCAGCTGTTGCGATGGAACCGGACCACATTTCGGCGTATTCGCTCATTGTCGAACCGGGCACCAAGATGGGTGCGCAGGTTCGCCGCGGTGAGCTTCCCATGCCGGACGAGGACGATCTGGCGGACAAATACGCGGCTGCTGACGCTGCTTTCTCTACCGCCGGGCTGCACTGGTACGAGGTGAGCAACTGGGCGCGCAGCGCTGACCACGAGTGCCGCCACAACAATGCCTACTGGACGGGCCAGGACTGGTGGGGCTTCGGTGCTGGCGCGCACTCACATATTGGGGGAGTGCGCTTCTGGAATGCCAAGCACCCACGCGCGTGGGCTGATCGGCTGGGCCAGGGGCAGTCACCGGCCATTGGCCGCGAAGTTCTCGATGCGGATACTCGCAGGCTGGAAGACCTCATGCTGCGGGCAAGGATCCGCGGCGGTATGCGTCTGTCCGAACTGCCTGCGGGTACTGAACTTTTGCTGGAGCAGTTTGCCAAGCAGGGGCTTGTAGAACCTGATGAGGAATGGGTAGCGCTGACATTGCGCGGTCGGCTCATGGCGGATTTCATCGTCCGCGAGCTGTCGGAGTACCTGTAGTTACAGCGGAAGGTGAGCGGCGCCTCGTACCCATGACACAGTGCGCAGACCCAGGAGTACAGTGAGTACTAAAAGGGGCCGTAGCTCAGTTGGGAGAGCGTCTCGTTCGCATCGAGAAGGTCAGGGGTTCGATTCCCCTCGGCTCCACTTTGTGAAGCCCCGGGGGACATCGTTCACTCGATGTCCCCCCGGGACGCCCGCTTAGCCGTCTTCCGAAAGCGTGAACGAAAGCCAGTCCGCGATTTCGTCTCTCAGCTGCTCATCAGTCGGCAGAGGGCCAAAGAGCATCAGCTTCAGGGTCTCGACCCAATAGGTCAGTCTGCTGTCCGCCGCGACGTATGCACCCGAAGAGTACCCGCTGGGGAACTCTTCACTCGGGCACGTCAGCCAATGCACGTGCTGTGTCCGCGGGGTAGCTACCACGCGAAAACGGTGGCCGTCGACCTCAAGGTAGGTGGTTTGGCGTCTGCGCAGCTTCATGCATCTCGTTGTATCACAGGTGTCCAAAACGCGATAGATTCCAGTTCTGGCTTTGATGCGGCGCAAAACGCACGAAGAAATCAGCACCCGGAACCAAGCCGCGAAAGGAAACTCGCGTTGATACCGATCCTCCGCCGACTGCGCACTTCCGATGTGACCGCTGTTTTGGACGCATTCTTGTCCGCCCCGGATATGGTCCGGCAAGGCGATGTGACATCCCTTGCGGATGCTGAGCGCTATGTCGGCAAACTGTGCGAAGCTTCTTCGCCCCACCGGCCGTGGGCAGTCTGCGACAGCGAGTCTCTTGTCGGTGTGGTCTGTGTGACCGTCGACGAAGAGAACCGTTCTGGCTGGTTCTGGTACTGGATGACTGCACGGGCCCGCGGCCGAGGCTGGACAAGCAGGGCAGCAGCCACCGAGGCAGATTGGGCACTCGACCACGAAGGCTTGGAACGGCTTGAACTCGGCCACCGGGTGAACAACCCTGCATCCGGACATGTGGCGCGATCCGCTGGCTTCATCAAAGAGGGCACCGAGCGAGCAAAGTTCCTCATTGACGGCCAGCGGATCGACGTTGACACCTACGGGAGGCTGACGACCGACCCGCACCCGACATACGACAGCATCCCTATGCGGATTGAATAATGACGGCTGTGAACCTGTGCCTTCAACACAGCAGTGCGAGTGGGACAACGGCCACACCGTCCGGTCTTCGGTAAGCATCTGTGCCCGTTGTGACCACGACCTTGTCCGCCAAGCGCGGACCGATGTGATCGCCCAACCAATGCAGGTGGCGAACGTCCCTGTCCGTGGGTGTTGGCTTCAACTTCACTTCGAAGGCAACGACCCTGCCGTCGTACCGTTCAAGAATCAGGTCGATCTCCTGTGCTCCGCCTTGTGTGCGCAGATGTGAGACCTTCGCCTCGGAAGCCTGTCCAGCCGCGCGAACAGTGAGAGTGACCAGCGATTCGAAGAGCTGGCCAAACAGCTCCCACGAGCCGGGCTCGCCGGAGGTAAGGATGTTCGGCGTAAGACCGAGCAGAGCGGCCGCAATGCCGGGATCAAATATCTGATGCTTCGGGGCAGCAGTGAGCTTTTTGAATGGGGAGGGGTTGGGGAACCATGCCGGTACCGGATCCAACAGCCATAGTTTGCTGAGGATGTCGCGGTAACCCAGAGCCGAATCTTTGGAGATTTTGGCAGCGTCACCCGGAGAGGCGGCGTTCAGAATTTTGGTGTACGAGGTGGTGGTTGAGGATGCCGCTGCGTATGCCGCCCACCATGCACGCAGCGATTCTGGTTTGCGCACCAGGAGTCCCTGCTCTGGAACGTCGCGGTCGATAACGCGCTGAACATAGGCGTCGATGAGCTGGCGACGAAGCCGGGCTGGCTGTCGGCAGACGCCCGGCAGTCCGGTAGCGGACAGTGCTTCAGCATAGTCTGTCAGCGAATAGTCTGTGTGGCCGGAGATTGTGGCTGTGCCTGTGAAGAGCTCAGCGATTTTGACCGTTGGTGAGGTGTCAGCGCGCTCAGACAGGGCGAGTGGTCGCATCCGTAGGCTGATCACACGTCCGGCGCCTGAGTGCGTATCGACGCCCTGCTTGGGTGTGGCGCTTCCGGTCAGCAGGTAGCGCGTGGTTACCTGCTTGTCTACATTCCTCCTCACCGCATCCCAAACTTGAGGCAAGTGCTGCCATTCATCGATGCACAGTGTGTCTTCGGCAACCAATAGGGCGTCCATGTCAGCTCGAAGGAGCTCCCGTTCGCTGTCACGGTCGAGGAAGTATGTTCGATTCGCTCGCCTTGTGGCCGTCTCGGACTTGCCCACTGCTTTTGGTCCGTCGATGGCGATGGCAGATGCCCCCGTCAGCTCGTCCAATTCAAGGTCGATGTAGCGCGGGAGATACGAGGGGCTGTCAGTCGGGTAGTCGATGGCCATAGTCTGAACAATAGCAGGCTAACCGCCGATTTATCGAGGAGATAACCGCCAACTTATCGCCTCGTTACCAGGCAGTTTATCGGACTGTTAGCCGCTAATTTATCGGCCCGGTGCCTGAACAGACACCTCAACAGCTCCCGTCACTGTGCTCCGACGAGGTGCGGGTAGTGCTTCTCGGTCACATTGGGGTGGCTGCGCAGGCGGGAAGCGAAGGCATTGTCGCCGTAGACGGTGTGCAGGACATCGAGTTCGTCGACCGAAACCCCGCGCGCCTTCGAGGCAAGCTCCGGCGGGAGAGTCACTGCCGGCAGCTGCGCGCTCAGTGCCGGGTTGTAGAAGAACGGCACCGAGATCCTGTCTTCACCGGGCTTGGTCGGCAGCACACGGTGGAGCGTCGCCTTGAGGTAGCCGTCGGTTGCGACTTCCAACAGCTTGCCGATGTTGACGATGAAGGTGTTCTCAATCGGATCAGCATCGATCCACCCGTCGGCTGTTAGCACCTGCAGTCCCGAAGTTCCCGGCTGCGGGTACAGCAGCGTGAGAGTGCCGGAGTCACGGTGTTCGCCCACGCCCTGCGTGACGGAATCATCAACGGCAGCCGGGTAGCGGATGATCTTGATGAACGATTCGGGCTCATTCGCAAATGCGGGTGCGAAGTGATCAGCCGGCTGGCCCAGGCTCAGCGCCCATTCGCTCAGCAGCTTGTCGCCGACCTCCGACAGCTGCTTAAACCAGCTGTCGGTAATGGTTTTGAGCTCCGGGAGTGACTCCGGGTACTGATTGGGGCCGCGTAGGTTGTCGTAATCGTGTTCCGGTTCGGCAATCGCGGGCCGGTCAGCACCGATGTCGATCTGTTCGCGCCAGTCGACAACACCTCGCGTGTGTTCGCCGCCGGTGCGGGTGTATCCGCGGAAGTGCTTGGAGTGAGTGTTCTCAATTGCGAGTTTCTCTTCTTCCGGCAGGTCGAAGAACTTCTGCGAGACTTCGAGAATCTGTGCGAAATCCTCAGCGGGAATTCCGTGACCTGTCAGGTAGAAGAACCCGATTTCGTGTGTCACCCGGCGCAGCTCTTCGCGGAACTGCTCGGCGGTTGCCGGGTCGTCGGCCAGGCTGAGATCAAGGATGGGCAGCTGTTTCGCGGTCATGGGCGCCTCTGCATTCTTCGCTCGGGTGAATGAACAACGCCGAAGCTAGACACGTACGAGGCGCCCACGGGGTTCCGCTGTCACGGCCGGAAAGGTTCCGTCATCTTGGGCTGGTTTCTTTGACGTTCTGTTACAGACGATGACTGAAACGGCAGGCTGACTCCAGCCTCAACTTCGGAGCCTGCGCTCAGAGCCCGCCGAAGGAAACCCCCGGCTCGGGGTGAGAAGTCACGAGGTGCGCAATCTGGGGGAGTGCTCCGTCCTCGCGGATAAAAGTGCACAGCACTAGGGCGGCATCATCGAGCCCGGCCTCCTCACTGTTGCGGCCCTTCTTGGTGGGAAGCCCGTAGATGAGCGGTTCACTGCCAGTGAGCACTTCCGGCTGATAGCAGCGCTCACCCTTGTACAGCGCTTGCGCGCTCAGCGCTGGGTCACCGGACTTCTGCACGACGGCGCATCCCCATTCCTCCAGTCCCGCTAGTGCTGAACGGACCTGCTCGAAAGAGCCGATCGCAGCGGGGTTCTCTCCATCGATGAGCAGCTCCCACCCATCGGGCGCCTGCGCTGTGAAATCAAAATCCATTGCGGGTACCGGGTGAGCGTCAGGGGAATCGCCAAGCGGAGCCGCCGCCGGCTCGCTGTGCTTCTTCTTGAAAATGGAGAACACCGTGACCTCTCTGTCGTCAGACAGCCAGTTTTACATCGACCGCGCGTCTGAACAGCCGGTTCGGTCGGGCTCCCAGGCCCCCTTCACGGGGAGTTCACCACGATGTCACTCACGAGGTGCCGACGGCACCCTTTCCGAGCCCGGTTTGCCGGGTGCTCGTCTGGATTCTCCCAACATCATCGTCGCAGGTCAGGAGGCCGTTGAGTGGTTACGCGATATTCATCTGCGAGTGATCTGAGTGACGCTTCGCCCTTTTACGGTTTCAGAGCACCCACACATTGTTTTCCCAGGAAGGCTTTGATGCGCTCTCCAGCTGCTGAGCACACCGACACTGCCCATCTCGGCTCTCTGAAGCACCAAACGATCCGCGCTCGCATTTTTGCGCTGCTTGCGGTCTTTGCGCTTCTCACACCGGGGCTGACCGCACTCGAAACATGGCAGGCCGCACCTGCTGCCGCAGAGGTCACCGACGAACAGCTGTCCAGGGGCGGCGTACTGCGGACCTCGGAAACCCAGCCGGTTGCTCCCGGCCTGGACCTGACCACTTTTTCCCGCCTCGAACAGCCCGGCTGGAACGAAGGCAGCGTTCTCACCGCTGATCTGAGCGAGTCGACACTTTCAACTGACCTGCGCGACACCGGGACGGTAACGGGACGCGCACCGCTGGACGATGTGATGCACCAGGGTCCGCGTGGAAAAGAAGCTGTTGCAGCAGTCAACGGCACGTTCTTCGACATCAACCACTCTGACGCCCCGATCTACACATCGGTCAGCAGCGACGGCCTGCGCGCAGGAAATTCGAAGCCTCAGCCGTCCCTGACGATCGCCCAGAGCCGTGCAGCAGTCCAGCAGCTTTCCGCAACGGGCACCGCAACACTGCCCGAAGGCAAAAAGCACGAACTCGCCGGCATGAACACCCCGCAGCTGGCAGCGGACGGAATCGGCGTCTACACCTCGGCGTGGGGTGACTACACCCTCGACCGCCCGGTGGGAGCGCCGGACAAGAAGGCTAGGAAGATCGCCGCGGCCGTTATCGAAGACGGCACCGTCACGGAAACCACCGACATTGTCGACAGCTTCGGCAAGCGCCGCGTGGCCGATGGCACCCAGGTGCTCATCGGCCGTGAAGCAGGCGCCGAGACCATCGCCCAGCTGGAAGAGGGCGACAAGGTTGAAATCGAAGTGGGACCGTCTGAAGACGTCGACCTCGGCATCGCAGGATCACACCAGATTCTCACCAACGGCACAGTGCCGAAGATGACCGACAGCCTGGCAACGGGCACCCACCCGCGCACCGCCGTCGGCATCAGCAAAGATGGAACCGAACTGTACGTCATGGTACTCGACGGCCGCTCAAACAAGTCACGCGGTATGAACCTCACCGAAATCGGTGAGCTGCTGCGTGACATGGGTGCGCACAACGCGCTCAACCTCGACGGCGGTGGATCGTCCGCCATGTCCGCCCGCGTAGCAGGTGATGACGGTCCCAAGATCTGGAACACCCCCTCGGATGGACAGGTGCGCGAGGTGCCCAACGCCCTCGTCTTCTACTCCTCCGCAAAGTCCGACGACACCTCGGGCGTTCAGCTGAGCCTCGGTCTGAAAGGCGAGGACGCGGTGTTCCCAGGGCTCACCCGCACCGTGAAGGGCACGGGACTGTCCTCCAACCTCTCCCCGGCTGAAGCCGCAGGAAAGTTCAGCGCAGACGCGCCCCTGAAGGTCGCCGCGACTGACAAGAACACAGCCCGCATCACTGGTGAAGAACGCGGAACCGGCACGGTCACCTACAGCGCGGGCGACAAGAGCGACGAAACGAAGCTGCGGGTGCTCGGCAAAGCCATCGCCCTGCGCGCCTCGGAGAAGTCACTCAGCCTGCCAGACGCTGACGCCAGCGCGAAGATCACCCTCACCGGTCTCGATGCTGACGGCCAGCGGGCGCGCATCGAAACCTCCGACGTCAAGGTCAGCACCACCGGGGGGAGTAGAAGTCGAAGACGACGGACTGGGCACCTGGACCGTTAAGGCGACAGGCGAAACACCCACGGGCAAGATCACCTTCACCGTCGGCGACCTCAGCACCACTGTGACAGTCGCCTACGGAACCAAGGACACTGCCGTGTGGGACTTCTCGGACCCCGAGAACTTCGAAACCGCGAATGCACGCGCGTCCGGCGAGATCGCCAAAGCAGAAGGCCGGGACGGCAAGCCTGCCATCGGCATGAAGTACGACTTCACCACCTCGGCAGCCACCCGCGGCTTCTACCTGGGCTCGAAGGAAACCGAACCTGTCGACGGCACAGCCATCGGCTTCAGCCTCGACGTGAAAAGTGACGGCACAGGCGCGTGGCCCCGCCTGCAGGTGACCGACGCCAATGGCACAGTCGCCAACCTCGACGGGGACCACCTCGAAGAAGAAGGCTGGCAGAAGGTCAGGTTCGCCGTCCCGGACGGCCTGGCACAGCCACTGACAGTCGACCGCATCCGCATCATGGAAACCCGACCGGAAGCCCAGTACAAGGGCGACATCGCGGTCTCCAACCTCCAGGTGACAACAGTGCCGACTGCGGAAGGCGAAAAGGACTCCGCAATCCACGACCCGGCACTGCTTGCCCACGGGACCACAGCAGACCGCCCCCAGCGGATCGCCGTGATGAGTGATGCGCAGTTCATCGCCAAACAGCCTGATTCTGCAGCCGTTGAAGGCGCCCGCCGCACTTTGCGTGAAATCCGCAAAGCTAAGCCTGACCTGCTCATCATCGACGGTGACTTCGTGGACGAAGGGTCGAAGGAGGACTTCGACCTGGCGAAGAAGATCCTCGACGAAGAGTGGGATAAGAACATTCCGCACGTCTACGTACCCGGCAACCACGAAATCATGGGCAGCAAAGACATCGGCGTGTTCGAAAAGGAGATCGGCCCGGCAACAACTTCGCAGGACCTCGATGGCACCCGCGTGATCACACTCAACACCGCTGGCGGTTCGCTGCGCAGCGGCGGAATCGACCAGATCGAAAAGCTTGAAAAGCAGCTGGACGAAGTCGCGGCTGATGACAAGCTGACGGGTGTCACGGTGTTCTTCCACCACCCGCCGAACGATCCGCTGCCCACCAAGAGCAGCCAGCTGTCGGATCAGCGCGAAGCACGCGCTTTTGAGAAGCTTATGGCCGATTTCAAGCGATCCTCGGGTAAGTCGGCTGCGGTCATCAACGGTCACGTCGGTGCTTTCCACGGTTCGGCTGTTGAGAGCGTGACCTATCTGATCAACGGAAACTCGGGTAAGAACCCGGCGGGAACACCGGAAACCGGCGGCTTCACCGGCTGGACGATGCTCGGTATCGATCCGGTCAAGGGCACGGTCGGAAAGGACCCGTCACCTCAGGACCGTGTGAACTGGCTGGCGGCTGAAACCCGCCCCTGGGTTGACGAGGTGTCGCTCGAGGCCGCCGGTGTTGTTCCGCTCGGTGAGAGCAGCTCGGCTACCGCATCGTTTACGCAGGACGGTCGTACCGTTCCGGTGGCGTGGCCTGTTACCGCTCAGTGGGGCGGCGACGGCGTGCAGGTTGTCGACGGCAACCAGCAGTTCGAGCGAGCGGCAGCTCAGGACGCTGTCATTCGATTCAACCCGTCGACCGGCGAGATCACAGCGCTTCGCCCGGGAACGGCAAAGCTGAGCGTGACCGTCAATGGCCGGACTGCGACCCAGAAGGTGACAGTTCCTGCAGCTGATAACGAACAGCCGGAGCCGGAAACGCCGGAGAACCCTGACGAAGGTGAAGAACCGGGTGAATCAGAGCCGGGCGGCTCTGACTCAGACGGTTCGGAAGGTGACGAACCGGGTGACGCCGGCGATGGTCAGTCGGGTGGCGGCACCTCGGAAGACTCGACCGGCAGCGACACCGCAGAAGACAGCGGTTCCGGCAGCGGCACCTCGGCAGAGGGCGCGTCAGCTGGTTCGGGTGCTCAGTCTGGTGCACTTCCGCGTACGGGAACCGAAGCGGCCGCACTGTTGGTGCTTGCCCTGGCGGGCATCGGCACGGGCAGTGTGCTGCTGATGGGAACGAGGCGCAAAGCTAAGCACTGACGCGTATGCCGATAGGCGCCTGGACTACTGATGGTGGGGCGGTCACCTGCAAGGGTGACCGCCCCGTCATTATTGCGGGCGCGAGCCTTCCTTGTAGGCCGAATCGTTCTCAACATGTCATGTCAGTGGCGGCTGGCATGGTGAAGGCAGCTCAGAGAGGAGTATCCGTGAACGAAGTAGGCGGAATGTTGCTTGCCCTAATTAAGGATTTGAAGATCGGCCGGGACTCGGTTTACCAATGGCTTGGATGCGTCGCTGGCATTTTGATGATCGTCGCGTCCATTCGTGATCAGCGCCCCAACGAGGTTCTCTCTGGGGTGTTCAGGGGCATTGGTGCCCACAGCATCGGGGAGTGGTTCGAAACAAGCCTCCCACCAGTTCTTACGCAGCCAAACTCTTCGGCGAATCATCTTTTTATTGGGATTGCATTCCTCGCCGTTGTCTCCATGCTTGCAATGCCCTTCTTCAGCGCGCAAAAGAACGAGTGGCACCTCGACTTTCAGGCTTCAGGGCTGCTTGGCGCTCGGGCACCGAGCACAGCTTGGATATCCCTGATGTTTGCCGCACAGTTCGGATCTTTGCAATGGGCGTACGGCTGGTTGTATTCCCTCTCTTGGGTCCTAGGCGCAGTTATCGTGGTCCTCGCGGTCATTCTGCTCGTCACTTACCTGGCTATCTGCAAACTGCAAATACAGGATCTGTTTGTGCCAGTGGTAGGTACCCTTTTGCGATGTGGAGCCCAGGCTGGAGTTGTTGTTACGGCCACGGCTTTCGCTTTGATTCTCGTAGTTGCCGGTCCTCTGCTTGGCTTCGCGCTATGGCTGTTCTCTACCGTGTCTGAAGCTCACTATGAGGCCCAATGCAGAATCGCCCAGAAGCGCTCGGAACGCAAAGTTGCCTCTGGCGCCAAGCCGATTCGCAGAACGGCATAACTTTTGTGCGGATATGACTCGGAGCCGAACCGCGCCTACACTGAACGTGTTCAGTGAACATGTTCAGGGAGGTTTAGATGGCTGGTGTTCGCTCTTCGGCGCGCAATGAAACTCGCCGCGCCGTGTTAGACGCAGCGGATCGTCTGTTCCATGAACGGGGGTTCCAGGTGACAACTGTGCGCGGCATAGCCCAGGAAGCGGGAGTGAGTGCCGGAACGGTCATGTCTGTCGGTGACAAAGAGGCTCTGCTCGTGGAGCTCTTCGACGGTCTCATTGCGGAACGTCAAGCCCATGCTGATGCGCAGAACTATGCCGCGGAGGTGCGCTGCGGCGCAGACGCAGTCGCCGTGGTCGAGCCATTCGCGGCGCTGTTCGACGAACGTCGTGGCCTCGCGCAGGTCTATGCCTCAATTCTCGTCAGCGGACGACACACATCCGTGGTCTTCACGGACCTCGCACAGAGATTGACCACAGTGTTCCAGCAGGCCATAGCTGCCTGTGGGTGCTCAAATGCGACCAAAGTGCGCAGACGCGCCAAAGCGCTTCACGCTGCCTACATCGGCAACCTGTTCATCTGGGCTGCAACACCTGAGATCTCCAAACAACGGTTCTTGGCTCAGCTGAGCGATATCTTCGCGGCAATATGCCCGCATACAGGAGGCGACTCATGACCCTGATTCCAACGTTCTGGATGCTGCCGGCGTTTCTGGCCGCTGTTCTCCTCGGGGATGTAGCCCTGTCCATCAAGCCAGTCCGCTTCATTCGCGACTGTCTTCACAGCGTTAACTTCCCCGAGAACTGGTGGTGGTCCTTGCTCGTGATCAAGATGCTCGCAGTCGGTGGACTCATTGCGGGAATATGGGTGCCTGGACTGGCTTTCTCGGCTAACGCCGGGGTCATTGCCTATTTTCTCTGCGCGGCTGTGGGGCACATACGAGCAAAAGCGACAGGCTCTGCCTTTTGGATCAACTGTTTGGGGATGCTAGTGCTGTCTTGCGTCACTATGGGGTTGAGCTTCCTGTAGTCAGGCTCTTCCAGCCTCGCCGCCCCAAGGCGAACAAAACAGGCTGCCCTGCTGCATTGGGGGTGCTCAGTGTTCTTCTGGGATGGCGGAATACACCGCGAGGTCGCGGACCTCGCCGCGAAGCACTTCGCCGTTGCGGCGGATGCCCTCGAATGTGAACCCCGCTTTCTCAGCAACCTTGCGTGACGCTGCATTGTCGGGGTGGACGCAGATTTCAACCCGCTGTGCGCCGCGCGCAAAGGCGAAATCTGTCACAATCCGCACAGCAGCTGTCATGAGTCCCTGTTCGCGTGCCCACGGGGCAGACATGTAGCCCAACGACACGTAATGGGCAGTATGGACGCGCATATCAATCTGGCCTGAGTATCGGCCAGGGTGTTCTGCTGTTGGGGAGGTGATGACCCACGAGGGTTCCGGTGGGTTCGCGCACCAGTCAAGCGCCATGTCACGGGTGTAGTGCTGGGGGACCTGCGTCCATTCCAGCACCGAGGCGTCCGTGCAGGTGGCCACAAGGTCGTCTGCGTCCTCCGGCCGGTACGGGCGGAGAGTCACAGTGCCGTCAGCCAGTTCACCGGAATTGAGGAAAGGGTTTTCGCTGTGCGCCATCAGTGCCTGCCGACTGTCACGAAGTCAATGAGCTCTTCGACTCGACCTGACAGGGTCCAATCGACATCCGCGATGGACTTCACTGAACCCAGAATCCGCTGCCAGGCTCGTGCCGTGTCGGTGTGGTCGGCGTGCGGCCAGCCGATCCGGCGCAGAACACCCAGCTTCCAGTCTTCTCCGCGTGGCACCTCTGGCCATTCGGAAATCCCAACAACCGACGGCTTCACGGCCTGCCAAACGTCGACGTACGGGTGACCCGTGACTCGCACGTGCTCAGCCCACGGCTGCCTTGCGACTTCGCTGACGATCCGCGTTTCCTTCGTGCCCTCGATTAGGTGGTCGGCAAGTACCCCAACCCGGTGCTCGGCATCCGGCTGGAACTCGACGAGCGCCTCCATGAGGTCATCCAGGCCGCCCAACGGTTCCACAACAACCCCCTCGACCCGCAGGTCGTCACCCCAGATCTTCTCGACCAGCTCCGCATCGTGCTTTCCCTCAACCCAGATGCGGCTGCCCCGGGCGACTCGCGCCTTGGTCTGCACGGTGCGACTTCCCGAGGCGGTGCGTCCGGGCTGTTTCTGTGCAGCCGGCCGCGGACGTGTGAGCTCCACGGACTTGCCCTCCAGCAGGTAGCCGAAGCCCAGGGGGAACGCCTGCGTGCGACCGTGCCGGTCTTCGAGGTGGATGAGGAAACCGCCGTTGGTCTTCTCAAGCTTGACGATCGCTCCGACGTAGCCGGTCTCAACCTCTTCAACGACCATTCCGCGTTTGACCTCAACCTGCTGGGTCTTGGGTCGTTGGTGAGTGCGGCCAGAAGAGAGGACATCGCGTCCATAGCGGTCAGACATGATGACCACGGTACCCGCGTGCCGGCGCCACTGGCCGCATTGTCGTGCGTAGTGTTGCTCGCAAGGCCGACATCCGCAGGCGCGGTGGGGTTTGTATAGATGTGCGCGCATCACTAGAATTGGCACTCTAAGACTGAGAGTGCCAAGAGGGTCGGCTGACAAACGCCGTCCGGTTCGGTGCAGATAGGAGCGATGCGGGATGAGCGACGAGCGGCGCAGCAGAGTTCTGCGGGCCATCGTCGAAGACTATGTGGCCACCAACGAACCGGTTGGCTCGAAAGCCCTCGTTGAACGTCACAAGCTCGGTGTTTCCTCAGCCACCATCCGCAACGACATGGCGGCACTCGAACAAGAAGGCCTCATCGCACAGCCCCACACATCGGCCGGCCGCATCCCGACCGATGCGGGCTACCGTGCTTTTGTCGACCGCATTGACGACGTCAAACCGCTCTCCAGTGCAGAAAAGCGGGCCATTTCCCAGATCCTGTCCAGCACGCAGAGCATTGACGACACCCTCGCGCAGACAGTCCGCCTGCTGTCGCGGCTGACACACCAAGTTGCCCTCATCCAGTATCCGGTGCGCGCTCAGACCACCATCCGGCGCATCGAATTGGTGCAGTTGAGCCCCGAGCGGATCCTCGTCATCCTCATCACCGACACCGGTGAAGTCGAACAGCGCATAGTCGAAGCGCTCGACCCGGTTGACGAAGACGATGTCCGCGGCATGCGGCGGGCCTTCAACGAAGCGCTGGAAGACACGCGGCTGGACGCCGTCGAAGACACCCTCAGCGGACTGGCGGTGCCCGTGGCACTGGCTCAGACGGCAACCGCAATCGCCGAACGGCTGGTGGAACTTGCCCGCAGCAAGAGGCAGGACCGGCTCATCATGGCAGGGGCCGCCAACCTCGCCCGTGCCGGAAGTGAGTTCGGCACCCACATGGGCCCGCTGCTTGAAGCAATCGAAGAGCAGGTCGTGCTGCTCAAGCTGCTGGCGGATATGCAGGCTGACGGAATTGCCGTTCAGATCGGCAGTGAGAACCGCTTCGAAGCCCTGGCCGGAGCATCGCTTATTGCAACCGGCTACGGAACAGAAGACACAACCGCTTCACTGGCAGTGCTCGGCCCCACCCGCATGGACTACCCAACGACAATGGCGGCAGTCAGAGCCGTAGCGAAATACGTCTCAACCATCCTGTCGGACTGACTGTACGCTCTGACCGGCTGACCGCCCGACCGAAGACCGCAAGCACACAATCGAACCCCGCACTTTTCACAGACGCATCCGAACGAAAGAAGAAGCAGTGAGCGATCACTACGAAACACTTGGCGTTGAACGCGACGCTTCCGCAGACGACATCAAAAAGGCCTACAGGAAGCTCGCCCGCAAGTACCACCCGGACGTCAACCCCGGACACGAAGACGAATTCAAGAAAGTCTCCGTCGCCTACGAAACACTGTCCGACCCGGATAAGCGACGCCACTACGACATGGGCGGCTCCACTGGGGGTGCCGGCCGATTCGGCGGCTTCTCCGACCTGTTCGACACGTTCTTCGGCGGGGGAGGACCGCGCCATGCTGGCCCTCCGAACCAGCGTGTGCGCCCCGGTCGCGACGCCCTCGTGGAACTCACCATCGACCTTGAAACCGCTGTCTTCGGCGGCAAAGAGGACATCCGCGTGCAGACGGCCGTCATGTGCGAAACATGCCACGGCGGCGGTGCCCGCGAAGGCACCAAACCCGAAACCTGCGGCCTGTGCCACGGAGCGGGCACCATTTCGACTGTTCAGCGGACCATCCTGGGTGACATGCGCACCCAGCAGGTGTGCGGCAACTGCTCCGGCTACGGCGATGTCATCAAAGACCCCTGCAACAGCTGTGGCGGCGAAGGCCGAGTGCGCGAAGAGAAGACCCTCGCCGTCAAAATTCCCGCCGGTGTGCACGACGGCACCCGCATCCTCCTGTCCGGCCACGGCGAAGTCGGCCCCGGCGGTGGCCCGGCTGGTGACCTCCACATCGAAATCACCGTCCGCGAACATGACGTCTTTACCCGCGACGGCGATAACCTGCGCGCAGAACTGTCCGTGCCCATGACCACTGCGGCGCTCGGCAGCACCGTGACACTCGAAACCTTTGACGGTCCGCGTGAACTCACGATCGAACCGGGCACCCAGACCGGCACCGTGGAAACCCTGTCCGGGCTTGGTGCGGGCCGCCTGCGCCGGGAAAGCCGCGGCGACCTGCTGGTGACGGTCGTCGTGCAGACGCCCACCAAACTCAGCGGCGAACAGAAGAAGCTTCTGCAGCAGCTTTCAGAAATGCGCGGCGAAGACTCTGCTGACCACGGTCTGCAGAAGAAGTCCAAGAGCCCCTTCAGCCGCTTCCGCGAAAGGTTCGCACAGAGGTCGTGACTCTTCCGGTCTTCTACACTGACGCCCCGCTGGCGGAGGTCAGCCCCGGCCAAAGCCTCCTGCTTACCGGCCAGGCACACCGTCACGCCGTGATCGTACGGCGGATGAAAGCCGGCGAAGCCCTCGAACTCACCGACGGGGCTGGTCTGCGGGTGCGCGGGGTTCTCGAGTCGGCTTCTAAAGAAGCCGCTGTCCTTAAGATTGACGAGGTGGAGCATGAGCATCCGCAGACCCCTCGGCTTGGTCTGATCCAGGCTTTGGCCAAGGGCGACCGAGACCTAGCGGCAGTGGAAACCGCGGTTGAAGTCGGCGTCGACGTGGTTGTTCCGTGGCAGGCGCAGCGCTCAATCGTGCAGTGGAAAGGCGCGAAGGCCGCTAAAGCGCACGACAAATGGGCCAACCTCATCCAGGCGGCAGCCCTCCAGTCCCGGCGCGTGAACTTTCCACAGCTCGAGCAGCTGAGCTCCACCTCGTTCGCCGTCCAGAAAGCGCGCGAAGGCGCGCTCGTGATTGTTCTGCACGAAAGCGGAACCCGGCCTTTCGTGCAGACTGTGCGCAGTGAGCTCAGACAGCGTGAGGCGGATGAAATCTACGTGGTCGTCGGCCCCGAGGGCGGTATCACGGACGCAGAACGACAGCAGATGGAAGAAGCCGGAGCCGTCACCGCGGTGCTCGGCCCTACGGTTCTGCGGGCATCTTCGGCAGGCCCAATCGCACTCGCCCTGGCCCAACAAGAACTGGGGCGCTGGGACCCGTCCGAAAACAGCTAGGCTGGTAGAAGACAACTGAGGAAAGGAAGCTCTCCTGGACACTGACCAGAGCACCGCACTGTCCGTTCCCGAATCCGTCGACCTCATCGCGCTGTACGGACCGCAGGATCAGAACCTGCGGACAGTCGAAAAGCTGTTCCCCGACGTCAAAATCCATGTCCGCCAGCGCACCATCCAGCTGACCGGCGACCCCACGAGTGTGGCCCGCGTGACCGAAGTGTTCGGCCACATGCGCAAAATCATCGCCAGCGGCGGCCGCCTCGACCCCGAAGCCGTATCTCGCGTGGCCGGAATGCTCGACGAGGGCCAGGACTCGGCGAAGGTCATGACCGACAACATTCTCTCCACCCGCGGCAAGACCGTGCGGCCGAAGACTTTCGGCCAGCACGAATACGTCACCTCGATCCGCGAGAACACCATCACGTTCGGGATCGGCCCGGCCGGTACCGGCAAAACGTACCTGGCGATCGCCATGGCCGTGCGCGCCCTGCAGAACCAGGAAGTCTCCCGCATCATCCTGGCCCGCCCGGCGGTCGAAGCGGGGGAGAAGCTCGGCTTCCTGCCTGGCACTCTTGACGAAAAGATCGACCCCTACGTGCGGCCGCTGTACGACGCGCTGCACGACATGATCGAAGCCGAGCGCATCTCATCGCTGCTGGACCAGGGGATCATTGAAGTGGCCCCACTTGCCTACATGCGCGGCCGCACACTCAACGACGCCTTCATCATCCTCGACGAAGCGCAGAACACCACGCCCGAACAGATGAAGATGTTCCTCACCCGCCTGGGCTTCAATTCCCGCATGGTGGTCACCGGCGACACCAGCCAGATCGACCTGCCCGGCGGTACGAACTCTGGACTCAACGTGGTTCAGTCGATCCTCGGCAATGTCGACGACATCAAATTCCACCGGCTGACCGCGAAAGACGTCGTCCGGCACTCACTCGTGACGAAGATCGTCCAAGCCTACGAAGAATGGGCGTAGAACAGCACCGACCATGAGCATAGAAATCCACAACGAAACACCCGCGGACGTCGACCTTGAAGCGGTGCGCGGCGTAGCTGCACTCGCGTTGGAACATCTGCAGATCCACCCGGATGTTGAACTGTCCATCCAGTTCATCGACACCGAACAGATGAGCCAGCTGCACGTGCAGTGGATGGATCTTGAAGGCCCCACCGACGTCATGTCCTTCCCCATGGACGAACTGCAGCCCGGCGCTCAGGCCGGCATGCTCGGTGACATCGTCATCTGCCCTGACGTCGCACAGCAGCAGGCAGAAGCCAACGGCCACAGCCAAGCTGACGAAATCCAGCTGCTCACCGTCCACGGTGTTCTCCACCTGGCCGGCTACGACCACGGAACGGCTGAAGAAAAGCAGGAGATGTTCGGCAAACAGGCCGATGTTCTTCGCGCCTGGTTCGCCCACACCGAACCCGGGCGAACGCGGCTGCCGATCCCCACGGAGTCCTAAGTGGAAATAGCCCTGAACTTCCTGCTGGCACTGCTGAGCCTCACCCTGGCGGCGGTGCTGGCAGCTGCTGACGCCGCGTTTTCCACAGTCAGCCATCACGAAGTCGAAGAAGCAGTCGAGGACGGCAAGCACACAGCCCCGAAGGCTGAGCGGATCCTGAAAGACCTGCCCACGCACATCAACGTGCTGACCTTTGTGCGGCAGCTGTTTGAAACTGCCGCCGTCGTGTTCACCCTGCTGGGCTTTACAAGCTTCATCGACAGCATGCCCACAGCGCTCATTGTCACCGCCCTGACATCAGCTGTCGCCGTGTTCGTCATCGCAGGCGTTTCGCCCAGGACAATCGGGCGACGCAAAAACCTCACGGTTGTGCTTGCTTCGGCCCCGCTGGTCTCCGGCCTGCGCCAAGCACTCGGCCCGGTGGCCCGCGTGCTCGTATGGCTGGGCAACATGCTCACCCCGGCAAAGGTGTTCCGCGATGGCCCGTTCGTGACAGAAGAGCAGCTGCGCGACCTCGTGGATCGGGCCAGCGCCGGCAACATCATCGAAGACGACGAACGCGACATGATCGAAAGCGTCTTCAACTTAGGCGACACCCGGGCGTACAAAGTCATGGTGCCCAGGCCCGACCTCGTGTACCTGCGCTCTGAAAGCACACTCGAACACGCCATGACGGTGTTCCTGCGCTCGGGCTTTTCGCGCATCCCGGTTGTGGGCAAGGATCTTGACGACGTCCGCGGCATCGTGTTCCTCAAGGACGTCGCCCGGCGCCTGCACACCCACCCTGAGGATCGCGACCAGCCGGCCCTCGACATCGCCCGCCCCGTGACTTTCGTGCCGGACACCAAAACGGTGGACTCGCTCCTGCGCTTCATGCAGGTCGAAGCGACTCACATGGTCATCATCGTCGACGAATACGGCGGCACCGCCGGTCTGATCACGATTGAAGACATCGTCGAAGAGATCGTCGGGGAAATCGCGGATGAGTACGACCGCGATGAAGACGACATCGTTCCGCTCGAAGGCGGGGGAGCGCGCGTTGCTACCCGCACCGACATCGAGGACGTTGCAGAATACTTTGACGTGCGGATCGACGAGGAAGACGTCACCACCGTCGGCGGTCTGCTGGCAAGCGAACTGGGCGAGGTGCCGATTGCCGGCTCTGAAGCTGTCATCAACGGGCTGCGGCTGGTTGCCGAGCCGGGCCAGGGTCGCCGCCACCGCATCAGCCACGTCATCATCACCCGGGAGGAAGAATGAGTCTGTTCCGCGAAGTTCCCGACGACTTCCGCGCTGGTTTTGCCTGCTTCGTCGGCCGCCCCAACGCTGGAAAGTCGACGCTGACGAATGCGCTGGTCGGCACGAAGATCGCAATTACGTCGTCCAAGCCGCAGACCACGCGTCACACGATCCGCGGGATCGTCCACCGGGATGACCACCAGCTGGTTCTTGTCGACACCCCCGGTCTGCACCGTCCGCGCACCCTGCTGGGTTCGCGCCTGAACGACCTTGTAGCCGACACTCTGCGCAGCGTTGACGTCATCGCGCTGTGCATCCCCGCGGATGAAAAGATCGGCCCCGGTGACCGCTACATCGCCGAACAGCTGGCTGATTCACGCGGCTCGACGCCGGTCGTCTGCATTGTGACGAAAGCCGACAAGGTCGACCGTGCTGGCCTTGTTGAGGCTCTCACCGCCGCCGGTGAGCTCATGGACTTCGCAGACATCGTTCCGGTGTCCGCTGTGGACGACTTCCAGGTCGACACGGTCGACGAGGTTCTCGCCAAGCACCTGCCTTTGAGCCCGCCTCTGTACCCGGATGGGGACATCACGGATGAACCCGAGCGGGTCCTCATTGCGGAGTTCGTTCGCGAGGCCGCACTCGAAGACATCCGCGACGAACTGCCGCACTCCCTGGCGGTGCAGGTTGAGGAGATCCGCCCGCGCGAAGACCGGCCGGAGGACCGGCCCCTCATGGAGGTCTACGTCAACATGTACGTGGAGCGGCAGAGTCAGAAGGCCATCATCATCGGCCGAGGCGGATCTCGCCTGAAAGAAGTCGGTCGCAAGGCGCGCAAGCACATTGAGGGCATCCTCGGCACCCCTGTCTACCTGGACCTGCACGTGAAGGTCGCGAAGGACTGGCAGCGTGATCCGCGGGCTCTTGGTCGCCTGGGCTTCGAATTCGAATAAGCGTCGCTGCGGGCTGACGTCGGTGCCGTCCGGCACATCCGGCTACACTTGCCGGCGTGACTCAAGCCGTTCATCTCACCGACCGTGACCCCCGCGTCAATCGCAACGAACTTCTTGCTGACTTCGTACCGCCTCCGCAGTTCGAAGGGGTGTCCTTTGACAGCTACCAACCAGACCCGGCCCAGCCGTCCCAGTCGAAGGCGCGTGACAGCCTGCAGGCTTTTGCGCAGGCCGGACGAGGTGGAGGAGGGCTATTCAGGAAGCTCTTCGGCAAGGCCGACAAGGCAGCCGAGAAGGGCATCTACTTGGACGGCGGCTACGGTGTCGGCAAAACCCACCTGCTGGCCTCAGCGTGGCACGCCTCTGAAAAGCCCGCCGCTTTCGGCACGTTCGTCGAATACACCAACCTCATCGGCGCTCTTGGCTTTCCCACGGCTAAGGCGGAACTCGAGAAGATGAAGCTCGTCTGCATTGACGAGTTCGAACTCGATGATCCCGGTGACACCGTCATGATGTCGCGGCTGATGCGTGAACTGACCGATGCCGGCACGAAGATCGTGGCGACTTCCAACACCCTGCCGGGCGCACTGGGTCAGGGCCGCTTTGCCGCACAGGACTTCCTGCGCGAAATTCAGGCGCTGTCTGATCAGTTCAACGTTCTGCGCATCGACGGTGATGACTACCGTCACCGTGAAATCACTGAGCCTCCGGAGCCTTTGGGTGCTGAAGAGCTCGCAAGTGCCGAGGAGAAGGTTCTGAGTGATGGGCGAGTGCTTGCGACTGATGAGTTCCCCGAACTCGTTGAGCACCTGCAGCGAATCCACCCTTCGAAGTACCGCAGGCTCATTGATGGTGTGCAGTTTGCTTCGTGGCGGCAGGTTGAGCCGATCGGCAACGAGGGTGTCGCGCTGCGCTTTGTCGCTCTCGTAGACCGCCTGTACGACGCTGACATCGGGATTGTGAACTCCGGTATCCGCCTGGACAAGATCTTCTCCGATGAAATGCTCGGTGGGGGATACCGGAAGAAGTACATGCGCTGCCTTTCGCGCATGACGGCGCTGTCGTCGAAGTCCGTGGACGGTGCTGAAGAGAGTGCAGCCTGACCCGGTTTTGCGGGCTATGCGAACACCGATCGGCAGATGGTGACGAGGGTCACTGTCTGCCGATTTGGTTTTCTGCAAAAGGGTGTGTAATGTTTAGTCCTGTTGCACGGCACGAAGGGAAACCTTCAAAGTGCACCACGCGGATGTGGCTCAGTTGGTAGAGCATCACCTTGCCAAGGTGAGGGTCGCGGGTTCGAGTCCCGTCATCCGCTCTGGTTCGCCAGATATGGCGGTCGCCTCTGGTGGCGTGGCCGAGAGGCGAGGCAGCGGCCTGCAAAGCCGTATACACGGGTTCGAATCCCGTCGCCACCTCGAACAGGGCTGGCGCGATTGGCGCAGCGGTAGCGCGCTTCCTTCACACGGAAGAGGTCACTGGTTCGATCCCAGTATCGCGCACGGAGTTCGCTCCTTTAACTGAATAGCCTTTTATAGGCGCGATTGGCGCAGCGGTAGCGCGCTTCCCTGACACGGAAGAGGTCACTGGTTCGATCCCAGTATCGCGCACAGACTGCCGGGGGGTTTAAGCCCCCGGCTTTTTTGTGTCTTGCGGCTGTGGTCTGCTGTATCTGGAGATTCCCGGTGAACGTGAAATGAAGTTCTCCTGGAAATTTCTGCCAGTATCGGCGTTATGCTTTGGGAAGTTCGAATGATCAGTGAAGATCATGCTCGATTGCACCTGAACGAACAAAAACAAAAGGAAACCGCATGAGCGAGAACCCCTCCGGGCATAACGGCTCGAACCCGCAGAACAGCCCCTACGGCAACAATTACGACCCTTCGGGAAGCAGCTCCGGAAGCTACGGTCAGGGCAATTATGGCCAGGGAAACTACGGCCAGGGTGATTACGGGAGCCAGTACTCGCAGGCTGACTTCGGCAGCAGCTACGGGCAAGATGCTCAGCAGCCTGTTGGCAGCCAGGGCGGCTACGCCGACTACCAGCAAGACCTGCAGGCGTACGGCGGCAGTGACCTCTACGGGGCAGGCGGTCCCGGGGGCCCGGGTGGTCCATCGAGCACTGAAAAGAACAGTCTGGGCGTTATTTCACTGGTCTCCGGTATCGTTGGTTTTTTCATCTGGCTGGTCGGAATCGTTGCGATCATTACGGGCTTTATGAGCCTCAAGGCCGTCAAAAACGGTCAGGCCAACAACAAGGGCGTTGGCCTGACCGGTCTTATCCTGGGCTTCTTCACGACTGTGGTCGGCTTGATCGTCACTGTGATCGTCGTGATCTTCGTCGTTATCGGCATAGGTTCGGCAAACCCAGCGCCCGCTCCGGATGATCCCGGCAGCGGCACTGAAGCCCCGGCAGAACCACAAGGCGACGGTGACCCGGACGAATCCGGCGACAAGGGCGAAGCTGCGGGCGACGGAGCTGCTGAGGGCGACGACATCAACGCCGGATCTGACAAAGCCACGTTGATCGGAGCGTACGAAGGCATTGAGATCCGTGCGTACATTACAAGCGGCAAACCTGATAAGTACTCGATTCCCGAAGCATTTGCCGGCCGTGAGGTTCTTGTCATCAAGTACTTCCTGAAGAACACGAGTGACAAAGACGTTGAGATTGGCTCCGCTCGCATCAACTGCATTGCCAACGGTCAGGACTGTTCTAAGAATGTGCACGGCAAGATCGGCGACAGGAACCTTGACGTCCCGACCCTCGACCTAGGTGCCAAACCCATCAAAGCCGGTAAAGAACACGAGTTCCTTACAGCACAGGCAATCGAATACGATCGCGCTGGAGACGCCGAGATCTCGATTTCGATCATGAGCAAGGACTGGAGTGACGAAGAGGAATTCAAGATCAAGTGACCCTGCTTGAAACAGGCTGGTGAACGCGGGGTGGGAACAGGCGGTTCCCACCCCGCACAGTCTTTAAGTTGGCTGGTCACCAGATCCGGGCTCGTTCCCGTAAGAGCCAGCAGTTCCTGACTGCTGAATCGGACGTACGACCACACCTGCCAACGGGTACAGTAGAAACGCTGAAACGACCACATAAAAGGAGAAGCCGTGTCTGACACGCTGACCGTCGCCGGAGAAGAGATTCCCTACACCGAAGGGATGACGAGCACAGAGCTCTTTGCATCCGATCCGACGACAGTTGCCGTCTGGATCAACGGCACTTCCTGCGACCTTCACCGTGAGCTGCAACCCGGCGATGTCGTCGAGCCCATCAGCATCAGCAGCGAAGAGGGCCTCAACATTCTTCGCCACTCCACGGCGCACGTTGTCGCACAGGCCGTGCAGGAACTGTTTCCGGGAACCAAGCTCGGCATAGGCCCCTACATCACTGACGGCTTCTACTACGACTTCCAGGTTGAAGAGCCGTTCACACCGCAGGACCTCAAAGCCATTGAGAAGCGCTGCCAGCGGATCGTGAAAGAAGGCCAGACCTTCCACCGCACCGAAGTCAGCGACGACGAAGCTCGCACCCGCCTGGCCGACGAGCCCTTCAAGCTCGAGCTCGTCGAAGACAAGGGCAAGGGTGCCGAAGGTGCCAGCGTTGAGGTCGGCGGCGACCAGCTGACCATCTACGAAAACCGCAACCGCAAGGGCGACATCGTGTGGGAAGACCTCTGCCGAGGACCCCACCTGCCGTCTACCAAGCTCATCGGCAACGGCTTTGCCGTCACCAAATCCTCCGCAGCGTACTGGCGCGGCGACCAGTCCAACGCCAGCCTGCAGCGCGTCTACGGAACCGCGTGGCCCTCGAAGGATGAACTGCGCGCCTACCAGGAGCGCATCGCAGAGGCCGAACGCCGTGACCACCGCAAGCTCGGTGCGGAACTCGACCTGTTCTCCTTCCCCGATGAACTCGGTTCGGGCCTTCCCGTCTTCCACCCCAAGGGCGGCGTCATCAAACGCGTCATGGAGGACTACGTCCGCCAGCGCCACATTGAAGAGGGCTTCGAGTACGTGGGCACCCCGCATATCTCCAAGGAGACCCTGTACTATACCTCGGGCCACCTGCCGTACTACGGCGAGAACATGTTCCCGCCCTTCACCGTCGACAAGCACGTTGCCGAAGACGGCACCGTCACCCACGAGGGCACGGACTACCGGCTGAAGGCAATGAACTGCCCGATGCACAACCTCATCTACCGATCCCGCGGCCGCTCCTACCGCGACCTCCCGCTGCGTCTGTTTGAATTCGGCACCGTGTACCGCGACGAACCGTCCGGTGTTATCCACGGCCTGACGCGCGTGCGCGGCTTCGCACAGGACGATTCGCACTCCTACGTGGCAGAAGAAGATGCGGCAGCGGAAATCAAGCACCTACTGGACTTCATGCTGTCGCTGCTGCGCGACTTCGGCCTGGACGACTTCTACCTCGAACTGTCCACCCGCGAAGTCGACGGTGCTAAGAAGGACAAGTTCATCGGCTCCGACGAACAGTGGGAAATCGCCACGAACACCCTGCGCGAAGTTGCCGAAGCCACGGGTCTTGAGCTTGTACCGGACCCGGGTGGTGCAGCCTTCTACGGTCCGAAGATCTCGGTGCAGGCGCGTGACGCCATCGGCCGCACCTGGCAGATGTCGACCGTGCAGATGGACTTCAACCAGCCGGAGCGCTTCGACCTCGAATACAGCGCCTCGGACGGCACCCGCCGCCGCCCCGTGATGATCCATTCGGCCAAGTTCGGTTCGATTGAGCGCTTCATCGGCGTGCTCACCGAGCACTACGCCGGTGCGTTCCCCGTGTGGCTCTCACCCGTCCAGGCAACACTGGTTCCGGTGGCCGACGAATTCAACGACTACTGCTACGACATCGCCCAGAAGCTCAAGGCCAGGGGAGTACGCGTGGAGGTCGATACCTCCGACGACCGCTTCCCCAAGAAGATCCGCAATGCATCGAAGTCCAAGGTGCCCTACACGCTCATCGCAGGCGGAGAGGACCGTGACGCAGGTGCTGTGTCCTTCCGCTTCCGTGACGGCAGTCAGGACAACGGCGTGCCGGTCGACGAAGCCGTCGAACGGATCGTCAAGGCGATTGAGGAACGGGCACAGGTCTGATGGCGGGAATCCCCGAACCGGAAGCAGCCGCCGGGTTTCCCGGCGAACCCGACGGACTGCAGCGACTGTGGACACCCCATCGTTTCGTGTACGTCGGCGGGGAAGACAAGCCCGCTGACTCCAGCGAACAGTCCTGCCCGTTCTGCTCGGCACCTGAGCGCAGCGACGAAGACGGGCTCATCGTTGCCCGCGGCGAGCACGCTTTCGTGATCCTCAACCTGTACCCGTACAACCCGGGCCACGTGCTCGTCTGCCCGTACCGCCACGTGGCGGACTACACGGATCTGACAGCTGAGGAAACCGTTGAAATCGCCCAGATGTCGCAGAAGATGATGCGCGTCATCCGGGCGGCGTCTTCGCCGCACGGCTTCAATCTGGGCATGAACCAGGGCTCCGTCGCGGGAGCGGGAATCGCCGCTCACCTGCACCAGCACATCGTGCCCCGGTGGGGAGGGGATGCGAACTTCTTCCCGATCATCGCCGAAACCAAGGCTCTGCCGCTGGTCCACGGGCAGGTGCAGAAGCTCTACAGCGAAGAATGGAACCGACAGGAACCGCACAACGGCGATGCTGACCTCTAAGCTGCGCGGTGCGGTCGAGGTCTGCACGCGGCCCGTAGCTGCTGTGTTGGGCAGGCTGGGGCTGACACCGAACGCGATCACGGTCATCGGCACCGTCGGCACCGTCCTGTCGGCCGCTGTTCTCTATCCGCTCCAGCACTACTTCTGGGGCACCGTGGCTGTGACGTTCTTCGTCCTGTTCGACATGCTCGATGGGACGCTCGCCCGGCTGCGGGGCACCACCAGCAGGTGGGGAGCTTTTCTGGACTCGACACTCGATCGGGTTGCCGACGGGGCGGTGTTCGGCAGTCTTGCCGCCGCCGCTTTTCTCACTGACCGGCCGATAACGGGTGGGCTGGCTCTGTTTGCCCTGGTCTTCGCCTTCACGGTGTCCTACACCCGCGCCCGAGGTGAAGCTGTTGGCGGGGACGGTTCGGGTGGTCTGATGGAGCGCACGGAGCGCTTGGTCGTGGTGCTGGTGGCCGCTGGTTGTGCTGGCCTCGGTGCGCCGTATAGTCTGCTCACTATTGCTCTTGCACTGGTTGCCGCCGGTGCCCTTGTGACTGTTTTTCAGAGAATGCGCTCGGTGTTCCTGAGCGTGAAATCGGAGGACGCGCTATGAAGGTCCGCACGGCTGCCCGCGTGGTGCTTCTCAATGCCGAAGACGAAGTCTTTATGCTCCAGTGCCGCGACCTGGGCGATGACTCGAGGCGCTACTGGTTCACCGTCGGCGGCGGAGCAGAGCTGGGGGAGACCTCGAAGCAGACCGCGGCACGCGAACTCGCCGAAGAGACCGGCATCGAGTGCGACCCCTCTGAGCTTCTGGGCCCCCTGGCCACCCGCCGTGTCTCCATCCAGTTCTCCACTGGTGTCCTGGTGCAGGACGAGGTGTATTTCGGTATGCGCTGCACGGAAGACATCGACCTTGATGAAGCCATGTGGAGCGACAAGGAAAAAGCGGCCATCACCGGTTCGCGCTGGTGGTCCAAAGAGGAAGTCGAGAACTCTTCCGAGGTGATCTACCCTCCCGAGCTTCCCCTGCTGATCGACCTTGTCAGCACGGGTGCCGAACCCGTGTCGCCGCTTCCCCTGGGCGTTCCCAGCGGTGTTGAGTAGACGGTCGGACTCTTAAGTCCGTGGGGTGGTCTTACAATGTAGACCGGACATCAATCGAACGCGAGGAGAGAATTCGTGGCAGGTCACTCAAAATGGGCGACAACCAAACACAAAAAGGCCGCTATCGACGCTAAGCGCGGCAAACTCTTCGCGAAGCTTGTCAAGAACATCGAAGTAGCCGCCCGTGCCGGTGGTCCCGATGTCGATGGCAACCCCACCCTGTTCGACGCCATTCAGAAGGCCAAGAAGAACTCGGTTCCCGCCGACAACATCGAACGCGCGGTCAAGCGCGGCGGCGGTCTTGACGGTGATGGTGTGGAGTATTTCCCCATCACCTACGAAGCCTACGGCCCCGGCGGTGTCGGCCTGCTCATCGAGTGCCTGACCGACAACAAGAACCGCGCAGCCTCTGAGGTGCGCGTGGCAGTCAGCCGCAACAACGGCAACCTGGCCGACCCCGGTTCGGTGGCCTTCAACTTCGCCCGCAAGGGCGTCGTCGTGGTCAAGCAGTCCGCTGCTGACGACATGGCGATTCTTGAGGCAACCATGGACGCCGGTGCAGAAGAGGTCAAGGACCAGGGCGAAACATGGGAAGTCATTTCGGAAGCCACTGACCTGGTGCCGGTCCGCTCCGCTCTGCAGGAAGCGGGCATTGACTACGACAGCGCCGACCTGGCCTTCGTGCCGAACGTCGAAGTTCCGCTGTCGGTTGAAGATGCGCGCAAGCTCGCCACGCTCGTGGATGCGATCGAAGACCTCGACGACGTGCAGAACATCTACGACAACGCAGACATCTCGGACGAAGTAGCGGCTGCACTGGCCGAAGACTGACATGCGTGTTCTCGGCGTCGACCCGGGGCTGACCCGCTGCGGTATCGGGGTGATCGACTCCGGTCGCGCATCCCGGCCGTCGCTTGTGGCCGTCGACGTCATCCGCACCGACGCCTACGGGGCCTCGGACGTTCGTCTGGGCCTCATTGCGGATGCCTTCGACCGTTTTCTTGACGACTGCCGGCCGGACGTTGTCGCAATCGAACGGCCCTTCGCCCGTTCGGACGTGTCGACGATCATGGGGACCGCGCAGGCTTCAGGGCTGACGATGGGCCTTGCGGCACGGCGCGGAATCCCCGTGGCAATGCACACGCCATCGGAAATCAAGAAGGCCGTGTCCGGCAACGGGCGGGCTGATAAGAAGCAGGTGACGAACATGGTCACCCGCATTCTCCGACTCGATGAGCCTCCCAAACCCGCCGACGCGGCAGACGCCCTGGCAGTTGCCATCTGTCACCTGTGGCGCGGTGCAGTGGGGGCCCAGTCGACTCCCGGTTCGACGAAAGACGTTTTGGCCCGCCGCGCTCAAGGTCTGCAGGGTTCCGGCATGACGAAGGCGCAGGAACAGTGGGCCGCGGCGATTCGGACCGCAAAATCACGCTGACGAAGTGGCATACTGTTTTCGTACGTCTGTTCTAAAAATCTGAGGGTTTTCTTTGATCAGCTTTATTCAGGGGAGCGTTGAGTCGATCCACGCTGACTCCGTTGTCATTCTCACCCACGGCATCGGACGCAAAGTCTTTGTCAGTCCGTCGCTGCTGAGCAGTGTTCGGCACGGGCAGGACGTCGGGATCCACACGGAGCTCGTGGTGCGCGAAGACGCGCTCACCCTGTTCGGCTTTTCTTCCCGCGATGAACGGGACACCTTTGTTACCCTGCAGTCAGCTTCGGGCGTTGGACCCAAGCTCGCGATGGCGGTCCTGGCAGTGCTCACCCCGGGCGAACTTGCCGCCGCTGTAGAAAACGGAGACACCAAGGCGCTCACTCGAGTTCCCGGTGTCGGACCCAAGGTTGCGGGCCGCCTAGTGCTGGAACTGTCCGGAAAGATTACCGCCGCGCCCACGGGTGCAGAATCTGCTCCCCAGACGGGCGGCAAACAGGCAATCATCGCCGAAGTCGTGCAGGCACTCATCGGCTTGGGCTGGAAAGAAGCGAATGTGCAGCCGGTCGTGGAGACTGCGGCTGAAGATGATGCCAACAGCGACGTCAGCAGTCTGCTCAAGGCCAGCCTGCGCACACTCGGGAAGAAACGATGAGCGACGGGTACGAAATCGACTTCGGCGGCGACGAACCCACGCCTGCCGAACTTGAACGGCTGATGAGCGCAGGTGCGGGTTCGGATGAACGCGCTGCCGAAGCCGCTCTGCGCCCCAAGGGTCTGGATGACTTCACGGGGCAGCCGCAGGTTCGCGAACAGCTCTCACTCGTGCTCGATGCCGCGCGTGCCCGCGGCAAAGCACCCGATCACGTGCTCTTGTCCGGACCTCCGGGGCTTGGCAAAACGACTCTTGCGATGATCATCGCCCACGAAATGAACTCGCAGATCCGCATCACCTCGGGCCCGGCCGTCCAGCACGCGGGCGATCTCGCGGCGATTCTGTCTTCTCTGGAAGAAGGCGAAGTCCTCTTCATCGACGAAGTGCACCGCATGGCCCGCGCCGCGGAGGAAATGCTCTACGTGGCCATGGAAGACTTCCGAGTCGACGTCATCGTGGGCAAAGGCCCCGGCGCTACAGCGATTCCGCTTGACCTGCCGCCCTTCACCATGGTGGGTGCAACCACGCGCAGCGGTCTGCTTCCAGCACCCCTGCGCGACAGGTTCGGCTTCACGGGGCATCTCGACTTCTATTCGCCAGAGGACCTGCTGATCGTGCTGCGCAGATCAGCGCGGATGCTCGGCATAGAAGCTGATTCAGACGGTCTGGCTGAGATCGCAGGCCGGTCCCGCGGCACACCGCGGATTGCCAACCGCCTGCTCCGCCGTGTACGCGACTGGGCGCAGGTGCGCGGCACCGGGATCATCGACCTCCACGCAGCCCAGTCGGCATTGGAAGTCTACGAGGTCGACAGTCGGGGACTCGATCGGCTGGACCGCGCGGTGCTCGACACCCTGTGCCGTCGGTTCGGCGGGGGACCGGTGGGCCTGCAGACGCTCGCTGTTTCCGTTGGCGAAGAATCCGAAACGGTCGAAGAGGTTGCCGAACCCTTCCTCGTGCGCGAAGGGCTGCTCTCGCGCACACCCCGCGGCAGGATCGCAACGGCGGAAGGCTGGGAGCACATCGGCCTGACACCACCCGAGGGCGCTCTTTCCCAAATGTTCTGACCGGGTCTGCTTCCTTGCACACTCGCCGACGGTTTTCGCAGTGATTGACGACAACGGTAGAATGTACAAGGTTTGTTCTGACCCCACATGCGAAAGAGGTTTCCGGTGAACCCCAATCTTCTCATCATGCTCGCCCTCGGTGCGCTGCTCATCTTCATGATGGTCAGCTCCCGCCGCAAGCAGAAAGCCCGCCAGGAGCAGATCTCGCGCGGCCTCGTGCCCGGAGCGCGTGTTATGACCGGTGCGGGCATCTTCGGCACCGTCGTATCGGTTGACGAAGACACCAACCAGGTGACGATCGAATCCGGTCCCGGAACCCAGCTCATCGTCCACCGTCAGGCCATCGGCCAGATCGAAGTCGATGAAGCCAACGCACCGGCAGCACCGGCTGAGCCCAGCACCAACCAGGGTCCCATCCAGCGTGACGATGCTGACGAAACCCCGCTGAAGAACTCCGAACCCAGCATCACCGACGCCGAACTCGACGCTCACAACGAAGCCAAGCGCGCCAAGGGCGACGTCGACGACTCTGACGACGCTAAGTAACACCAACCAGAAAGCAGACCGTGTCCGCTTCAGATAAAAAAGCTCGCCCGGGACGCAGCTTCGCAGTGCTGGGAATCTTCTCCGCACTGCTTGCTGGTCTTGTAGCCCTGGGAGTTGCGTTCTCCTCGGCGACCTGGGCCCCGAAGCTCGCCCTAGACCTCGAGGGCGGCACCTCGATCATCCTGGAACCCCAGATCGAAGATCAGCAGATCACCAAGGAACAGCTGGAACAGGCCGTCGAGATCATCCGTCAGCGCGTCGACTCCACGGGTGTGTCGGAAGCTGAGATCTCCACGCAGGGTGACCGCAACATCGTTGTTAACCTGCCCGGCAACCCCGACGAGAAGACCCGCAACCTGGTCCGCTCCTCGGCACAGCTGTCCTTCCGCCGCGTAGCCTTCGTCGGCCCACCCGAATCCGCTGCTGCACAGGAAGAACAGCAGAAGGAACAAGAGGACGCAAACAAGAAGAAGTCCGAGGGCCTGTCTGACGAAGACAAGAAGCGGATCGAAGACCTCATCGGTGACCAGGAGGGCGAACAGGAAGACGGCGACGCTCCCCAGGGCGGCGGAACCGCAGCCGCTCCCGCCGACGGCGAAGACGCGGACCAGCCGGCTGACGAAGATGCTCCCGCAGCACCTGCAGAGGGCCAAGAGGACGACGGCAAACACCCCCGCTTCGACCCGATGACCGACACCAGCTGGCAGTCGCAGAAGGTCATGAAGGAATTCACCGAACTCGACTGCACCGACCCCGCCAACCGCACCGGCGGCAAGCAGACGCCGGCAGATAAAGTCGTCGTCGAATGTGCGCAGGACGGTTCGGCTAAATTCGTGCTCGGCCCGGTTGAGCTTTCCGGTGAGCACGTCAAGGACGCCTCCTACGGCTTTGAGACCTCGGCTTCTGGCCAGCAGACGAACCGTTTGGCCGTGACGATGGAATTCGATGAGGTCGGCCGCAAGGTGTTCGGCGAAATCACGCAGACCATCACCGGTCAGCAGGAGCCGTACAACCAGTTCGCAATCGAACTTGACGGACTCGTGCTGTCCGCCCCGGCCTCGCAGTCAGCCGTGACCGACGGCCGTGCGCAGATCACCGGCAGCTTCTCCGAAGAAGAAGCGCAGACCCTG
The DNA here is from genome assembly GCF_001806835.1 of Brevibacterium sp. HMSC24B04. Classification (NCBI taxonomy): domain Bacteria; kingdom Bacillati; phylum Actinomycetota; class Actinomycetes; order Micrococcales; family Brevibacteriaceae; genus Brevibacterium; species Brevibacterium sp. HMSC24B04. Next base: position 218,068 of record NZ_KV786068.1, on the reverse strand, counting down.
TCAAACCAGCTGAAGAACGGTGCTCTGCCGATCTCCTTCCAGGTGCAGTCCGAAGAGCAGATTTCGCCCACCCTCGGTGCTGACTACCTGCAGAAGGGCCTCATCGCCGGTGCTATCGGTCTGCTGCTCGTGGTTCTGTACTCCGTGCTGCAGTACCGAGCGCTCTCAACCGTGACGATCGCCAGCCTCGTGGCGGCGGGTATTCTCACCTACCTCCTGCTGCTGTTCGCGTCCTGGCGCTACGGATACCGTCTTTCGCTTGCAGGTCTGGCCGGCATCATCATCGGCATCGGCATGACGGCCGACTCGTTCATCGTGTACTTCGAGCGCATCCGAGACGAAATCCGCGACGGCCGTCGTCTGACGTCCGCGGTGGAAGTCGGCTGGGTGCGCGCACGTCAGACGATCTACGCCTCAAAGGCAGTCAACATGCTGGCGGCTGTCATCCTGTACATCCTCGCTGTCGGCTCGGTGCGAGGCTTCGCCTTCACCCTGGGCCTGACGGTGATCGTTGACGTCATCATCGTCGTGTTCTTCACCCACCCGATGCTGCAGCTGCTGGCCCGCACGAAGTTCTTCGGCGAAGGCCACCCGATGTCCGGTATGGACCCCCGCCAGTTGGGTGTCAAGCCCGCCGCCTACCGCGGTGCCATGGGGCTTGACCTCGAAAAGGCGAAGCAGAAGAGCACCGGACGCTCCGCTGAGGAAGCTGAGAGGCGCGAAAGTGCGCGCAAGCGCAGGGAGCGCGACACCTCGTCATCGCTTGCCGCACGCAAAGCAGCTGCCGCCGCCGAAGAAGCAGGAGAAGACTGATGAAGAAGTTCTTTGATTTCGGCAACAAGCTGCACTCGGGCGAAGTTTCGATCCCGTTTGTGCGCAAGCGCAAGCTGTGGCTGGGACTTGCCGCGCTGCTCACCGTCCTGTCGCTCATGGTGCCCGTTGTCCGTGGCATGGCGGGTGCGGAGCCGTTCAACCTCGGGATCGCCTTCACCGGCGGTTCGGAATTCCAGGTCGACCACGTTGACTCGTCCGCCGAAGCGCAGGCGAACAAGGCCGTGACCGACGCCGTGCCCGGTGCTGAACCGCGCACCGTGCCGACCTCGAACGACTCGCTCAAAATCGAGACGCGTCAGCTCAATGACGATGAAATGCAGAAAGTGCGCGATTCGCTCATTGAGTCCTTCGAAGTCAGCGCGGAGAACGTGACATCGAACTTCGTGGGCCCGCTGTGGGGACAGAACATCACCAAGAAGATGACCCTCGCACTGGTCATCTACGTGGGTCTGGCGCTGATCATCATGGCGCTGTACTTCCGCACGTTCAAGATGTCGCTGGCGGCGATCGTCGGTCTGTTCTTCGTCATGGTGCTCACCACGGGCATCTATGCGGCAACCGGCTTTGAGATCACTCCCGAGGCGATCATCGGCTTCCTCACGGTTCTTTCGTTCTCGCTGTACGACACCGTGGTGGTGTTCGACAAGATACGCGAAACCACAAAGGGCTTTGAAGACAACCGCAAACAGACGTTCTCGTCGCTCGTGGAGCTTGGTGTCAACCAGACGACCGTCCGTTCGATCAACACGACAGCCATCGGCGCCCTGCCGATCGGTGCGATTCTGTTCATCGGCGTGTTCCTGCTGGGCGCGGGAACTCTCACCGACATCGCGCTGTCGCTGTTCGTCGGAACGATCGTCGCCACGGTCTCCACGCTGTTCGTCGCTTCGCCTCTGTACGCAGTTCTGCGCGGCACAGAGGAAAAGGTGCGCGAGCAGGAGCGCCTGGTCCGCGAGACCGCGAAGCCTACGGCCGAAAAGGAGCCGGTCGCATCGTGACCCCATGACGGTACGGTCCGTGTTCTGATCCCGAAGGTGCTTCCCCACGCGTACAATGGGGAAGCACCTTCGGCGTTTCAGAGGGGAAGATGACTCAACAGCCACGCTCAGGTTCCGGTCGACGCGGACTCAGCCGTCGCTTTGCTTTTTGGACGGCGCGCGCGCAGAACAGCCCGCAGACGCCGAAAGTCCTGGCCCCGCTGCTGCAGATCGTCAAAGAAAACCATCCGAAGCTCGACACGGATGTGATCCTCCGGGCGTACCGTTTGGCTGACAAAGCCCACAAGGGGCAGATGCGCCGAAGCGGCGATCCCTACATCACGCACCCGGTCGCAGTTGCGACGATTCTCGCCGAGATCGGTATGCCGCCCATTACGCTCGCTGCAGCGCTGCTGCACGACGTTGTGGAAGACACCGACTATTCGCTTGACTATGTGCGCGAAGAATTCGGCGTCGAAATCGCCGTCATGGTCGACGGCGTTACAAAGCTCGACAAGATCGAGTACGGGCAGGCTACCCAGGCCGAAACAGTGCGCAAAATGGTCATCGCCATGTCGCGCGATATTCGGGTGCTCGTCATCAAACTTGCCGACCGACTGCACAACGCGCGCACGTGGAAGCACGTTTCCCCTGAATCCTCATCGCGCAAGGCACGCGAAACCCTCGACATCTACGCACCCTTGGCTCACCGCCTCGGTATGAATACCATCAAGTGGGAGCTTGAGGACCTGTCTTTCCAGGTGCTCTACCCCAAGGTGTATTCCGAGGTTGTGCGCCTGGTGGCCGAACGCACTCCCGAACGCGACAAATACCTGGGCATCGTCGCGAAGGAACTCGGTGCGGAACTTGCTGAAGCGCACATTGATGCGGACATCACCGGCAGGCCCAAGCACTACTACTCGATCTACCAGAAGATGGTCGTCCGCGGCCACGATTTCGAAGACATCTACGACCTCGTGGGCGTGCGCGTGCTGGTTGAAACCGTCCGCGAATGCTATGCGGTTCTTGGCCTTGTCCACTCGCACTGGAGTCCGGTTGCCGGTCGCTTCAAGGACTACATTGCGATGCCGAAGTTCAACATGTACCAAAGTCTGCACACGACTGTGATCGGCCCGTACGGCAAGCCTGTTGAAATTCAGATTCGCACCCGCGAAATGCACCGCAGGGCAGAGTTCGGTGTCGCAGCCCACTGGAAGTACAAGAACCGGGGCGGCACTGCAGCTACTCTTGGGGCAGCCGGGGCCCGGACTGCGAAAGTCGGCGACGGCGGTGAAGTCGACCAGGTGGCGTGGCTGCGTCAGCTGATGGACTGGCAGAAGGACGTCCAGGACCCTGATGAATTCCTCGACAGCCTGCGCTACCAGGTCAATGCGCAGGACGTCTACGCCTTCACACCGAAGGGCGACATCAATTCGCTGCCGTCCGGTGCGACGCCGGTTGACTTCGCCTACACCGTTCACACCGAGGTGGGGCACAAGACAATCGGCGCCCGCGTCAACGGACGACTTCTGCCGCTGGACACCGCGCTGAAGAACGGCGACGTTGTTGAGATCCTCACCTCGAAGGACGAAAACGCAGGCCCCAGCCGCGACTGGCTGACCTTTGTCGCTTCGGCGCGTGCACGCAACAAAATCCGCCAGTGGTTCTCCAAGGAACGGCGGGAAGAGGCAATTGAAACCGGCCGCGAACAGCTGGCCCGGGCCATGCGCCGACACCACCTGTCGGCCGAAAGGCTCATGAGCAGCGAAGCGCTCGAAGCCGTCACCACGGGGCAGCACTTTGACGATGTTTCCGCTCTCTACGCGGCTATCGGCAACGGCACGATCTCTGCTGCTCACGTGGTTGATCTGCTGGCGCGGGAAGTAGAAAACGACACCGAAGACGTCGAAGAGACCTCACCCGTCCCGCCCTCGAACGCCTCCGGTCGTTCCCGCGGACACCATTCCTCCACCTCGGGTGTGCGGGTCAAGGGTGTTGACGACATCCTCATCAAGCTGGCCCGCTGCTGTACTCCCGTTCCCGGTGACGACATCATCGGCTGGGTGACCCGCGGTGACGGAGTATCGGTGCACAGGACTGACTGCCGTAACGTTGCTCAGCTGAAAGCCTCGCCCGAACGCATCATCGACGTTGAGTGGGTGGGCGATGCTCGCGGCGTCTACCTGGTGCAGATCCAGGTCGAAGCGCTTGACCGGGCGGGTCTGCTGTCCGACATCACCAAGGTCCTCACCGACAACCACGTCAACATTCTGTCCGCCACGATCGCCACGTCGAAGGCACGCGTTGCGCAGTCGCGCTTCGTCTTCGAAATGGGGGACTCGGGCCACCTCGAAACGGTTCTCAAAGCCGTGCGCAAGGTCGACGGCGTTTTCGACGTCTACCGCATCACCGGCTAGCCGCCGGGTAAACCGCCTTCCGCCAGAGGTCTGTTCGGGTCACAGGCCCGCGTGCGAGGCGGGGTCAATTGAACGCAGAAGCCTGCGGATCTCGACAACCCCGGGACGGCGAAAGGAATCCTCCGCCAGTGCTGCCAACGCCCTGCGCTGCTGTGGGGCCGTGGGAGCGAGCACCGAACGAGCGGCCCGTTTGCGCTGCGTGAGGTCCTCGATCGGCAGAATGCAATCGACAACAAGGTCGAAAAGGGTTTTGAGCGGTTCCGTCACACGGCAGTCGCCGAACTCCCGGTACTCGTCGCCGCCTAAGCTCCGTTCCCACACAGCGGTGCCTTCAGGTACGCGACGCACACGGCGTCTGACCAAAGTTGTAACGTCCAGCAGTGCGGGAGCCTGTGCGCTGCCCCACCACACCCAGTGCGCAGCCGCGTGGGAAAAGGCCGTCCCGTGAATCGGCGGGGCGCCGAGAGCGGCGGCGCGCAGCTTGGGCGTCAGCACCGCACCCGCGCGTATCCATGCGGTTTCCGTCAGCTGTACCAGCAGGCCGTCGCGTCTGAGCGCATACAGCTGGAGTGCGCTCAGCGGCTGTCCGGTGCGAATGATCGTGTCCATGCATCCACTTTCCGCGGTGGACCCCGGTGAAACAAGAGGCCCCCGAAAGCTGTGGATAACTTTCGGGGGCCTGCGTCGGCTTAACGTGCTGTCAGCGGATGTCAGCTGAAATCAGCGGCTGTGCGGCGCAGCTGTTCAAGCCACTGTTGCTTGGTGGCGAGCTCGTCACGCAGCTTGGCCGCCGTGGCTGAATCGCCGTCAGCTTCGGCCTTGTCCGCTTTTTCCTTCAGCTGGGCTGTCTGCTGTTCCAGCTGTGCGAGCATGCCGGAAGCGCGGTCCTGCTTGTCGGGGTCGGTGCGCTTCCATTCGGCCTGTTCGGCGTCCTCAATTGCGCGTTCGACTTCGCGCAGTCCGTTTTCCATGCGGCTGATGTCAGCGCGGGGGACCGGGCCGGCTTCTTCCCACTTGTCATGGATGGTGCGCAGCTGTTGTTTGGCCTTCTTGTGGTCCTCAATCGGCAGTAGTGCCTTGGCCTGGGCCAGCAGCTCCTCTTTCACTTCGAGGTTGCCGCGGTACTCTTCGTCGCGTTCGGCCTGGTCGGCGCTGCGGGCTCCGAAGAACTTGTCCTGTGCGGAGCGGAAGCGCTCCCACAGTTTGTCGTCGTCCTTGCGCTGGGCTCGCGGTGAAGCCTTCCACTGGCTCATGAGGTCGCGGAAACGGCTGCTGGTTTCGCGCCACGCGGTCGAATCGGCAAGCTGTTCGGCTTCTTCGACGATCTTCTCTTTGATCTTCTTGCCTTCGGCACTGCGCTTGTCGAGTTCGGCGAAGAATTCGCGGCGCATCTTCTCAAAGGAACCGCGGGCTTTTTTGAAGCGGTCCCACAGTTCGGTGTCCTGGGCGCGGGGAATGCGCGGGAAGCTCTTCTGGATGTCCTTCCATTCGTCGAAGAGTTCGTTCATCTTCGCCGAGGTGTTCTTCCAGTGGATGCTGCCGGGAGCCTGGGCGATGAGCTCTTCTGCGCGCTCAATGACCGTCATGCGCTTCTGCACGCCTTCTTCGCGCGCCTTTTCGTGGTCTGCAGCCTGTTCTTTCGCAGCATCTTTCGCACGCTTCTCGAGCTTGTCGAGGCGCTCCTTCAGGCCTTCGACATCGCCGACCACACGGGCTTCGTCAAGGTCGTTCCGTGCTTTTTCGACCGAGCGGATGATGTCGTCGGCTTTCGTGCCGGCTGCCAGGCGCTCTTCCAGTAGGTCAACAGCCGATGCGTGTTCGAGGAAGCGCCGAGCGTAGAACTCAAGCGCCTGCTCTTTCGAGGCCGAGGGGTACTGGCCGACGACAACCTCGCCTTTCGAGGTGGTCAGGTACACATTGCCTTCGTCGTCTGCGCGTCCGCAGTTCATGGCCGCGATAAGCGCCTCTGAGCTGGGCTGAGCGGGTGCTGCTGCGGCGGCTGGGCGAGGAGCCGGCTTGGGGACGGGGCGCGGCTTGGGAGCGGGTGAGTCGGTCATCGTCTGCCTTCGGTTTTGTCTGCAATACGGCGCCCGCGGGCGCGAAACACTGCCAGCATAGCGATTCTTCGGCTTTTCTGTGCGGTTGTTGTGGACTGTTCGGCTGCTCGGACAAGGATTTGCTCTGCCCGATCGCCCCGGCAGGCGCTTTCACATGAGCTACCGCACTGGTGTCGGGCCCGCTGTGCGGCCTGTCGTCAGTTGTCATTAGACTGTCGCCTATGCGCATCCTCAATTCAGAAGCCCCTTTTCTGGGCGTCAACTGCTACGCCGTTGCCGCGGACAACGGCAGCGACTGCGTGCTCGTCGACGCCGGATACGGCAACACGGATGCTCTTGCCGCTGGACTGCAGCAACACGGCCTGACTCCCGTCGCTGTTCTTCTGACCCACGGTCACGTCGATCACGTCCTGGGACTGCCCGACTACATGCGGCACTGGGACGTTCCCGTGTGGTTGCACGAAGCCGATGTCTACCGGCTCGATGACCCTGCCGCGACCATGTCGGCGCAGTTCCAGCCCATGCTCGCCGATGTTCTGCAGGGGTGGGCACCACCGACACCCGAATCCTTTGCCGACGGCCATGAGTGGGATCTTGCCGGCCTGCAGATCTCTGCTCATCATCTTCCTGGTCATACGGAGGGCTCTACGGTCTTCTCCGTCACAGACGGTTCCGACAGGGTGTACTTCAGCGGTGATGTCCTGTTTGCCGGATCAATCGGCCGGACGGACCTACCTGGGGGAGACCACGCCACCATGCAGGAGTCCCTGGCCGCTCTGCGCACATTCACACCAGCACCCGTGTACCCGGGCCACGGCCCCGGCACAGAACTTTCCCACGAAGTCGCAACCAACCCCTTCCTTGTCGGCTGAGTCCGACCTATCGTTTCCGAACTACGGATTTTTCAAGGAGCACTGTCATGTCCAAAGCCGCAAAGCTGTCGGGTTTCCCCGAATGGCTTCCGCAGGACCGGATCATCGAGGAGCGCGTCCTCGATCTGCTCAAGCACACCTTTGAACTCAACGGCTTCGCTGCGGTCAACGTGCGCGCTGTCGAACCGCTTTCGATCCTCGCCAAAGACGGTGAGATCGACAAAGAGATCTTCACCCTCGGGAGGCTTCACTCGGAGGGCAAAGAGCGCAACCCGCTGGGCCTGCACTTCGACCTGACCGTGCCGACCGCACGCTACGTGCTGGAGAACGCCGGTCACCTGAACTTCCCGTTCAAGCGCTACTCGATTCAGCCGGTGTGGCGCGGTGAGCGCCCGCAGGACGGTCGCTTCCGCGAATTCATTCAGGCGGACATCGACGTCATCGGCGATGAGGTCCTCGCCGACCACTTCGAAGTTGAAATCCCGCTGGTCATGGTGCAGGCGTTCGACGCTCTGCGCGAACTCGGCGTGCCGGAAGCGGGCATCGTTGCCAACAACCGCAAACTCCTCGAGGGCTTTGCCCGCGGACTGGGGCTGGACGACGTCACCTCGGTCCTGCGCGCCATCGACAAGCTCGACAAGATCGGCCCGGAAAAGGTCGAAGAGCTGCTGATCGAAACAGCTGGAGCAGACCAGGCACAGGCCAAGCAGTGCCTGCGCCTGGCAGAAATCGAATCGGGAACTTCGGCATTTGCCGAAGACGTCATCGCCCTCGGTGTTGAGCACCCGCTGCTGGATGAGGGAATCGCCACTCTCGTCGCGCTTCTCGATTCGGCCGACCGTCTGCACCCGGGAGCCGTAAAAGCCCAGCTGAAGATCGCCCGCGGCCTCGACTACTACACCGGAACCGTGTACGAAACCTTCCTCAAAGGCCACGAATCCCTGGGCTCGGTTGCCTCCGGCGGCCGCTACGACGCACTGGCCAAAACCGATAAGAAGGTCTACCCCGGCGTGGGCATGTCGCTCGGGGTCTCCCGCCTCATGTCACGCCTTGTCGGAGCCAACCGTGCGCTTACAGCCACCCGCGGTGTGCCGACCGCAGTGCTTGTCGCAGTGACGACAGAAGAGCAGCGCGCGGAAGCTGATCAGATCGCCACGGCGCTGCGGCGGCGGGGCATTCCGGTCGACGTTTCCCCATCGGCTGACAAGTTCGGCAAGCAGATCCGCTTTGCCGAACGCCGGGGCATTCCCTTCGTGTGGTTCCCATCGGCCGAAACCGGCAGCGAAGTCAAAGACATTCGGACCGGCGAACAGGTTTCAGCAGACCCGGACCTGTGGGCACCGCCGGAAGAGGACATCTGGCCCCGCGTGCTCCGCGTTGACGCCGAATGAACCCCCGCCGAGATCGCTAAACTGAACACAGACACCCTCGAAACAACCTCCAAGGAGACCGCGCAGTGCTGAGAACCCGCGAAGCAGGATCCCTGCGTCTGACCGACAAGGGCCAGACCGTCACCCTCACCGGATGGGTCGACCGTCGCCGTGACCACGGCGGGGTTGCATTCATCGACCTCCGCGACGCCTCGGGCATTGTGCAGGTCGTCGTCCGCGAAGACGTCGCCGACCGCCTGCGCAGCGAATCCGTCATCAAGGTGACCGGAAGCGTCGAAGCCCGCCCGGAAGGCAACGCCAACCCGCAGCTGCCCACCGGTGACATCGAAGTGGTAGACACCCAGGTCGAACTGCTCAGCCTGGCTGAAGCCCTCCCGTTCCAGGTGTCCGACCACGCTGAGGACTCCGGCCAGGTGGGTGAAGAAACCCGCCTGCGCTACCGCTACCTCGACCTGCGCCGTTCGGAACAGGCACAGCGCATGCGTCTGCGCTCCAACGCAAACCGCGCAGCCCGCCGCGTGCTCGACGACCACGGTTTCATCGAAGTGGAAACCCCCACGCTTACCCGTTCCACCCCGGAAGGTGCGCGCGACTTCCTCGTGCCCGCTCGCCTCAAGCCCGGCTCCTGGTACGCACTGCCGCAGTCCCCGCAGCTGTTCAAGCAGCTGCTCCAGGTGGGCGGCATCGAGAAGTACTACCAGATTGCCCGCTGCTACCGCGACGAAGACTTCCGCGCTGACCGCCAGCCGGAATTCACCCAGCTCGACATTGAAGCTTCCTTCGTCGAACAGGAAGACGTCATCGCAATTGCCGAAGACATCCTGCGCGAAGTGTGGGCTCTCATTGACGTGGAACTGCCCGCCTCGATTCCGCATATGACCTACCACGAGGCCATGGCCCGCTACGGTTCGGACAAGCCGGACCTGCGCTTCGACCTTGAACTGACGGAACTGACGGAGTTCTTCAAGGACACGCCGTTCCGCGTTTTCCAGGCTCCCTACGTCGGTGCTGTCGTCTACCCGGGCGGTGCTTCGCTGCCGCGTCGCCAGCTGGATGCGTGGCAGGAGTGGGCCAAGCAGCACGGTGCCAAGGGTCTTGCCTATGTGCTCATCGGCGAAGCCGGTGAACTCGGCGGTCCCGTCGCGAAGAACCTGTCGGATGCCGAACGCGCAGGCCTGCAGGAAGCTGTCGGCGCATCCAATGGTGACGCTATCTTCTTCGCAGCCGGCGAAAAGAACGCATCGCGTGCCCTGCTGGGTGCCGCCCGCGGAGAAATCGCGGAGCGCACCGGCCTGATCAAGGACGGCGACTGGGCCTTCGTCTGGATTGTCGACGCACCCATGTTCGAATCGGCTGAAGAAGCCGAAGCCGCCGGCGATGTCGCTGTCGGCAGCGGACGCTGGACCGCAGTCCACCACGCCTTCACGGCACCCAAGCCGGAACACCTGGACACCTTTGACCAGGATCCCGCATCGGCTCTGACCAACGCCTACGACATCGTGTGCAACGGCAACGAAATCGGCGGCGGTTCGATCCGCATCCACCGCCGCGACATCCAGGAGCGCGTGTTCAAGGTCATGGGCCTGGACGAAGAAGAAGCCCAGGAGAAGTTCGGCTTCCTGCTCGAAGCTTTCAGCTACGGCGCACCCCCGCACGGCGGCATCGCCTTCGGCTGGGACCGCATTGTGGCCCTGCTGGCCGGCACCGATTCGATTCGCGACGTCATTGCCTTCCCGAAGACCGGTGCGGGCTACGACCCGCTGACGGCCGCCCCGGCGCCCATCACCGCGCAGCAGCGCAAGGATGCCGGCGTTGACGCCAAGCCGAAGGAATCAAAGGACGCCTGATTGGCTGACCTGTTCTCCGCGGAGCCCGAACCGAACGCCGGTTCGGGCTCCGCTTCTGCTCTTGACCCGCTGGCAGTGCGCATGCGCCCGCGCACAATGGACGAAATAGCGGGACAGAAGCACCTCACGTATCCCGGATCACCGCTGCAGCAGCTGGCCACCTCGCAGGCCGGTTCGAAAGCCGGTCCCAGCTCGGTCATTCTGTTCGGCCCGCCCGGGGTCGGCAAAACCACGATTGCGCACGTGGTGTCCCACGCTCCCGACCGTTCCTTTGTCGAACTGTCGGCGATTTCGGCAACCGTGAAAGACGTCCGCCAGGTCATCGAGACCGCGCGAAATGACCGTGACCTCTACGGACGCACAACGGTTCTGTTCCTCGATGAGATCCACCGGTTCACAAAAGCCCAGCAGGACGCACTGCTGCCGGCAGTCGAGAACCGGCTTGTTGTGCTGGTTGCCGCAACAACGGAAAACCCGTCCTTTTCTGTTATCGCCCCGCTCGTGTCGCGCTCACTCGTGCTGCAGCTCGAACCTCTGAGCGAAGACGACATCCGCTCACTCATTGAGCGCGCCTTGCACTCACCGCGAGGTCTGGCCGGCGGCTATGAACTCGAGGAAGACGCTCTTGAGCACATAGTGCAGACCGCATCGGGGGACGCACGGAAGTCCCTGACCGTTCTCGAGGCGGCCGCCGGCATCGCCGAGGCCCGAGCCGAGGGCGGGACTCCTGTCATCACGGAAGCCGAGGTGCTCGAAGCCGCCAACGAAGCCCGGGTCCGTTACGACAGGGCGGGGGACCAGCACTACGACGTCGTGTCGGCGTTCATCAAGTCGATTCGCGGCTCCGACCCGGACGCTGCGCTGCACTATCTTGCGCGCATGATCTCGGCGGGGGAGGACCCCAGGTTCATCTGCCGCCGCATCGTGATCTCGGCTTCGGAGGACATCGGCATGGCAGACCCGCAGGCACTGACGGTTGCAGTCTCCGCGCAGACCGCGGTCGAACGGATTGGGATGCCCGAAGGGCGGATCCCCATGGCTCAGGCAGTTGTATATCTGGCCTGCGCGCCGAAGTCGAATGCTTCCTACAAGGCAATCGGAGAAGCTCTGGCCGACATCAAAAAGGGAAGCTTCGGCGAAGTTCCCAAACCGCTGCGCGATGCCCACTATCCCGGAGCAAAAGCACTCGGCCACGGGGTCGACTACCGCTACTCGCACGACTATCCGTACTCCGTTTCACCCCAGGAGTACATGCCCGAACCGCTGCGCGGCAAGCGCTACTACCGGCCCACCGTCAACGGAGCCGAACGCACAATGGAAGACCGTCTGGCCGCCCTCGAAGCGCTGCGCAGCGGCCGACCACAGCGCACGGACAGTGCTGAAAAAGTCGAGCCGGCACAGACAGAAGGCAAACAGGAAGACTGACAGCGCCACCTCGTGAGGGGAGCGTGGGCGACGACACGCCAGCCCGCATTGTGCCCCGGGCTGTCAATGAACTAAACTGGGTCGCTGTTGTGCCTCATATGAATAGGCGGTCGTGATCATTCGACCTCGCGATGATCACCTCTTTCCCACAGGGGGAAACAACAGCTTCTGATCCGACCGAGGCATGTCGGCCGAAGCACAATACTCTGAAAATGAAAGGTGAACATGGCTCCGTCACGTTCACGCCGACAGGTCCGCCTGTCGCGCGCTCTCGGCATCCCGCTGACCCCGAAGGCTGAAAAGTACTTCGAACGCCGTCCCTACGCTCCCGGTGAGCACGGCCGCGCACGTCGCCGCAACGACAGCGACTACTCGGTCCGTCTGAAGGAAAAGCAGCGCCTCCGCGCTCAGTACGGCATCCGCGAAGCTCAGATGCTCAACCTGTTCAAGGAAGCAGCCCGCACCCCCGGTCTGACCGGTGAAACCCTGGTCGAGCTGCTCGAAATGCGCCTGGACGCCCTCGTCCTGCGCGCTGGCTTCGCCCGCACCATCGCTCAGGCACGCCAGTTCGTCGTTCACCGCCACATCATGGTGGACAACCAGCTGGTCGACCGTCCGTCCTACCGCGTCAAGCCGGGTCAGATGATCCGCGTGCGCGAACGTTCGGTCGGCATGGACCCGTTCCAGGTTGCCGCAGCCGGTGCACACCGCGACGTTCTTCCGACCGTTCCCGGTTACCTGACCGTGAACCTTGAGGCACTGCAGGCCACCCTGGCCCGCCGCCCCAAGCGCGAAGAAGTCCCCGTCACCTGTGACGTCCAGATGGTCGTCGAGTACTACTCGCGCTGACCTGCTTTATTCAAGTGCCCGGGCCGTGTCGGCCCGGGCACTTGTTGTTTGTCGGTGCACTAGACTCGACAAAGCACGCGTCCTGCCTGGCAGGCTGCCAACACCCAAACGGAAAGGCCCGGAATGAAAACTGCTGAGATCAAGCGCCGGTGGCTCGAGTTCTTCGAGTCGAAAGGGCACACCGTCGTTCCCTCGGCCTCGGTGATCAGCAACGACCCGTCGATCCTGTTCAACATCGCGGGCATGGTGCAGTTCATTCCGTACCTTTCCGGCGACGTCCCCGCCCCCTACCCGCGCGCCACGAGCGTGCAGAAGTGCGTGCGCACCGCAGACATCGAAGAGGTCGGCAAAACCACCCGCCACGGCACGTTCTTCCAGATGAACGGCAATTTCAGCTTCGGCGACTACTTCAAGCGCGAAGCCATCCAGTTCGCGTGGGAACTGCTCAGCACCCCCGAAGACAAGGGCGGTCTGGGCTTTGACCCCGAACGCCTGTGGGTCACAGTCCACCGCGAAGACGAAGCCTCGATCGAACTGTGGCTGGAAGAAACCGACATTCCGCGTGAACGCATTCAGTCCCGCGGAAACGAAGACAACTTCTGGCACACCGGCCAGCCCGGGCCCGGCGGCTACTGCTCGGAAATCTACTTCGACCGCGGCCCCGACTACGGTGTGGAAGGCGGCCCGGAAGCCGATGAAGACCGCTACATCGAAATCTGGAACCTCGTGTTCATGGAATTCGAGCTCTCCGAGGTTCGCTCGAAGACCGATTTCGACATCAAGGGCGAACTTCCCGCAAAGAACATCGACACCGGCATGGGCCTTGAGCGCGTTGCTTTCCTTAAGCAGGGCGTCGAGAACATGTACGAAGTCGACGAAGTCTTCCCGGTCATCAAGGCGGCCGCGGACATGGCAGGCATTTCCTACGGCGATGGTGAAGAAAACGATGTGCGCCTGCGCGTCGTGGCCGACCACGTGCGTTCCGCGCTCGTCATCATCGGCGACGGTGTTCGTCCCGGCAACGAAGGGCGCGGGTACATTCTCCGCCGTCTGCTGCGCCGCTCGATTCGCGCTATGCGCCTGCTGGGTGTGAAGGACGAGGTCCTGCCCTCACTCCTGCCGGTGTCTCGCGACGCCATGAAGGAGTCCTACCCCGAACTTGAAAAGGACTTCAAGCGCATCTCGCAGGTTGCCTACGCAGAAGAGCGGGCGTTCCTGCGCACACTGGAATCCGGCACCCAGCTGCTGGAGAACTCTGTTGCAGAGATCAGCCGCGGCGGAACACTGTCCGGTGATGTCGCCTTTGCACTGCACGACACGCACGGCTTCCCAATTGACCTGACCCTCGAAATGGCAGAAGAAGCCGGTGTGAAGGTCGACCGCGAAGGCTTCGAAGCGCTTATGAAGGAACAGCGCACCCGCGCTAAGGCCGATGCAAAGGCCAAGAAGGGCGGACTGCAGACCGACCTGAGCGCCTTTGCCGCTCTGCGCGAAGGCGGTCCCAGCGAATTCGTCGGCTATGACGCGCTCGTGGCTGACTCCACTGTGCGCGGCCTGGTTGCAGACGGTGCCTCCGTTCCCGTGGCACGCGCTGGCGAAACCGTCGATGCCGTTCTTGACCTCACGCCGTTCTATGCCGAATCCGGTGGTCAGACGTCCGACATCGGCATCTTCGTGGGCGACGGCTTCAAGGCGCGGGTCCACGATGTGCAGAACCCGGTTGCCGGTCTTGCCGCCCACCGTATCGAGATCCTCGAGGGCGAACTTGAAGCGGGCGCCAGCCTGTCAGCGCAGGTCGACTCCGAACACCGCTACCAGGCTCAGCAGGCTCACTCGGCAACCCACATGATTCATGCCGCTCTGCGCGAAGTCCTGGGTGAAACCGCAACGCAGGCCGGTTCGCTCAACCAGCCCGGCTACCTGCGCTTCGACTACTCCTACCCGGAGGCCATGACCGCGCAGATGCGGGCTGAAGTCGAAGAAGCCGCAAACCTGGCAGTGCGCAACAACTTCGAAGTCGGCTACGAGTACATGTCCTACGAGGACGCCAAGAAGTCTGGTGCGACCGCCCTGTTCGGCGAAAAGTACCCCGAGATCGTCCGTGTGGTCGACATCGGCGGTCTGTGGTCGCGCGAACTCTGCGGTGGTACGCACGTGAAGTCGACAGCTGAGATCGGCCCGATTTCGCTGTACTCCGAAAGCTCGGTCGGCTCCGGCACGCGCCGTGTGGAAGCCAGTGTCGGCCTTGACGCGATTCGCTCGCTGTCGAAGGAACGCGCCATCGTTCAGGCGCTGTCTGACCTGCTCAAGGTGCCCGGTCCGGAAGTCTTCGACCGCGTTGGCGGTCTGCTCGGCCGCATTAAGGAAGCCGAGAAGACCATTGCGCAGCTCGAACGCGACAAGGTGCTGGCCGGTGCGGGCCAGGCTGCGCAGGATGCGCAGACCGTGGGAGATGTGCGCTTTGTCGGCGTCAACCTCGGCGAAGCCGGCGGCGGTGACGTGCGCACCTTTGCACAGGACGTCAAGCAGCGCCTGGGCGACACTGCCTCCGTCGTTGCCGCATTCGGCGCTGCCGGCGGACGCCCCACGGTTGTCGTGGCGGTCAGCCCCGCAGCACAGGAGCTCGGCTTCAAAGCCGGTGACCTCGTCAAGACCGCAACCGGCGTGCTCGGTGGCGGTGGCGGAGGAAAGCCCGACCTCGCCCAGGGCGGCGGTCAGGATGCCTCCAAGATCGATGAGGCGATCGCGGCTGTCCGTCGTGAACTTCAGGAGCGCGGGTGACGTTTCGACGAGGACGACGGCTGGCGGTTGATGTCGGCACGGTCCGCGTGGGCGTTGCCGCGTGCGATCCCGACGGCATCCTCGCCAGCCCTGTCGGGACGCTCTATCGGCGCGAAGGCGACGAGGCCGTGCTGAAGCAGTTCGCACAGCTCATCGAAGAATACGAGCCGATCGAAATCATCAGCGGCAAACCCACGTCGCTCGACGGCAGGCAGCGGGCATCCGCGAAAAAAGCTCTGGCTTTCACGGAACAGCTGTCCCGTGCCGTGGGCATGCCCATCAAACTCATGGACGAGCGGTTCTCGACTTCGCAGGCGCACGCGCAGCTTGCCGAAGCGGGACGGAACTCAAAGCAGCGTCGCGAAATCGTGGACGCGCAGGCAGCCGTCATCATCCTGCAGAGCGCCCTCGAATACGAGCGCTCCAATGGGCCGCTGACGGAATCTGTCGGCGTCGGGGAGGAGCCCGCATGAACAGCCTCGTGGACGAATTCGGCACGGACACGATGACCCGTGCCGAACGCAGAGCACGGGAACGCCGCAAGAAGTTCCGCAGGCGCCGCCTGGTTGCGATCCTCGTCATCGCTGTGCTTCTGCTGGGCGGAGGTGCGGTCGTCGGAGTGCTCACAACGAAGAACTCTCTGGGCGATGCGCTGCTGAGCCGGGGTGACTACGAGGGTGAGGGCAAGGACGAGGTCAAAATCTCGATCGCTCCGGGCTCATCTGCTGGTCAGGTTGCCAATCAGCTGGTCGATGAGGGCGTCATCAAGGCAGCCGGTCCGTTCCTCAAGCAGATTGAGGAGCGCGAGATCGTCATTCAGGCGGGTACGTTCACTATGCGCCGCGAGATGAGCTCGAAGGCGGCAGCTGATGTTCTGGAAGCTGCTGAGGCGGCGAACAAGCTGACTTTGGCCGAGGGCAACACGATCAAGGTGCTCAAGAAGAAGCTTGCCGAGCACGAATTCTCCGAGGACGAAATCAACGCGGCCCTTGATGACAAAAAGCCGAAGGACTACGGGCTCGATGTCGATGCGCCGAGTCTCGAGGGTTATCTGCACCCGGCGACATATGAAATCCACGCTGATACGACGCCGGAAAAGCTTGTGCAGTCGATGGTCGACGGCACGAAGAATATGCTCAACGAGCAGGCCATCAGCAATGACGACGCCAACTACTTCATGACTCTGGCCAGCCTCGTGGAGATCGAAGCGACCGGTGATCCCGAGGTGCGCGCCAAGGTTGCTCGAGTGTTCATCAACCGTCTGTCCAAGGACTCCGAAACCCACGGCTACCTGCAGTCTGATGCGACCGTGGCCTATATCTTCGGAGCCCGACAGGATCTGTCGACTACGGCCGAGCAGCGCAAATCCGACAGTCCATACAACACGTACAAGCACAAGGGCCTGCCGCCCGGACCGGTGAACTCGCCGTCCGACGGTGCCTTCGCCGCGGCAAAGAACCCGGCCGAGGGCAAATGGGAGTACTTCGTGGCAACTGACCCGGATAAGGGCGAAGTGAAGTTCGCCGAGACCTATTCGGAGCACGAAAAGAACGTCAAGGAATACCAGAAGTGGCTCAGGGAGCACCGCGAAAAGAATGGCTGACACACAGCTTGCCGTCCTCGGTTCGCCGATAGCCCACTCACTGTCGCCGGCTCTGCACGCTGCGGCATACCGCACCTTGGGCTGGGACTGGGCGTACGGGCGGTTTGAAGTCGCCGAGGCGGATCTCGCCTCTTTTCTCGACGCTCACTCAGGCTGGGCTGGGTTTTCTTTGACCATGCCGCTCAAAACCGAGCTGGTTCACTTGGCCGGGCAGTGCGGATGGGCCGTTGATGACACCGCCCGGCTGACCGGCGGGGGAAACACGTGGGTAGGCGGTCCGGTGCCAGGGGTCTACAACACCGATGTGTACGGCATTGAACAGGCTCTGCGTGAAGTGCGCGCGGACGTGTCCGCGTGCGCTGTTGTCGGCAGCGGAGCGACAGCGAAGTCCGCGGTGCTCGCCGCTGTGCACCTGGGCGCTGAACGGGTCGATGTGTACGCCCGGTCTGCACATAAAGCCCAGGCCCTGGCCGATTTCGCCCAGTACCTCGGCGCGCAGTCGCACACACAGGCAATAGGGGAGCTCCACCTCGCCAGCTGCTCGACAGTCCTGTCGACCCTGCCCTCGGGGGTTCTGACCGAAGACTCCCTGGAGCTGCCGGAGAACTGCCAGACGACTGTTTTCGAAGCCGGCTATGCCCCCGGCGGCTTTTCGCTTGCCAGGGCCGCAGCCGAGCGCGGCGGAACAGCGGTGTCCGGGCAGCGCATGCTCATCCATCAGGCCATTCGCCAGATTGAGCTGTTCGGCATCGCCCAAGGACAGCTGGCAGGTCCATTCGACGCACAGACACTCACCGCTTTGGAAGAAACGATGACTCAGGAGGCGCAAACACTGTGAATGACACTCTGACGCTCGGCTTGGCGCTGCTCATAAGCTCAGCTCTCAGCGTCGGAACGAGTCTTGTCATCCGCTTCCGCTTCGCCGACATCATTCACGACGAAGCGGGACTGCGCCTGCTGATCGGCCAAGGCACCTGGCCACACAAACCGCCGCGCTTCCTGGCGGTTGTGTTCACGGCTATCGCCTTCGTTCTGGCTTGGTTGGCCGCCTTCATCACCCCGGTTGTCTTCGGCGATGAACTGGGAACCCTCTTTCCCGTCTCCGCGCTGTCGCTTCTTGCCGGAGCCACCGGCTGGCTGTTCTGGATCGACAGCAGAATCCACCGCCTGCCGGACAGGCTCGTGCTTCCACTGGGTGCGGCCATGTTCCTCGTGACCGCCGTCGGCCTGGTGGTGGGGTACTTCGAAACCGTCAAAGCCGCGCAGACTGCCGGCATCCGGGGCCTGATCGGCGCAGCGATTGTCGTGGCGGTCTTCGGTGTTCTCAACCTCGTGGCCTACGTGGGCCGCTGGGACACTATCGGCTTAGGCGATGTGAAACTCGGCGCGCTCATCGGACTGGCCGTTGGGATGGTCAGCCTGTGGGGCCTCATAGTGGTCTTGGCAGTCGCCAACGCATCCGCTCTCGTGTACTGGATCAACACCAAGTTCATTAAACGCGCCAAGGTTACCCACATCGCTTTCGGACCACATCTGCTTATCGGCACGTGGACTGCCGTTCTGCTCACGCCGCTGGCTTTGTAGACTCTGAAGAATGTTGAGATGGTTGACCGCCGGCGAATCCCACGGCGAAGCTCTGACGGGCATTATCGAAGGCCTGCCCTCCCACGTCCCCGTGACGTCCGAGATGATTTCGGCCGCCCTGGCCAGACGCCGCCTGGGCTACGGGCGCGGGGCGCGAATGAAGTTCGAAGCAGATGCCGTTCGCGTGCTCGGCGGCGTTGTCCACGGACGCACCCTGGGATCGCCGATCGCAATTGAGGTCGGCAACACCGAATGGCCCAAGTGGGAAAAGGTCATGAGCCCCGACCCGGTAGACCCGGCCGCACTCGAAGGCCAGGCCCGGGCTCAGGCTCTCACTCGTCCTCGTCCCGGCCACGCCGACCTGGTCGGCATGGAGAAGTACCGCTTCGACGAGGCCCGTCCGATCCTCGAACGGGCATCTGCGCGTGAAACCGCGATGCGCGTTGCCCTGGGTGCCGTCGCACAGTCATTCCTGTCAGAACTCGGCATCACGCTGGTCTCGCACACCGTGTCGATTGGGCCTGTCGAAGGCTCCCGCGTTGCGGCCCGCCCCACGGCTGCCGATGTCGAGGCACTCGATGCGGACCCCATGCGGTGCTTTGATCAGGAACTGTCGGCTCGCATGGTCGCAGAGGTCGACGACGCCAAGAAGTCCGGCGATACTCTTGGCGGCGTCGTCGAGGTCGTTGCCTACGGACTGCCAGTCGGTCTGGGTTCCCACGTGCACTGGGACCGTCGCATTGACTCTCGCCTTGCGGGAGCCCTCATGGGCATTCAGGCCATCAAGGGCGTTGAAGTCGGCGACGGGTTCGAAACCGCGCGTCGCCGCGGATCCCAGGCACATGACGAAATCGGCCTCGACGGAGACAGCGCCGTGCGTGCAAGCAACCGAGCCGGCGGAACGGAAGGCGGTATGACGACGGGCGAACCGCTCGTTGTGCGTGCAGCTATGAAGCCGATCGCCACCGTGCCGCGCGCCCTGGGCACAATCGACGTGCAGAAGAGGGAAGCCGCAAAAGCCCACCACCAGCGTTCGGATGTCTGCGCTGTTCCAGCCGCGGGCGTTGTCGCCGAAGCGATGGTGGCTCTCGTCATCGCCGAAAGCGTCACCGAGAAATTCGGTGGGGACTCGCTTGAAGAAACCAAGCGCAACCTCGACGCCTACGTGGCCCAACTGAACTTCCCGACGACATGACCGAACGGCCGCTGCCACGACCGGCCCCGCCCGTCGACCCCGTCCCGGCGGCCGGAGCGCGCATTGTCATGGTCGGCCCACCCGCGGCGGGAAAATCAACCATTGGGCGGCTGATCGCCGAGCGGCTCGACATTCCCTTTGTCGACACCGACCACCGGATTGCCGAACTCTACGGGCCGATCCCGCAGATCTTCGCCGAGCGCGGTGAGGACCGCTTCAGGGAATACGAGCGCGCCGTTGTGCGCCGTGAACTGCGGCGCCTGCTGGAACGGCCGGGAGTCGTGTCGCTCGGCGGCGGTGCGGTGCTCAACCCGGGTACGCGAGCTCAGCTCAAGCATCCTGCGATCAAGACGATCGCCATTGAGATCGACAGCACGACAGCCGTGCAGCGCCTCGGCGGTTCCAGACGACCGCTTCTGGATGACAGCGATGACCCCGGTGCCCGCTGGCAGCGAGTGTTCGACGAGAGGCGAAGCCTGTACGAAGAAGCCGCAACGGCTGTCATCCAGGCCGATGACGGTCCGCCGTCAACGGCAGTCAACAGAATCATCGGGATCATCACCGGCCTGCAGCGGGCCGAAGAATACGAAAAATTCCGTGAAAGCAGCCAGGAACAGGAGTTGCAGTGACAGAAGCAGTCGTGCCGGTCAGCGCCGGGGGAGACTACGACGTTGTTATCGGACACAAGCTCATGCACCGACTGCCGGAGCTCATCGGCGGTCGCGCGCAGAAAGTGCTCATCATCTACCCGCGGGCACTGCGGACAACCGGTGACCTCGTCCGCGACGATCTCCAGGCGGCAGGCTACGAGGCTCTCGCGGCAGAGATTCCGGATGCTGAAGAGGCTAAGCACAGCCGTGTAGCCGAATTCTGCTGGAAGATCCTCGGCCAGTCCGACCTCACCCGCACTGACGTCATCGTCAACGTCGGCGGGGGAGCAGTGACCGACCTGGGCGGCTTTGTCGCCGCCACGTGGCTGCGCGGCATCCGCTACATCAACATCCCCACGACGGTGCTCGGCATGGTTGATGCTGCAGTGGGAGGCAAAACCGGCATCAATACGGAAGAGGGCAAGAACCTTGTCGGCGCCTTCCACGCGCCAGCGGGTGTTCTGTGCGATCTGGAAACGCTGGGCACTCTGCCGCCGAACGAACTGTTCACGGGTCTTGCCGAAAGCGTCAAGTGCGGTTTCATTGCCGATCCGGAAATCCTCGACATCATCGAAAAGACGCCCAAGGATTCACTTACCGACCCCGAATCGCCGGAGCTGTTTGAGATCATCCGCCGCTCCATTGCAGTCAAGGCGGCCATTGTGAGCGAAGACTTTCAGGAATCGGGCAAACGCGAATTCCTCAACTTCGGTCACACCCTGGGCCACGCGATCGAACGCCTGGAGCGCTACCAGTGGCGCCACGGGGCAGCGGTTGCCGTCGGCATGATGTTCGCCGCGGAGCTGTCGGTGCTCACCAAGAACCTGTCGGAGGAAAACGTCAACCGTCTGCGCGGCATTCTTGAGCACCTGGGTCTGCCCACCGGCTACCGCGGTGACAAATGGCCACAGCTGCTCGACACCATGCGGCGGGACAAAAAGGCCCGCGGTTCGCTGCTGCGGTTCGTCGTCCTTGAGGACATCGGCCGCCCGGCCGTGCTGGAGGCAACCGACACATCGCTGCCGTTCAGCGCGTACACCGCAATCGGAACAGATTCGCCCATCACGCGGCTGAGCTGAGCACTGATACAATCGACGGGGTTTTCGCCCATTCATTCAATGAAGGAGAAACGTGGCAACGACGAATGATCTGAAGAACGGCATGGTGCTGGTTCTCGACAACGAACTGTGGCAGGTGCTGGAGTTCCTGCACGTCAAACCCGGCAAGGGCCCGGCTTTCGTTCGCTCCAAGATCAAGAACGTTCTGTCAGGCAAGATCGTCGACCGCACGTTCAACGCGGGCACCAAGGTGGAGACAGCCACGGTTGACCGCCGCGACATGCAGTACCTCTACAACGACGGCACCGACTACGTCTTCATGGACGAGAAGGACTACGAGCAGGTGTCCATCGGCCCCGACCTCGTGGGCGACGCTGCCAACTTCATGCTGGAAAACCAGTCTCTGCAGATTGCCTTCCACGAAGGCAACCCGCTCTACGTTGAGCTCCCGCCGATCGTCGAACTGACGATTGCACACACCGAACCCGGCCTGCAGGGCGACCGCTCTTCCGGCGGCACCAAGCCGGCAACCCTGGACACCGGATACGAAATCCAGGTTCCGCTGTTCCTCGAAGAGGGCACCCCGGTGCGTGTGGACACTCGCTCCGGTGAGTACCTCGGGCGCGTTCGCGATTGAGCGCCCGCAGCCGCGCCCGCCGCAGGGCGCTCGAACTTCTCTTTGAAGCCGGGGAGCGCAAGCTGGATGAAAACGAACTCATCCAGCTGCGCTCCGGCGACCCCGAATACCCCATGAAGGAGTACGCGGTCGAAATCGTGCGCGGTGTTGTTGAGCACCGCGACGACATCGACTCCACCCTGCGGGAGTACTCGGAGTGGAACGTCGACCAGCTGCCTAAGGTCGACGTGGCTCTGCTGCGCATGGGCCTGTGGGAAGTTCTCTACAACGACGAACTCGACGATCCGGTTGCGATCGACGAAACCGTCAGCCTCGCCGCGGCCTATTCGACCGACGATTCGCCGGCATTCATCAACGCGCTCCTAGACCGTGTGAGCAAGCAGGGGAAGAAGGACCGCGGCACTTCAGACCAGGCTGCGTCACAACCGCAGCCGGACTCAGCACAGTCCGACGAAGGCTCAGACGAACAGGACTGATCCGGGTTCGGCTATGCTGATGGAAATCACTCCTTTAATGACCGTCCAGTGAGGCGGGGAAGGGGGACCGATGCGCACAGCCGAAGTTTTCGACGCGAGTGAGATCTCGCGTGCGCTGACACGCATTGCCCACGAAATTCTCGAATCCAACAAGGGTGCCGAAGGGCTTCTGCTCTTGGGCATTCCCACGCGCGGGGTGCCGCTGGCGCAGCGTTTGGCCCAGCGCATTTGCGCCATTGAACCGGGTGTGAGTGCTGACAAGATCGTCGGCAGCATCGACGCGACGATGCACCGGGACGATCTCAACACGGGCAAGCTCCGCCCGGCTCTGCCCACCCAGCTGCCCGAAAGCGGCATTGACGGCCGCACTGTCGTACTGGTCGATGACGTTCTGTACTCGGGGCGTACGGTGCGGGCTGCACTCGACGCGCTGCACGACTACGGCCGCCCGCAGGCGGTCCGCCTTGCTGTCCTCGTTGACCGCGGGCACCGCCAGCTGCCGATTCGCGCTGACTTTGTCGGCAAGAACCTGCCCACCTCCGCCGAGGAGCGGGTTACGGTCTCGCTGTCTGAAACGGACGATGCGGATGACCGGGTCGTCATCACCTCCCCGGCGGGAGGTGACGAGTGATGCAGCACCTGCTTGGCACCTCGGACCTGGCGAAGGCCGACGCGGTCGACCTGCTCGACATTGCTGAAGCCATGACCGTCTCCGGCGGTCAGGCGGTCAAGAAGCTGCCCGCGCTGCGCGGGCGCACCGTCGTCAACCTGTTCTTCGAAGACTCCACCCGCACGCGCATTTCCTTTGAGGCAGCAGCCAAGCGGCTGAGCGCGGACGTCATCAACTTCTCGGCCAAGGGTTCGTCGGTCTCTAAGGGAGAAAGCCTGCAGGACACGGTGCAGACGCTGGGCGCTATGGGCATCGATGCAATCGTCATCCGCCACCCCGGTTCTGGCACTCCGCACTTCCTGGCCGGCAGCGAATGGACTGACGCACACATCCTCAACGCCGGTGACGGCATGCACGAACATCCCACGCAGGCGCTGCTCGACGCTTTCACGCTGCGCCGCATCCTGTCGGACGAACCGGTTTCCGGGCCGGCTGAAGCGAGCTTCGGCAAGGACCTTTCCGGCATGCGGGTCGCCATCGTCGGCGATGTTCTGCACTCCCGCGTGGCGCGGTCCAATGTGCACCTGCTGGAAACCCTCGGCGCGTCTGTCGTCCTCATCGCCCCGCCCACCCTGCTGCCATGGGGCGCAGAAAGCTGGCCGTGTGAAATCCGCTATGACTTCGATGCCGCGCTCGAAGAGTTCTCCTTCGACGCCGTCATGATGCTGCGCGTGCAGCGTGAGCGCATGCACCAGGCGTTCTTCCCCGGACCGCGCGAATACACGCGCCTGTGGGGGCTCACTGAGGACCGCTACCGCCGTCTGCCCGAAACAGCCGCGATTCTGCACCCCGGGCCCATGAACCGCGGTTTTGAAATCTGTGCGGCCGCCGCCGATTCGCCCCGCGCCGCCGTCCTCGGACAGGTGGAAAACGGCGTCTACGTGCGCATGGCGGCCCTCTATCGCCTTCTGACCGGTCGCACTTCGGAGGACATGCAATGACATCTCTGCTCATCACCAACGCCCAGCTGCCCGACGGCAGCACAGGTTCGATTGCCGTTCGCGACGGCCGGATCGTCGAATCCGTCGACAGCCCCGACACCACGATCGACGCGACGGGGCTTGTGGCCCTGCCCGGTCTTGTCGACATGCACGTCCACCTGCGCGAACCCGGCAAAGAAGACGCTGAGACAGTTGCCACCGGTTCGGCCTCAGCCGCCCGCGGCGGCTTCACCGCCGTCAACGCCATGGCCAACACACAGCCTGTGGCTGACACCGCGGGTGTCGTTGAGCAGGTGTGGCGCCTGGGCCGCGAGGTGGGGCTGACCGAGGTGGCTCCGATCGGTGCAGTCACCGTCGGCCAGGAGGGCACTCAGCTGGCAGAGCTGGGCGCCATGGCCGGCAGCGCAGCACAGGTGCGCATCTTCTCCGATGACGGCATGTGCGTGCACGATCCGCTCCTTATGCGCAGAGCTCTCGAATACGTCAAGACCTTTGACGGCATCATCGCCCAGCACGCGCAGGACCCTCGGCTGACCGAGGGAGCGCAGATGAACGAGGGCACCGTATCGGCCAAGCTCGGTCTGCCCGGCTGGCCGGCCGTTGCCGAAGAATCGATCATCGCCCGGGACATCCTGCTGGCCGAACACGTGGGTTCGCGACTGCACGTGTGCCACCTGTCAACAGCCGGTTCGGTTGAACTGGTGCGCTGGGCGAAATCGCGCGGCGTCCGGGTCACTGCCGAGGTCACCCCGCACCACCTCATGCTCACCGACGAACTCGTCGAATCCTTCGATCCGGTGTACAAGGTCAACCCGCCGCTGCGCACCCGCCGCGACGTCGAAGCGGTCCGCGAAGGCCTGGCTGACGGCACAATCGACATTGTGGCCACCGACCACGCGCCGCACCCCGCAGAACACAAGTGCTGCGAATGGTCAGCTGCGGCCATGGGCATGGTCGGCATGGAATCGGCTCTGCCGATCGTGGTCGAAGCTATGCGCGACTACGATTTCGGCTGGGCAGACATCGCACGCGTCATGAGCGCCAACCCGGCATCGATTGCCGGGCACACCGAACACGGCTCACTGGAAGTCGGAACGGGTGCGAACATCATTCTGGTCGACCCGAATGCTCCCGGTGTCGTCGAACCCGACACCCATGCGACCAAGGGCCGCAACAACCCCTTCCGCGGGCTCGAGATCAACACGCGGGTCGTGCACACCATCCTGTACGGCACCCACATCGTTGAAAACGGCGACATCGTTCGCAAGCACGAACTTCGGGAGGGCTCGTGGATCGGCTGATCCCGGT
Organism: Brevibacterium sp. HMSC24B04; assembly: GCF_001806835.1. Lineage (NCBI taxonomy): Bacteria > Bacillati > Actinomycetota > Actinomycetes > Micrococcales > Brevibacteriaceae > Brevibacterium > Brevibacterium sp. HMSC24B04. Next base: position 192,496 of record NZ_KV786068.1, on the reverse strand, counting down.
GCTCGTCCTCGCCGCCATCGCAGTGGGGATCCTCGTGCTCATGCGCTGGGGATGGAAAGCTCGACAGAAACGCCAGGCCGACATCCCCGCCCCGCAGCCGGCCGCACCGACGGACAGCGGCTACGACGGCTACTACATTGCGACAACGCCGGCCGGCCAGCACCTCGAGAGGATCAACGTCCACGGTCTCGGTGTGCGCACCGGTGCCGGACTCGACGTCCAAGACGACGGGGTCGTGTTCAGCCTCGACGGGCGCGACGCGTTCCGGATCCCCGCCGAAGACATTGTGGATGTTTTCTTCGGCTCCGGCATGATCGGCAAGTTCACCGAAAAAGACGGAATCCTCATCATCCGCTGGAACCTCGGAGACCACGAAGTCGACACCGGCTTTCGCCCCCGAGCACACAGTGCCAAGAAGACCATCGCCGCGGAAATCGACACACTCAAAGGTAGGAGACGATGAGCCTGCGCACACAGCCCGCCCAGCTCGTTCTGGAAGACGGCACGCACTACACGGGAGCCGCTTTCGGGGCCCTGGGCACAACGGTCGGCGAGGCGGTCTTCACCACCGCTATGACCGGCTACCAGGAGACCCTGACCGACCCCTCGTACCACCGGCAGATCGTGATTCACACGTTCCCCCACATCGGCAACACCGGGGTCAACAGCGAAGACACCGAATCACGCCGCTGCTGGGCAGCCGGCGTCGTCGTCCGCGACCCTTCCCGGATCACATCGAACTGGCGCGCAGAAGGTGACTACGAAGAACACCTGAAGTCCACCGGGCTGGTCGGCATCTGCGACGTCGACACCCGTGCGCTGACCCTGCACCTGCGGGACAAGGGCGCCATGCGGATGGGCATCTTCTCCGGTGATGACGCCCAGAAGCCTGTCGAGGAGCTGCTCGAGATCGTTCGTCAGGCCCCGCAGATGCAGGGCGCGGACCTCGCCTCGGAAGTCACCTGCGATGCCCCCTACACGATTCCCGCTGAAGGCCAGAAGCGCTTCTCGATTGTCGCCTACGACCTCGGCGTGAAGAAGACAACGCTGGAGCAGCTGGCCCAGCGCGGCCTCGAAGTGACCGTGGTGCCGGCAAACACGACAGTTGAGGAACTCACCGAGCTTTCCCCCGACGGCGTGTTCTTCTCCAACGGGCCGGGCGACCCTTCGGCCATGAAGCAGCCGATCGCAGTGCTGCAGCACGTGCTGAAAGAGCGCATCCCGTTCTTCGGCATCTGCTTCGGCAACCAGCTGCTGGGCCGCGCCCTGGGCTTTGACACCTACAAACTGACCTTCGGCCACCGCGGATCGAACCAGCCGGTTCTCGACGTCGCGTCGGGCCGTGTCGAAATCACCACGCAGAATCACGGCTTCGCGGTCGATGCGCCGCTGGGTGAGCCGGTCACGGCACCGAACTCCGAGTACGGCAGGGTGCAGGTTTCGCACATCGGCATGAACGACAAGGTTGTCGAGGGGCTCAAGTGCCTCGACATCCCCGCGTTCTCGGTGCAGTTCCACCCGGAATCAGCGGCGGGACCACACGATTCGCGCACCCTTTTCGACACTTTCGTCCAGCTGCTGGCTGACAACGCCAAGGAGAACTGATGCCGCTGCGTACAGACATCAAGACCGTCATGGTCATCGGCTCGGGTCCGATCGTCATCGGCCAGGCCTGCGAATTCGACTACTCGGGAACCCAGGCGTGCCGCATTCTTCGCCGCGAGGGTCTGCGGGTTGTGCTCGTGAACTCCAACCCGGCGACCATCATGACCGACCCGGAGCTGGCTGACGCCACCTATGTCGAGCCGATCGACCCAGACGTCATCGAGAAGATCATCGAAAAAGAAAAGCCGGACGCGCTTCTGCCGACCCTCGGCGGACAGACGGCACTCAATGCCGCCATCAACCTGCACGAATCGGGAGTTCTCGCCAAGCACGGCGTTGAGCTCATCGGCGCCGACGTCGATGCGATCCAGCGCGGTGAAGACCGCCAGCAGTTCAAAGACGTCGTCGAACAGTGTGGCGCCGAAGTCGCCCGCTCCTACATTGCGAACACAATGGACGAGGTTCTCGAGGGAGCCGAAAAGCTCGGCTACCCGCTCGTGGTGCGTCCGTCATTCACAATGGGCGGTCTGGGCTCCGGCATGGCCTACTCCGAGGCGGACCTGCGCCGGATCGCGGGTGACGGCCTGCACGACTCACTGACCAACGAGGTGCTGCTCGAAGAGAGCATCCTCGGTTGGAAGGAGTTCGAACTCGAACTGATCCGCGACAAGAACGACAACGTCATCGTCGTGTGCGCAATCGAGAACTTCGACCCCGTCGGCGTGCACACCGGCGACGCCATCACGGTGGCCCCATCGCTGACTCTGACGGACGTCGAGTATCAGAAGCTGCGCGACATCGGCATTGCGATCATCCGCGGTGTCGGCGTGGAAACCGGAGGCTGCAACATCCAGTTCGCCATCCACCCTGATACCGGCCGCGTCGTCGTCATCGAAATGAACCCCCGCGTGTCGCGCTCCTCGGCACTGGCCTCGAAGGCGACCGGCTTCCCGATCGCCAAGATCGCGGCGAAGCTCGCGGTGGGCTACACGCTCGATGAAATCCCGAACGACATCACGGCAACAACCCCGGCGGCGTTCGAACCCGCCCTGGACTACGTGGTGGCGAAGATTCCGCGCTTTGCCTTTGAGAAGTTCCCGGCCGCTGACCCGACCCTGACGACCACCATGAAGGCCGTCGGCGAAGTCATGGCGCTCGGCCGCAACTTCACGACCGCGCTGCAGAAGGCGCTGCGCAGCCTCGAGAAGAAGAACTCCGAGTTCTCCTTCGACGCCCCGTTCGACCTCGACGACAGCAGTGTGCGCACTGATGTCGAAGCAAAGCTCGCGCACGCAACCGAGGACCGCATCTACACGGTTCAGCGCGCCCTCATGTCGGGTATGAGCATTGACGACGTCTTCGAAAACACGAAGATCGACCGCTGGTTCCTCGACCAGATTGCGCTCATCAACGAAGTTGCCGACTTTGTTCGCGAAGCTGAGGACCTGACTCCGGAGGTCCTGACGATCGCCAAGAAGCACGGCTTCTCGGACCGGCAGATCGCGCAGCTGCGCAACCTGGACCCGGCCGTTGTTATGGGAGTGCGCCACGCGCTGGGCGTTCGCCCGGTCTACAAGTCGGTCGACACGTGCGCCGGGGAATTCGAAGCGAAGACCCCGTATTACTACTCGAGCTATGACGCGACGAGCGAAGTCGCGCCGCGGGAACGCGAAGCCGTCATCATCTTGGGCTCCGGTCCCAACCGCATCGGCCAGGGCATCGAATTCGACTACTCCTGCGTGCACGCGGCTATGGCGCTCGAATCTGCCGGATACGAAACCGTCATGGTCAACTGCAACCCAGAAACCGTGTCGACGGACTATGACACCGCTGACCGTCTGTACTTCGAGCCGCTGACGCTTGAGGACGTTCTCGAGGTGTATCACGCCGAGGCGCAGGCAGGTCCGGTTGCAGGTGTCATCTGCACCCTGGGCGGGCAGACCCCGCTGGGTCTGGCAACCGCTCTCAAGGACGCGGGCGTGCCGATTCTCGGCACCCAGCCCGAAGCGATCGACCTGGCGGAGGACCGCGGTGAGTTCGGCCGGATCATGGCCGAAGCCAACCTCGTGGCACCTAAGCACGGCACCGCCGTCACCTTTGATGAGGCCGTCGACATTGCCGAGGAGATCGGCTACCCGGTGCTCGTGCGCCCCTCCTATGTGCTGGGCGGTCGCGGCATGCAGATCGTGTACGACTCCGAGCAGCTGCGCTCCTACATGGAGACCGCAACCGAGGTGTCGTCCGACCGGCCGGTGCTCGTTGACAAGTTCCTCGACGACGCCGTGGAAATCGACGTCGACGCCCTGTACGACGGCGAAGAGCTCTACATCGGCGGCATTTCCGAGCACATCGAAGAAGCCGGTGTTCACTCCGGTGACTCGACGTCTGTTCTGCCGTCGATCAGCCTGGGTGAGAGCGTTCTGCAGCGCGTTCGCGAAGCAACGCTTGCGATTGCCCGCGGCACGGGTGTGCGCGGCCTGCTCAACATCCAGTTCGCGGTTGCAGCTGACATTCTGTACGTCATCGAGGCCAACCCGCGTGCTTCGCGCACCGTGCCGTTCGTGTCGAAGGCAACCCACCGCCAGCTGGCCAAGGCCGCGGCCCTCATCGCCGTCGGCAGCACCATCAGCCAGCTGCGCGGCACGATCCTCGCCGAAGAGTCCGACGGTTCGCACCTGCCGCTGGACCACCCGGTCACGGTGAAGGAAGTTGTTCTTCCGTTCCGCCGTTTCCGCACCCCGGAGGGCAAGGTCGTCGACTCGATCCTCGGCCCGGAAATGCGTTCGACCGGCGAAGTCATGGGCATTGCCCCGAACTTCCCGGAAGCATTCGCGAAAGCTCAGCTTGGCGCCTCGACCGCGCTGCCCACAGGGGGCCGCGTGTTCGTGTCGATTGCCGACCGCGACAAGCGCTCGATCGTCCTGCCGGTCAAGACCCTTGCCGACATGGGCTTTGAAATCATCGCCACCGCCGGCACGGCAGATGTTCTGGCCCGCCACGGAGTGCCCAGCACGCGGATTGCCAAGCACTACGAAGCCGAACACGGCGAGGACACGATTCTGCAGAAGATCGACCGGCGGGAAATCGACCTCGTGGTCAATGTTCCGTCTGGCCGCCAGGAGCGCTCCGACGGCTACGAGATCCGCGCGGCAGCCATTGCCGCGAACGTGCCGATCATGACCACGACGGCCGCTTTCTCATCGGCTGTCGGCGCCATCGACGTACGCCGTCGGGGAACTGTTGAAGTTCGTTCGCTCCAGGACTGGGCATGACGTTCAGGAACTGGCACGACGCCGCGCAGGCAAGCCCCCTGTGCGTGGGAATTGATCCTCACCCCGAGCAGATCGCGCAGTGGGGTCTGCCGGACACCCCGGACGCGCTCGGCACTTTCGCACAGAACGTGCTGAGCGCGGCCACAGGGCGGGCGAAGTTCATCAAGCCCCAGTCAGCTTTCTTTGAACGCCACGGCTCAGCCGGGATCGCGATTCTCGAAGACCTGTTGGCGCAGGCTCGCGAAGCCGGCGTCATGTCGATCCTCGACGCCAAACGCGGCGACATCGGTTCGACTATGGCCGGCTACGCCGACGCCTACCTCAACCCTGCACGACCGCTGGCAGCTGACGCGCTGACAGTGTCGCCCTACCTGGGGGTCGGGTCACTGCGGCCGGCCATGGAGCTTGCGGCAGAACACGGCAAAGGCCTGTTTGTTCTCGCCCTGACTTCCAATCCGGAGGGCAGGGAAGTGCAGCACGCCCGAACCCAGGAGGGCAGGGCAGTAGCCGCCGAGGTGGTCCGGCACGCTGAGGAGGTCAACGGTCAGCTCGATGTGCCGCTGATCGGCCTGGTGGTCGGCGCCACCATCGGCACTGCCGCGGCTGATCTTGGCATTGATCTGCCGAGCTTTTCGGGGCCCGTGCTGTCGCCGGGCTTCGGTTCGCAGGGGGCCGGGGTCGCCGACCTCGAGGCGGTGTTCGGGGATGCCTACAGCGACGGGAGGGTGATCGTCAATGCCTCGCGGTCCCTTTCGCGTCGCGGTCCGGACAGGGCCGACATTGCGGATGAAATAACCACGGTTATCGAAGCTTTGAGGCCAAAAGGCCGATAGACTGCGAGTGTCCCGATCTATAAACGGATCTTGAGGAGGGGGACACATTGGTACTGACGCCGTTGACTGAGGAGCAGCGATCAGCTGCCCTGCGAAAGGCCTTTGACGCTCGTGTCGAGCGGGCGGAAGCCAAGGCAGATCTGAAATCGGGCAAGAAGAAGCTCGCTCAGGTGCTCGCGGACGCAAAAGACAGCGAAGCGCTGCAGAAGATGAAGGTCTATGATCTTCTGCGCTCGATCCCCAAGGTGGGGGACAGGCGCGCAGAGACCATTATGGAAGAAGTCGGCATCGCCATGTCTCGTCGTATCAGAGGCTTGGGCGTACACCAGCGAGCCGCGCTATTGGAGAAATTTGAGTGAACCAGTTCTGACCGTGCTCACCGGCCCTTCCGCGGTCGGCAAGGGCACCGTCGTCCAGCACGCCAAGAACAGCGCTGACCGCATGTGGCTGTCGGTGTCCGCAACAACACGCGATCCTCGCCCGGGCGAAGTCGACGGAGTGCACTATCGCTTTGTGACTGACGCCGAATTCGACGACCTCATTGATGCGGGCGAAATGCTCGAATACGCGGTCGTCCACGGCAAACACCGCTACGGAACGCCGGCGGGCCCTGTCGAGCAGGCCCTGGCCGACGGTCTGGCGCCGCTTCTGGAGATCGACCTCGACGGGGCGCGCCAAGTGCGTGAGCACGCGCCGAATGCGCGTTTCGTGTTCATGGCTCCACCCAGCTGGGACGAACTCGTCCGCCGGCTCACCGGCCGCGGCACCGAAACGCCCGAACAGATTGCCCGTCGCCTTGAGACCGCGCGCACTGAACTGGCGGCACAGGACGAATTCGACCACGTGATCGTCAACACCGATGTTTCAGCAGCGGCTGCCGAACTAGTAGACTTGATGGGACTGTCATCAGACACCCCTAGGTGAATGTGGAGAAATTTCTTGACTGCTAACCCCGAAGGCATCACCAATCCGCCGATCGACGATCTGCTCAATGTGACGCCGTCGAAGTACGAACTCGTCATCGAGGCCGCACGCCGCGCCCGCCAGATCAACTCGTACTACGCACAGCTGCAGGACGGACTGCTGGAAAACGTCGGTCCGCTCGTGACTCCGGAAGCCGGCGAAAAGCCGCTGTCGATTGCCCTGCGCGAAATCAACGAAGGCAAGCTCGTCAGCCGTGAGGCAACTGCAGAAGAACTCGCTCACGAAGAAGCTCTTGCAGAAGAGTTCGACTTCAGCTTGGACCCCGACGCACTGTGAACATCGTTCTCGGCGTCACCGGGGGCATTGCCGCGTACAAAGCGGCTCACGTAGTCAGACTTCTGAAAGAAGCGGGACACAGCGTCCGCGTTGTTCCCACCGAAAGCGCTCTGTGCTTTGTCGGCGCACCCACGTGGGAAGCGCTTTCTGGTCAGCCGGTGCAGACTGACGTCTTCACCCGCGTCGAAGAGGTCGAACACGTGCTCATCGGCCAGCAGGCCGACCTCGTGCTGATCGCACCGGCAACGGCCGACAGCCTGGCGCGCATTCGCGCTGGCATGGCCGATGATCTTCTGACTGCCACGGTGCTCACCACGACCGCGCCTGTCGTGGTTGCTCCCGCCATGCACACCGAGATGTGGTTCAACCCGGCCACCGTCGACAACGTCGCGGTTCTGCGGGCACGTGGTGTGCACGTCCTCGAACCCGCATCGGGTCGTCTGACCGGTGCTGATTCCGGGCCGGGACGTCTGCCCGAACCGCAGGACATCGTCGACTTCGCTCTGCGGGTTCACCGTGAGGCATCGGCTCGAACAGACGGCTCTGACAGTGGACTGCTTGCCGGCCGCCGGGTGTTCATCAGCGCCGGCGGCACGCGCGAACCGCTTGATCCGGTTCGCTTCCTCGGCAACCGCTCATCGGGTAAACAGGGTGCGGCTCTTGCTGCGGCCGCTCACCGTTTTGGAGCCGAGGTTGTTCTGGCTGCGGCGAATGTCGATTCTGCGATTCTTGAGTCTCTGCCGTCGGGCATTGACATTCGCGAAGTCGAAACCACCGCCCAGTTGGAAAGCGTGTGTCGTGCACAGGCAGCAGAAGCTGACATCGTCATCATGGCTGCCGCTGTTTCTGACTACCGTCCAGCTCAGGCAGCCGGCCACAAAATGAAGAAGGACGGCGACGCCGGACTGACAATCGAGCTTGTGCAGAACCCCGACATCCTCGCCGGCCTCGTTGCCGACCGCCGTGAGGGCCAGACGATCGTCGGATTCGCAGCTGAAACGGGAAGTCCCGAGACCCCGGCGGACGAACTGGCCAGGCAGAAGATCGTGCGCAAGGGCTGCGACATCCTCGTATTCAACGACGTGTCCGACGGCAAGACCTTCGGCCACGACACCACGCACGTCGAAGTGCTCGCCCTGACGGGTGCGGGCGTCGTGGGGCTCGGCGAATTCACCGGAAACAAAGCCGATGTGTCGGTTTCTGTCATGGAAACGATCGCGAAGCACGCGGTCGAATAGGATTGAAGCGTGTCTGAACTTCGTCAATTCACCTCTGAATCCGTAACCGAGGGCCACCCGGACAAGATCTGCGACCAGATCAGCGATGCCGTGCTTGACGCCCTCCTCGAACAGGACCGTCGCGCCCGCGTTGCTGTCGAAACGATGGTCACGACCGGTCTTGTGCACGTCGCCGGCGAGGTAACGACCTCCGGCTATGCCGACATCGCACAGCTGGTGCGCGATGTCATCACCGACATCGGCTACGACTCTTCGTCCAAGGGCTTCGACGGCCACACCTGCGGCGTTTCGCTGTCGATCGGCGCTCAGTCGAACGACATCTCCGAGGGCGTGACCCGTTCGCTGGAGGCCCGCTCCGGTACGACCGATCTTTACAGCTCCCTGGGTGCTGGCGATCAGGGTCTCATGTTCGGGTATGCGGACAATTCGACTGCGACCCTCATGCCCACGCCGATCTACTGGTCGCACAGGCTGACTGAAAGGCTCACCGCAGTTCGCAAGTCCGGCACCCTGCCGTACCTGCGCCCTGACGGTAAGTCGCAGGTGACGGTGGGCTATGACGGCGACAAGGCTGTGACGGTTGAAGCTGTTGTTCTTTCCACGCAGCACGACGAGACCGTGACCCACGCTGAGCTCGCCCAAGACATCCGCGCCCACGTGGTCGACCCGGTGTTGGAAGAGTCCGGGCTCGACACCTCGCGAACCAACTACTTCATCAACCCCGCGGGTCCGTTCATCACGGGCGGACCGATGGGCGATGCCGGTCTGACTGGCCGGAAGATCATCGTCGACACCTACGGCGGTTTTGCCCGTCACGGCGGCGGCGCTTTCTCCGGCAAGGACCCGTCGAAGGTTGACCGTTCGGGAGCCTACGCAACTCGCTGGGTGGCCAAGAACATCGTCGCCGCGGGTCTTGCTGAGCGTGCAGAAGTCCAGGTGGCCTATGCGATTGGTGCTGCCAGCCCCGTCGGCCTTTACGTCGAAACCTTCGGCACCAGTGAAGTCGATCCGGTGAAGCTGGCCGGAGCGGTGCGCGAGGTCTTTGACCTTCGCCCCGCGGCGATTATCGCCGAGCTCGACCTCAACCGTCCCATTTACCGCAAGACGTCGACCTACGGCCACTTCGGCCGCGAAGACTCTGATTTCACGTGGGAGAACACTGACCGCGCCGATGCGCTGAAGTCCTATTTCAGCTGAGAACCGTGGACGACGCTCAGCTGTTCGCAGACGCTGAGGAGCCTCGCCTGAGGATCCGCGGCGGTGCACAGCCTGCTGAGGACCGTCCCGTGGCGCGCGTCCTGCTGGAGTCCCCGCTTCCGCATCTGGATCGTCTGTTCGACTACGCCGTAACGCAGGAGCAGGCTGATGAGGCGGTCATCGGAGCTCGCGTCCGGGTTCGCTTTTCAGGGCGGAAGCTTTCCGGTTTCATCGTCGAGCGCACGGACACGACCGATGTCGATGGTGAACTCGCACCCCTTGCCTCTGTTGTTTCGCCGCTTCCCGTGCTGGGTGAGGATTTGTACGGCCTGTGTCAGGCTGTTGCGGCGCGCTTTGCCGGGACGACGGCGGATGTTGTCAGGCTTGGTGTGCCCGCCCGCCACGCGCGCGGGGAGAAGAACGTTCTGAAGTCTGCACCCGGTGATCCTGACGGGGCAGCTGAGGCCGCCCGCGCTGTGCTTGAGGCCCCACCGGCCGACCATGTCCCAGCTGCCGAAGCCGATTACCTCGCGGCCCTGCAGTCGTGGGCTGAGAACGCGAACTCATCTGAACGGTCAGATCCCGAAGCTGGGCCTAGGGGTGCCTACACGGTGCTGCCGGGGGATTCCGGTGGTGTCGACTGGGTGCGGTTCGGGATTGAGGCCGCCGCGCGGGTCATCGCTGAAGGCCGCACCGTGCTGTGGCTTGTGCCCGATTATCGGGAACTCGAGGAGGTCAAGCGTCACCTGGGGTCACTGGCCGAGTTCACTTCCGTGCTCAGTGCTGACCAGGGACCGGAAGCACGATGGGCCGCTTGGGTTCGCGTGCTGACTGGACGGTCGCGCTTGGTGTTGGGGATGCAGGCTGCAGCTTTTGCGCCGCTGCAGAGCCTCGGACTCGTTCTGATGTTCGATGATGGCAATGACTCCTATCTCTTCGGCCGGGCACCGTATGCGCACGCGCGCTTCGTTCTGCAGGAGCGGGTTCGCCGTACGGGTGCTGCTCTTCTGTTTCTTGACCGCACGCGCACGGTCGACGTGCAGTTCCTGATCGGCGCCGGCTGGGTGGGGGAGCTGCGCACCTCCCGCCAGGAGCGACGTGAGGCAGCCCCCGTCGTGTTCCGTCCGCAGGCAGAGCGCAGCCTCAGCGATTTGACGCAGCTGCCCGAGGCTGTGTTCAGCGTCATCCGGGGTGCCCTGGGCCGGGCGAAAAGCGATGCCGCTGTCGGCCCGGTTTTGGTGCAGGTTCCGCGCACCGGCTATTCGACCTTTCTGACCTGCACGGGGTGCAGCAATCCTGCGCTCTGCCCGTCGTGCGAAGCGCCGCTGAGTGCCGCCGGTCCGGAAGGTCCCTTTGCCTGTGCCCGGTGCGGATGGCACATCGAGCAGCTGGCGTGCCGCAGCTGCCGAGGCAGGCGCTTCAGCTTCCGCAGTGCGGGCCTCGACGGGATTCACGCTCAGCTGGGGCGCGCGTTTCCCGGCTTCACGGTTGTGCGCTCCGGCGGCAGCAAGATCTTCTCCAGGCTGGATGATCCAGCGGACATCGTCGTTGCCTCAACGGGTGCTGAACCCTATGTGGACGGCGGCTATGCGGCTGCGGTTCTGCTCGACACTCTGTGGCCTGGCCCCGTGCTCAGAGCAACTGACAGGGCAATTGCCAGGCGGATGCGGGCGGCAGCCATGGTCCGACCCTCCCGTGCCGGCGGCCGTGTTCTCATCTTGGATGATGACCCGGACGTCGTCCGCACCCTGACCCGATGGGATCCGGACGTCTACGCCGCGGGAGAACTCGCGGATCGTACGGAAGCGGGGTTCCCGCCGGCTTGGCGAACAGCCGAAGTCACGGGTGCACGCCACGCGGTCGAAGAGGTTGCGGTGGACTGCTGTGAAGAGTTCGACGCACGGCTGTATGAGCTTCGCGACGGCCCGCCCCGGTCGCGCTTCACCCGCCCCGGCGACGAGGTCGATGAATCCGTCGTCACGGCGGTTCTCGGCATTCCCGCTTCGACTGGCAGCACGCTCTCAGAGCACTTGGCGGCCGAAACCGCCAGCCGGTCAATGCGCGGCGACGTGCAGATTCGCGTTTGCATGGACGATCCCGACGCCCTGTGACAGCAGCCGCCCACTAGACTGAACTGCGTGAGAATCCTGTTTGCCGGCACTCCGGAACCCGCCGTTCCCTCCTTGCGCGCCGTCGCCTCGCAGCACAGCGTGGCAGCTGTGCTCACCCGACCCGATGCGCCGGTCGGACGTAAGCGCGTTCTGACGCCCAGTCCAGTGAAGATGGCAGCGCAGGAACTCGGTCTTCCCGTCATTGAGGCCAGCCGCCTGGTCGGTGACGTCGTGACACAGATCGAAGAGCTTAAGGTCGATGCCGTTGCGGTCGTCGCCTACGGGGCGCTGGCCGGACCGCGGTCACTCGCGGCCGCCCGCCTGGGCTGGTACAACCTCCACTTCTCGCTGCTTCCCGAATATCGAGGTGCCGCGCCTGTCCAACGCGCCCTCATCGACGGGCACACCACCTCTGGTGTGACCGTGTTCCGACTTGATGAGGGGATGGACACCGGCGACATCGTCAGCGCACTCGAACTGCCGCTTGACCACGTCGATGCCGGAGCGGCCCTGGCCGACTACGCTGACAAGGGTGCGGCTGTTCTCGCCGATGCCCTCACCGAGGTAGAAAACGGCACGGCACAGTTCACTCGGCAGCCGACCGAGGGGAAACTCGCACCCAAGATCACCGCCGCTGATGCGCACCTGGACTTCCAGCAGTCAGCCGAACAGCTCATTGCCCGCTCGCGCGGCACCTCGCCGGCCCCGGGACCGTGGAGCACAATCGACGGCAAGCGCACTAAGCTTGGCCCGCTCGCACCAGCCGAGGGCTCGCTTGAACCGGGCCACACCGCCAGTGCCGATGGCGGAATGCTGATCGGCACGGGAAGCCATCCGGTATTCATCGAGACAATCCAGCCGTTCGGCAAGCAGCGCATGGCCGCCGCGGACTTCCTGCGCGGCAACCCCGGCGTCAGCTTTGACCTGGGTGAGGGCGCATGAGCCGGCCTGACGCTCGTCGCAGTCGGGGCCGGAACAACCCGCAGAAAGCCAACCTCGCCCGCATCCTCGCGTGGGAGGTGCTCGTCGCGGTTGATGAAGACGACGCCTATGCCAACCTTCTGCTGCCGCGCAAGATTGCGCGCACGCGCCTGCGCGCTGATGATGCGGCACTGGCAACCGAACTGACCTACGGAACGCTGCGCGCCCGCGGTCTCTACGACGCGATCATCGCCGAAGCGGCGTCTCGCAAAGTCGACACCCTGGAAATCCCGGTGCTTAATGCCATGCGGATGGGAGCGCACCAGCTGCTGGCCATGCGCATTCCCGACCACGCGGCAGTCGGCGAAACAGTAGCCGTCATCAAGCAGTCGCTGCCGCGCGCATCCGGGATCGTCAACGCCGTCCTGCGCCGGATCGGTGAACGCAGCTATGACGACTGGCTGGCACTCGTGACAGCCGGTCTGCCCGAAGACCAGGCGAAGTCTCTGCGGTACTCGCACCCGGCCTGGATCGTCAGCGCCCTGCGGGAGGCCCTCGAAGCTCACGGGCGCAGTCCGGCAGAAATCGATTTGCTGTTGCAGTCGCACAACGATCCTGCTCCCGTCGTGCTCACGGCACTGCCGGGACTGGACCGCAGCGAACTTCCCGGAACTCCGACCGGGCTGTCACCCCTGGGTGTGATTCTCGACCGCGGTGACCCGGGGAATCTCGAGGCGGTGCGAACGGGACGTGCGCGGGTGCAGGACGAAGGTTCTCAGCTGACAGCACTCACCCTGCTGGAGGCTGAAGCTCCCGAGGGCGAATGGCTTGACATGTGCGCCGGCCCCGGCGGCAAAACCGCGATTCTCGCCGCCACGGCAGCCCAGCGGGGCGCACCCGTGACAGCCCTCGATGCGTCGGGTCACCGAGCTGACCTCGTGGTCGACAGCACGCGCGCTTTTGCCGACACCGTCGAAGTGTTCAAAGGCGACGGACGCGAATTCGCCGAAGCGTATCCCGGCGACTTCACCCGGGTGCTCGTAGACGTTCCCTGCTCCGGTCTGGGTGCGCTGCGGCGCAGGCCGGAAGCGCGCTGGAGGCGCAGTCCCGAGGACGTGCGTACACTGCGCCCGCTGCAGGACGGCCTTCTTCGTGCCGCATGGCAGGCGTGTGCGCCCGGCGGCGTCGTCGCCTACTCGACGTGCTCACCGCACAAGCACGAAACCCTTGACGTGGTCCGCGCTTTCGCAGCAGACACCCCCGCGGTGCAGATTCTCAACACACCCGACCACCTGGCCCGGGTGACGGGACAGCCAGCCGAAAGCTTCGCCTCGTCCGCCGTGGGCGACGGTGCCGCCGCTCAGCTGTGGTCCCACGTTCACGAAACGGACGGCATGTTCATCTGCCTCATCCGCCGCCCAGCCTGAGAGGACACCCGTGTCGATTTCCATCAACCCCAGCATCCTGTCCTGTGACTTCGCGCAGTTCGACCGCGAACTTGCCAAAATCGCCGACGCCGACATGGCGCACGTCGACGTCATGGACAACCACTTCGTGCCAAACCTCACCTTTGGCCCGCCCGTTGTTGAGCGGATCAAAGCCGTCTCGCCCATCCCGCTGGACATGCACCTTATGATCTCTGAAGCCGACCGGCACGCACCGGTCTATGCCGAAATGGGCTGCGAGTCAGTGACCTTCCACCTGGAGGCCTCGGCCGCTCCGGTGCGCACAGCGCGTGAACTGCGCCGCCTTGGGGCAAAGGCCTCTGTCGCGGTCAAACCGGCGACTCCCGTCGAACCGCTCATCGACCTGCTTGGTGAATTCGACCAGGTGCTCATCATGACCGTTGAACCTGGCTTCGGCGGACAGAAGTTCCTCGACGTGTGCCTGCCGAAGGTCCGCAGGATCCGCGAAGCGATCTCGGCTGCCAATCTCGAGCTGACCGTCCAGGTGGACGGCGGAATCTCCGAGGACACGATCGGTCGCGCGGCAGAGGCCGGCGCCGACGTCTTTGTGGCGGGCTCCGCGGTCTACGGTGCCGACAACCCTGCCGCGCAGATTGCGCGTCTGCGTGAACTTGCAGGAGAACACGCTTGCTGACCGACCTTTTCGGAATCCTCAACACCCCGGCTTTCTGGCTGGCGGGCAAACCGGTCCCGTGGTCAGACCTCATCGGCAACATCTTTGCCCTGCTGACGGTGGGACTCGCACTCAAACGCAGTGTGTGGTCATGGCCCGTGCAGATTCTGGGCTCCATCCTGCTGCTGAGCGCATCCCTGTCCGCCCACCTGGGCGGCAACGCCAGCCGACAGGTGGTCATCATCGCCGCCGCCGTGTGGGGGTGGAGCACGTGGCAGAAATCAAAGAGCGAAACCGGCTCGATCGAGGTTCGCTGGGCCACCTGGAAAGAGCGCGCCGTTCTGCTGGCTGCTCTCATCGTGGGCACCGCCGTATTCGGCACGGTGCTGAAACTGGGGGACTGGTCGTGGAACCCCTACCCGGACGCGTATATCTTCATCGGCTCACTCGTTGCGATGTACGCCCAGGGCAAGGCAATCGTCGAATTCTGGTTCGTGTGGCTGGCCGTCGACCTTGTGGGCATCCCGCTGGCCGTCATGGGCGGCCTGCTGTTCTCCGGAATCGTCTACTTCATCTTCCTCATCATGGTTCTCATGGGCATGCGCGACTGGGCCAAGAGATCGCGCCAGACGATTTCCTCACCGTCCTCAGCCGCCGCGACGATCCACGGTGAGGAAACAGCCTGAGCAGCCGGCACCTCGTGCGTGATCAGTTGAGATTCCCACAACGTGAGCCGCGATACATCGCGCTTGAGCCGTGTACTAATCTGGCACCGTGAAGACCTTTGACGAGCTTTTTGCCGAATTGAAGACCAAAGCGGAGACCCGCCCGGAAGGGTCGTCGACCGTCGCCGAACTTGACGCCGGAGTGCATCAGATCGGAAAGAAGATTGTCGAAGAGGCCGCTGAGGTCTGGATGGCTGCCGAATACCAGTCGGACAGCGAACTGGCCGAAGAGATCTCCCAGGCGATCTACCACCTGCAGGTCATGATGCTCGCACGCGGACTGACCCCCGAAGACATCTACCGGTACCTGTAAGAAAGGCCCCTGTGCTCAGAGTCGCCGTTCCCAACAAGGGATCACTGTCAGAAAAAGCCACGGAGATGCTCCGCGCCGCAGGCTACTCGCTGCGGCCCAACGCGAAGACGCTGGCCCACACCGACAACGTCAACGAAATCGAGTTCTTCTACCTGCGCCCGCGCGACATCGCGGTGTACATCGGGCGGGGAATCCTCGACATCGGGATCACCGGTCGCGACCTTCTGCTCGAATCCGGTGCGGAAGCCGAAGAGATCATGTCCCTGGGCTTCGGAGCTTCACGATTCCACTACGCCGGTCCCGCCGGCGCTTTTGCCGACCCGAGTGAGCTCAGCGGCAAGAGCATTGCGACCTCCTACCCGGAACTCGTCCAGCAGGATCTTAAGCAGCGTGGGATGAGCGCATCAATCGTGCCGCTGGACGGGGCTGTTGAAGTGTCCATCCAGCTGGGCGTTGCCGACGCCATCGCGGACGTCGTCGAAACCGGCACCACCCTGAGGGCTGCGGGACTGGAGACAATCGGCGAGCCGATTCTGCGCTCGGAGGGCGTTCTCATCGGCCGTGACGGCCCGCCGCGCGAAGCCGAAGACCCCAAGCAGATCGAGCTCAGGACTGACATCCTGCTTCGCCGCCTGGAAAGCGTCATCGTCGCCCGCGACTACGTTCTCATCGACTATGACGTTGCCGAAGAGAACCTCGAAGCGGCGATCGCCATCACCCCGGGCTTTGAAAGCCCGACCGTGTCTACCCTGCACGATCGCGGCTGGTTTGCCGTCCGGGCCATGGTGCCCTCAGCCGACCAGCACACACTCATGGACAAGCTCTACAGCGTCGGCGCGCGGGCAATCCTCGTCAGCCGCATCGACGCCTGCCGCATCTGACACCGGCCGCCAGCACCGACGCCGGCGGCCGCCACACCAGGAAGGACTGACATGTCGCAAGGACCACTCAACGGCTACACCGTCGTCGACCTTTCCCGCGCTCTCGCCGGCCCTCACGCAGGCCAGATCTTCGGCGACCTCGGTGCGCGGGTCATCAAAGTAGAAAATCCCACCAGCGGTGACGACACGCGCAGCTGGGGCCCGCAGTACGTGGGGCCGGAAGACCAGAAGCAGGCCACGTACTTCCTGGCGTGCAACCGCAACAAGGAATCCATCGCGCTGGATCTCAAGAGCGAGGACGGCAAGCACGTTCTCGAAGAGCTCATCAAGCGCGCAGACGTGGTCATCGAGAACTTCCGCACCGGCGTTATGGACCGCCTGGGCTTTTCCACGCAGCGCTGCCTGGAGCTCAACCCGCGCCTGGTAATCCTGTCGATCACCGGCTTCGGCCACGACGGTCCCGAGGGCGGTCGTGCCGGCTACGACCAGATCGCCCAGGGCGAGGCGGGGCTCATGTCGGTCACGGGTTCGGGCCCGGACGACTTCCAGCGGGTCGGTGTGCCGATTGCCGACCTCCTGGGCGGCATCAACGGAACCCTCGGTGTTCTTGCGGCTCTCCTTGAACGCGAACGCACCGGCAAGGGCAAGATCGTTCGCACCTCGCTCATCGCCGGCATTGTCGGCGTGCACGCCTTCCAGGCCACCTCGCAGCTCGTCGGCGGTGTGACGCCTAAGCCCAATGGCAACCACCACCCGGCGCTGTCGCCCTACGGTCTTTTCCGCTGCAAGGGCGGCGAAGGCGGTGCGGTCCAGATGTCGGTGGGCAACCAGTCGCTGTGGCAGAAGTTCTGTAATGCCTTCGGACTCGACCCCGAAGCTGATGGCATGGCCGACAACGACGCGCGCGTGAAGAACCGCGAAGCAGTCACTGCTGCTGTCGAAGGTGCTTTTGCCGACCTCGATTCCGAAGAAGTGCTGGCCAAGCTCAGCGAAGCCGGCATTCCGGCCGGTGTTGTCCGCACGCTCGACGAAGTCTACGAATGGGATCAGGCACTCTCGCAGGGCCTCAAGATCACGGTGGACCACCCCGTTGTCGGCGACATGGACCTCGCCGGCCCGGTTCTGCGCTTCTTCGACGGCGGTGAAGAAGGCGAAGTAGAAACGACGTTCTCCGAACACAAGGCACCCCCTGTTCTCAACGCAGACTCTGAGGCCATCCGCGCCTGGTTGGACGGTGAAGCATGACCAAGCGGTACTCAGCCCGCGAACTCATCGACCTCGTCGTTGATGAGGGCACGTTTGAGTCTTGGGACACTGAACCGATCACACCGGCGGCAGGAATCTCGGACGAGTACGCTGCAGAACTTGCGGCAGCCCGCGAAAAGTCTGGTGCCGACGAAGCGATTCTTACGGGCGAAGGCCGAGTGCGGGGACGTCGTGTTGCCATTGTGGCCAGCGAGTTCCGTTTCCTCGCCGGCTCGATCGGCATTGCCGCGGCAGAGCGTCTGACGTCCGCCATTGAACGCGCAACCGCGGAAGGGCTGCCGCTGCTGGCCGGCCCAGCATCAGGCGGCACCCGCATGCAGGAGGGCACGGTCGCCTTCCTGTCGATGGTCAAGATCACGGCAGCCGTCAACGACCACCGCAAGGCCGGTCTGCCGATCCTCGTCTACCTGCGCCACCCCACCACCGGCGGTGTGTTCGCCTCGTGGGGGTCGCTCGGCCACTTCTCCGTTGCCGAACCGGGCGCGCTCGTGGGCTTCCTCGGTCCGCGCGTGTACGAAGAGCTCTACGGCGAGCCCTTCCCAACCAATGTGCAGACCGGAGACAACCTCCACCGTCGCGGTCTCGTCGACGCCGTCATGGACCCCGAACGTCTGGGGGAGACCGCAGCGAAGGCGCTCGACGTCCTCATGGGCGCACTCGAGGTGCCGGCGCCCGTCGACAATCCCGACACCTCGCCGAACCCCATGCCCAGCGGCACGAACGCGTGGGACATCATCACCGCCTCGCGCGATGAAAAGCGGCCCGGAGTGCGCGAACTGCTGCGCTACGGGGCCCGCAATGTGCTGCCGCTCAACGGCACGGGACAGGGTGAAAAAGACCGCGGCATGATCCTTGCTCTGGCCACGTTCGGCTCTGCGCCGTGCATTGTGCTCGGCCAAGACCGCCGCGGACAGCGCAAGTACGAACCGATGGGGCCTGCAGCCCTGCGCGAAGCCCGCCGCGGTATGCGCTTGGCCGACGAACTGCACATCCCGTTGGTCACCGTCATCGACACCCCGGGTGCGGCCCTTTCCAAGGACGCCGAAGAGGGCGGTCTTGCCGGTGAAATCGCCCGCTCCCTGTCTGACCTCATTGCGCTGAAGGCACCGACGGTGTCGGTCATCCTCGGTGAGGGCTCAGGAGGCGGAGCTCTCGCGCTCATTCCCGCCGACCGTGTGCTCAGTGCCGAAAACGGCTGGCTGTCGCCGCTGCCGCCAGAGGGCGCATCGGCAATCGTGCATCGGACGAAAGACCGCGCCGCCGAAATGGCGCAGGCCCAGCAGGTGCACTGCGAAAAGCTCGTCGAACATGGAATCGTGGATCGGGTCATTGCGGAAAAGCCGAACGCGGCCCAAGAACCGCGCGAATTCTCCGAACGTGTGGCGCAGACCCTGGAATACGAAATCATCGACCTCATGCGCGTCCACCCGTCGCGTCGCCGCTACCAGCGGATTGACCGCTACCGAAAGCTGGGTATCTGATGCCTGCCGTGCGAATCATCCCATGTCTCGACGTTGACGGCGGGCGCGTAGTCAAAGGCGTGAACTTCAAGGGGCTGAAAGACGTCGGCGACCCCGTTGAACTCGCCGAGCGCTACGGCGCCGGCGGGGCTGACGAACTGACGTTCCTCGACATCGGCGCCTCCAGTGGGAACCGCGAAACCCTGTACGACGTGGTGAAGAAGACCGCAGAGCAGGTTTTCATCCCCCTGACAGTCGGCGGGGGAGTCCGCACCGCTGACGACGTCGACCGGCTGCTGCGCGCAGGTGCCGACAAAGCGTCGATCAACACCGCCGCCATCGCCCGCCCGGAAGTCATCGGCGAAATCGTCGACCGCTTCGGTTCGCAGGTCCTCGTGCTCTCCGCCGATGTGCGTCGCGGAGATACCGCCTCCGGCTATGAGGTGACCACGCACGGCGGCAAGAGGGGCACCGGTCTGGACGCTCTCGAATGGGTGCGTGAAGCTCAGGAACGGGGCGTCGGCGAGGTCCTCCTGAACTCCATGGACGCTGACGGCACCAAGGAGGGATTCGACCTCGAGCTGATCCGCGACGTTCGCCCGCACATCGCGGTTCCGCTCATCGCATCCGGCGGCGCCGGCAAACTTGAGCACTTCGCACCGGCTGTGCGCGCTGGCGCCGATGCTGTGCTGGCCGCCTCCGTCTTCCACTACGGAACGTTCACGATTGCCGATGTGAAAGACGCTCTGCGCTCTGAGGGCATCGAAGTTCGATGACTGAGATTCTTCGCCCCGAGGACTTGCGCTACGGTGCTGACGGTCTGCTGCCGGCTGTCGTCCAGGAGTACGACACTCGCGAGGTGCTCATGCTCGCCTGGGTTGACGCCGAGGCGGTGCGCCGCACGCTCGACACGCGCAAGGCCACGTACTGGTCGCGTTCACGTGGTGAGTACTGGGTGAAGGGCGAAACTTCCGGGCACGCGCAGCAGGTCATGCGGGTCAGCCACGACTGTGACGGTGACACCGTCCTGTACGAGGTGCGCCAGACCGGTCCGGCTTGCCACACGAACACGCCGTCGTGCTTTTCCGACAGGAGGATGGATGATCACTCCGCTCAGTGAGTTCCGCGAACTCGGCAAACACCACCGGGTTGTTCCAGTCACGGCCACGGTTCTCGGCGACGGGGAAACTCCGATGTCGATCTACCGCGCCATTGCTCACGGTCGTCCGGGAGCGTTTCTGTTGGAGTCGGCTTCGCAGGGTTCCTGGCAGCGATACTCCTTTGTGGGTCGCAACCCGCTCTCAACGCTGAGCGCACAGCGCGGTGGAGAACTCACGTGGCAGGGAACAGTGCCCGCGGGTGCGCCGACCGGCGGCGATCCGCTGGAGGGCGTTTCGCAGGTTCTCAGCCTGCTCAAGAGCCCTCCGCCGGTGGATCTTCCCCCGATGACGTCGTCGCTCGTGGGCTACATCGGCTGGGATGCGGTTCGCCGCTTTGAGAAGCTCGGCGCTGGCCCCGACGCTGTGTCGAACATCCCGGAGATCCACCTGTCGATCCCCGGCGATGTCGTAGTGTTCGACCACTACACGGCTGAACTCACCCTGGTCGCAAACGTGCTCAACGCCGATGGATCACCAGAGCGCATCGAGCAGGCCTATGAGAACGGCCGCAAGCGGATCGACGCCATGCTGCGCGACCTCAATGAGCGGCGTAAACCCGTCATTTCGACGCTCGATTGGCCGGCACCGACGGTGCGGTCCCACACGGAGCACGAAGACTTCCTCGCGACCGTTGAAACCGCGAAAGAGCACATTCGCCGCGGTGACGTGTTTCAGGTGGTTCCGGGACAGCGGTTCGAAAGCGACACCTCGGCTTCGGCTCTCGACATCTACCGTGTCCTGCGGCGCACGAACCCGAGCTCCTACATGTACCTGCTCGAGGTGGAAAACTCCGAAGGCGAGCCCTTCAGCATCATCGGCTCGTCTCCTGAAGCACTCGTGACGGTGAAAGACCGCGAGGTCCTCACTCACCCGATTGCCGGTTCGCGGCCACGCGGCAAGACCGAGGTCGAAGACCGTAGGCTTGCGGAAGAACTCATCGGCGATGCGAAAGAGCGCTCCGAGCACATCATGTTGGTTGACCTGGCGCGCAACGACCTGGCGAAAGTGTGCCAACCGGGAACCGTGGACGTCGCTGAGTTCATGGAGGTCGCCCGCTACAGCCACATCATGCACATTGAATCTACTGTCACGGGCACTCTGCGCGACGACGTCGACGGCATGGACGTCATCCGCGCTGCGTTCCCGGCGGGTACGCTTTCGGGCGCACCGAAGCCGCGGGCCCTGCAGCTGATCGACGAACTCGAACCAATTGGCCGCGGACTGTACGGCGGTGTTGTCGGCTACCTGTCGTTTGCCGGTGATCTCGACATGGCGATTGCCATTCGCACGGGTGTGCTCAAAGACGGTGTTGTGGCCGTCTATGCCGGTGCCGGTGTTGTTGCAGACTCCGTGCCCGAATCCGAATACCAGGAAACCCGCACCAAGGCGGCGTCGGTGCTCAATTCGGCTGCTGCCGCGCAGACGCTGCGAGCAGCGGTGTCGGCAGATGACCTCGAAGAGCCGGGTGAGCGCAAATGACCCGCGGACGGTCCGTTCTGCTCCTCCTAGCGGCAGCGGGAATCCTGTGGTTCGTCTCGACACGTGAACTCGTGACCATGACGGGTGCGGTCAACACCGGCCCGGCAGGTGTTGCTGACGCCGCCCCCGGAGCATCGGGCGGCGGAGGCTCGCCTGTTCTCACGGCACAGGCGGCTGCGTTTGCCGTGTCGGCTCTGCTGCTGGCGATGCTCGGAACCGCAGGCCGAAGAATCACCGGCGTACTCATGGTTCTCCTGGGGTTCGGCTACTTCGGCACCGGCCTCGGCATCGCCCTGGGCCAAGACGCCACACCCTGGGCGTGGATCGCAGCTGCAGCCGGCCTTGTGGCAGCCGTTGCCGCTGGTCTTGCCGGATTCGGACGTACTCAGTGGCGCACCAGCCAGAAGTTCGAACGCGCTGACATCGTGGAGGGCGAAGCAGATCCCGACGACGACCCGGCTGCCGCCTGGGACGCACTTTCGCGCGGTGAAGACCCCGACGACATCAGATGATTCGCCTCTCATGGCGAGCCGATTGCCAGCAACTCAGTCTTTCGTGAGAGAATCCTGACAGCAGAATGAAGGAGCACAATGTCTAAGACCAAGTACCGCAACGGACCCTCTGACCTCGACAAGTCGAGCATCGACTACGAGGCAATCCAGGACCCCGGCCACATGCACTCTGTCGGTGCGTGGATCGGCGTCATCCTCGTGTTCGTCGGCGTTGCTGTTGCCAGCATCGGCACCCTGATCGTCAACAACAGCGGCTGGACGCTGTTCTTCGTCGGCTGCGGAATCGTCGTGCTCGGCGCAATCGTCGGCCCCATCCTGGTCAAGGCAGGCCTGGGCCCGAAGATTCACCGCAACACCCTGCAGCGTTGACAGTTCTCGGCGAGATCATTGACGGGGTCCGCGAAGACCTCGAACAGCGCCGCGCTCGTGTCGACCTCGAGCAGATGAAAGAGCGCGCAGCGGCAGCAGCCCCTGCGCGCTCCTTCGCACCCGAACAGTTCGGGCTGATCTGCGAAGTCAAGCGTTCGTCACCTTCCAAGGGCGCGCTGGCCGACATCGCAGACCCGGCTGAACTCGCCGCCGCCTACGAGGCCGGAGGTGCGGCAGCAATTTCGGTGCTCACGGAGGAGCGACGCTTCGGCGGCAGCCTCGAAGACTTCGCAGCAGTGCGTGCCCGCGTGGACGTCCCGCTGCTGCGCAAGGACTTCATGGTCGACGAATACCAGGTGTACGAGGCCCGCGCCTACGGGGCGGACATCATCCTGCTGATCGTCGCGGCTCTCGACGACGAGCAGATGCGCAGCCTCTACGAGCTTGCCCACGAACTCGGCATGGCAGTCCTCGTCGAAGCTCACACCAGCGAAGAGATCGCGCGTGCGGCGAAGCTCGGGGCGAAGATCCTCGGTGTGAACACCCGCAACCTCAAAGACCTGTCGGTTGATCCCGCGCGCTTTGCGCCCCTGGCGGCTGAAGCGACGGGGCACACCCACCTGGTCGCTGAAAGCGGTGTCGCAACAAGCGCCGAAGTCGAACTCTACGCGGCGGCCGGCGCAGACCTCGTGCTCGTCGGCGAAGCACTCGTGAAGCACGGCGACCCGCAGACCGCGGTTGCCGAGTTCACCCGCGCAGGCCGCGCACAGCGGCCCTAGCGACTCAATCGCAGCGCACACCCACAGCAAGCCGCCCGCGCACAGGCGCCTCGTGCTCTAACATCCCGAGCCGCCCACACAGAACGGAAGTGACATGCCCGAAATCCCAGCAGCAGAAGCCGGCCCGTACTTCGGCGAGTTCGGCGGCCGGTTCTTCCCGGAAGCTCTCGTGCCCGCCCTCGACCAGATCGAGGAAGCGTGGCGCAAAGCCATGGTCGACCCCGAATTCGCCGAAGAGCTCACGCGACTGCAGCTTGAATATACGGGCCGTCCCAGTCTGCTGACGGAAGCGCCGCGCTTTGCTGAACACTGCGGAGGAGCACGCGTCTTCCTCAAGCGCGAAGACCTCAACCACACGGGCTCGCACAAGATCAACAACGTGCTCGGGCAGGCTCTTCTCACGGTGCGCATGGGCAAGACCCGTGTCATTGCCGAAACCGGTGCCGGCCAGCACGGCGTTGCAGCAGCGACCGCCGCAGCTCTTTTCGGCCTTGAGTGCACCGTGTACATGGGTGAAGAAGACACTCAGCGGCAGTCGCTCAACGTGGCCCGCATGCGCCTGCTGGGAGCCGAAGTCGTTCCTGTGCGCACAGGAACCCGCACCCTGAAAGACGCCATGAACGAAGCCATGCGCGACTGGGTGGCGAACGTTGAGACAACGCACTACATGATCGGCACGGTCGCCGGACCCCACCCGTTCCCCGCTATGGTGCGCAGCTTCCAGCGCGTCATGTCGGACGAAGCGCGTGAACAGATCCAGCAGAAGGCCGGCCGTCTGCCCGACGCTGTGTGCGCCTGCGTGGGCGGCGGTTCGAACGCCATGGGAATCTTCGCGGCGTTCATCGGCGATGAGAACGTCCGCCTGTACGGTTTCGAAGCCGGCGGCGACGGCGTGGACACCGGCCGTCACGCTGCACGATTCTCCGGCGGACGCCCCGGTGTTCTCCACGGTTCGGCCACCTACATCCTGCAGGACGAAGACGGCCAGACCCTGCCGTCGCACTCGGTGTCCGCAGGCCTGGACTACCCGTCGGTCGGCCCCGAACACTCCTACCTCAATGACTCCGGACGGGCTGAGTACCGTCCGATCGTCGACGACGAGGCCATGGAGGCCTTCCGCCTGTTGGCCCGCACCGAGGGAATCATCCCGGCTATCGAAAGCTCGCACGCTCTTGCCGGTGCCATGAAGGTCGGCAGGGAGCTCGGAGAAGACGCTGTTATCCTCGTGAGCCTGTCCGGGCGCGGCGACAAGGACATGACGACCGCCGCCCGGTGGTTTGACTACATCGACGAAGGAGCGGTCCAGGTATGAGCACGGCTGAAGTCCTCACACAGACCAAGAACGACGGGCGTGCCGCCCTCGTGGGCTATCTGCCCGTCGGCTTCCCCGATGTTCCCGGCTCCCTCGACGCGATGGCAGAACTGGCCCGCGGCGGCGCTGACATCATCGAAGTCGGCATCCCGTACACCGACCCCGGCATGGACGGTCCCGTCATCCAGCGGGCGGCCGATGCTGCTCTGCAGGCCGGTGTGCGCGTTGCCGATTCGCTGCGTGCTGTTGAAGCCGCCGCGAACGCGGGAGCTGTTCCCGTTGTCATGAGCTACTGGAACCTCATCCTCCAGTACGGCGTCGAAGCCTACGCCCGCGACCTCGCGTCCGCCGGTGGTCACGGCATCATCACGCCGGACCTGCTGCCGGACGACTGCGCGGCGTGGGATGCAGCCTCGGACGCTCACGACCTCGACAGGATCTTCCTGGCCGCACCGTCATCAACGCCCGAGCGCCTCGCTCTCATCAGCTCGCGTTGTCGAGGTTTCGTCTACGCCGCTTCGACAATGGGTGTCACCGGCACCCGCGACCAGGTGGACTCGCACGCGGAAGACCTCGTAGGCCGCGTGCGCGACGCTGGTGCTGAGCACGTGTGCGTGGGGCTCGGAGTCTCGAACCGCGAACAGGCGGGCGAAGTCGCCGCCTACGCCGACGGTGTCATTGTCGGCTCCGCTCTGGTGCGGGCTCTTGACGAGGGCGGTCCCGCCGCGGTCGGCCGACTCGCGGAAGAGCTGCGCGAAGGAACGGTTCGCTCGTGACGTATCAGGCGGCGATTCCCTCACCGACCTGGCAGGGCTTTTCGCTCGGCCCGCTGACCATCCATGCCTACGCGCTGTGCATCATCACCGGGATTTTCGTGGCCCTGTGGCTGACGAACCGCAGATGGACCGCACGAGGCGGAGATTCCGATGATCTGTGGACGATCGCCATGTGGACGATTCCGGCTGGCATCATCGGCGGTCGGCTCTACCACGTGTTCTCGACTCCCGCCCCGTACTTCGGGGAGGGAGGAAACCCGGTTGCCGCTCTGTACATCTGGAACGGCGGGCTCGGCATTTGGGGTGCTGTTGCCCTGGGCGTCCTGGTGGCGTACTTCGTGGCGCGCAAGCTCGACATTCGCTTCGGCGCTTTTCTTGACGCCGCCGCTCCCGGCCTGCTGCTGGCGCAGGGGATCGGCCGCTGGGGCAACTGGTTCAATCAGGAGCTGTTCGGCGCACCGACGACCCTTCCGTGGGGCCTGCACATCGATCAGGTAATCAACGGCCGTCTCAATCCCAACTGGCCCGACCCCTCGATTCCCGAAGGCACGCTGTTTCATCCGACGTTCCTCTATGAATCGATCTGGAACATCATGGGGGCACTGCTGCTCATCTGGCTGGGCAAGCGGTTCCGGCTGGATCACGGTCAGGTGTTCTTCTCCTACATCTGCTATTACACGCTGGGCCGGGTGTGGATTGAGGCGCTGCGAATCGACACGGCGGAGTACATTCTGGGTCTGCGGCTCAACGTGTGGACATCGATTCTCGTGTTCGTCCTCGGCGCTGTCTTGCTCGCGGTGTCGCGTATCCGGTACTCCGAGTTCAACCCGGACATCACACTGAGCGGATCACGGGGTGACGAACGCACTCAGGCAAGCGGCACCTCGGCAGAAACCTCCGCTCTGCCCCAGCAGTCGGACAGGGGAGAGGAGATCGGCTTCGGCCCTGTCACACAGGCACTGCCCGTGATCGCTGATCCCGAAACTTCGGAACTGCCGGTGTCAGGACGGTCCTTCGGATATTTCGGTGCGGTGACATCGACGATCTCGATCGTTCCGCAGGTGAGCAAATACGAAGACGGCAAGCACGACGGCTGATTGATCCGCGGCGGGTCTCTCACCGGGGACAACATTCGACTAGGGTGGAACTATGCGGCTAGCCAAGATCGTTGCAACCCTCGGACCTGCTCAGAAATCCTACGAAGACATCCGTGCCATCATCGATGCCGGAGTTGATGTTCTTCGCTTCAACTTCTCTCACGGCATCCACGCCGATCACAAGCGCCTGTACGGATGGGCGCGCGAAGCGGCCAACGACACCGGCCGTCCCGTTGCGGTCCTCATGGACCTGCAGGGGCCCAAGATTCGGCTGGGCACGTTCGCTGACGGCAAGAAGCACTACTTCGAGCGCGGTCAGCAGTTCACCATCACAACCGACGACGTCGAAGGAACCGTCGAGCGCATCTCAACCACATACCCGGGTCTGCCCGGTGATGTCAGCGTCGGCGACCCGCTGCTGGTAGACGACGGGCGCGTGCGCCTGCGGGCAGTGGAAGTCACCGGGACCGACATTCTTGTTGAGGTCGAGGTTCCCGGGTACCTGTCTGACCACAAGGGAATCAACCTTCCCGGTGTCGCAGTCTCAGTGCCGGCGATGACCGAAAAGGACATCGCCGATCTCCGCTTCGGCCTGCGCATGGGTGTGGACTGGGTGGCGCTGTCCTTTGTGCGCGATGCCGCAGATGCTGAGCTCATTCGCTCGATCATGGACGACGAGGGCATCCACATTCCCGTCATCGCCAAACTCGAGAAGCCCCAGGCTGTTGAAAAGCTCGACGAAATCGTCGACGCCTTCGACGGGCTCATGGTTGCCCGCGGAGACCTGGGTGTCGAAGTTCCGCTGGAACAGGTTCCCCTCGTACAGAAGCGCGCCATCGCCAAGTGCCGCCGTGAAGCCAAGCCTGTCATTGTGGCCACCCAGATGCTCGAATCGATGATCGAAGAGCCACGGCCCACCCGCGCTGAAGCCTCCGACTGCGCCAACGCAGTGTTCGACGGAGCGGATGCTCTCATGCTCTCCGGTGAAACCTCGGTCGGTCAGCACTGGCTCGATGCGGTGCGCACCATGGCCCGCATCATCGAATCCTCCGAACAGCAGGGCCTGCACCTTGTTCCCGAACTGGGCAGCGAGCCGAAGACCCGCGGCGGTGCAATCACCGCGGCTGCCGTGCAGGTCGCCCACGACCTCGACATCGACCACATGTGTGTGTTCACGCAGACGGGCGACTCGGTGCGCCGCATGTCGCGGCTGCGTGCGCCTCGTCGACTTCTGGCGTTCACCCCTGACGTCAAGGTGCGTCACCAGCTGGCGCTCACCTGGGGTGTTGAGACGATTCTCGTCAACGCCGTCAGCCACACCGACCAGATGGCCCGGCAGACAGACGAAATCCTGCTGGGCGAGGGAATGGCTGAAGAAGGCGACTACTGCGTCATCGTGGCCGGTTCGCCCCCGGGGCTGCCCGGCTCAACCAACGCCCTGCGCGTGCACAAGCTCGGTGACGCCATCAAGGGACTGGCACCTGCATACCGGGATGACAACCAGATCTTCAGCCACCCGGAAGCCGGATACGGCAAGGTAACGGAATGACGTGAACGCCACAGTGCGCCGACCCTTACATCGGCACGTTTCAGAAACACTGCGCGGCGATATAGCCAGCGGCCGCTACAAGCCCGGAGAGGTGTTGCCCTCCGAACCGGACTTAACGCAGCTGTTCGGGGTGTCTCGCTCAGTCGTACGGCAAGCACTGGCAACCCTGCAGGCCGAAGGGCTGGTTGAGCGATCCCACGGTCGAGGCACATTCGTCAAACCCCGTGAACTGCACCGTCGCGTTGTGCAGGAGCTTGACGGTCTGGGCGCGCAGATATCCGGCGAAGCCGGCCCAGTTCACACCACCGTCTTGGAGTTCGAGCTCGTTGCATACGAGTCTGCTCCGTGGGACGGAGACTCGGCGCTGCGGCTGATGCGGCTGCGCTCCGTTGATTCCGAGCCGGTTGCGCTCATCGAGACATACCTTCCACCGGCCTGTGCTGAGTTCTTAAACGCAGACGTGTTGAACGATGCTTCCCTCCATTCCCTGCTGCGCAGTTCCGGCATGACACTCGAGAGCAGCACGCGCACGGTTCGAGCGGTTGCAGCATCCGCAGCAGAAGCCAAACACCTGGACCTTGGCATTGGTGCTCCCACGCTCGTGCTGAAGGGCACAACGTTCGATGCCGACGACAAGCCAGTCGAGGTGTTTCGCACGGCCCACCGCGGTGACAGGGTCGCCTTCGACCTTGATGCGCTGTCGAACACGCGCGCCGCCCCTTAACGCCACCATCATTTCTGCGCAGAAAGGGGAGTGAGGCTTCAGGCAGCGCCCATTTCTGCGCAGATCGCCATTGTCGCGAAGCCGCGCACTGGAAAGACCCCCCACGCAAACCCTGAGAATCGGAGCGCGACAGCAGCCTATCTCTATTGCTATGGTTGTACGTACATGTAATCGGCGTCACGAGGAGTACGTATGTCGCCACTCGGCACCGTTAAGAGCACCGTCCCGATGTACGCGACAATGAACCGCGTTCCCGGGGGCGCTATGCTCATTCCGCTGATCCTGGGTTCGATCATCGGGACCTTCGCGCCGGAAGCCCTCGGCATTGGGTCTTTCACCACCGCGCTGTTCAAAGAATCAGCTCTTCCGCTCATCGGGCTGCTTATCTTCGCCACCGGGATGCAGATCACCCTGCGTTCATCGGGAGCAGTGTTGGCTCACGCAGGTGTGATCCTCGTGGGTAAGTCCCTCATTCCCGCGGCGCTGGTCGTCGCCCTCGGCGCCAGCCTTGGCAAAGAGGGACTATTCGGCGTGTCGCTCCTTGCGCTGCTCGTGGTGGTCGATAACTCCAACGGCGGACTGTGGCTGGCGTTCACCGGCAAATACGGCACCAAGACCGACAGGGGCGCTTATATCGCCTCCGCTGTCAACGACGGGCCGTTCTTCACTCTTGTGTTCCTGGGAGCATCTGGTCTTGCTGACATCCCGGGCATCCTTATCCTGGCGGCTGTCGTTCCGCTCATCCTCGGCATGATCGTCGGCAACCTCGACCCGCATTGGACCGACGTCATGCGGCCGACCGCGAGCATTGTGATCCCGTTCTTCGCCTTTGCCCTGGGTGCCGGTATCGACTTGCGCTCGATCGTCATCGGCGGTCTGCCCGGTCTTGTTGTAGGTGCGATCAGCTCCGTTATCACCGGGTGCATCGTGTATGCCGGTTACCGTTTCCTGCTGCGCCGCGGCAAGATGTCCGGCATCGGCTTCGCGGCAGGAACAACGGCGGGCAACGCAGTTGCAACCCCGGCTATCGTCGCCCAGGCAGACCCGAGCTTCGAACCGTTCGTCGCTGCAGCAACTGCCCAGGTTGCGGCAGCCGTGCTGGTGTCCTCGATCGTTGCACCGCTCATGGCGACGTGGGTTCTTAAACGCAGCGGTGGACTTGCCCAGGCGCAGGCGGAAGCAGATTCAGAAGCCGGTCAGCCTGCCGACTTAGGACCAGCACTGTGAGTTCGAACGCCACAGTCCTCGGCAAGCTCTTGATCATTGCAGATGACCTCACCGGCGCCAACGACACAGCGGTGACGTTTGCCTCGCGTGGCCGGCGCAGCACAATCCACTTGGACGCCCAGGCAGTCCGCGACCACGGCGGCGATGTTGCTGCTGTAGCACTTGATACACGCGCCAACTGGGGCGGAGCTGCCGATA
This sequence comes from Brevibacterium sp. HMSC24B04, assembly GCF_001806835.1. NCBI lineage: Bacteria > Bacillati > Actinomycetota > Actinomycetes > Micrococcales > Brevibacteriaceae > Brevibacterium > Brevibacterium sp. HMSC24B04. Next base: position 162,153 of record NZ_KV786068.1, on the reverse strand, counting down.
TCACGCGCCAAACAGTCGACGCATGTGCATCATTCAACGCCACCATGTTGTACCTCAAGGTCGATTCGACCATGCGCGGTACAGCGGCCCTGCAGATCCGCGGAGCACTGACCGCACAGAAGCAGTCGCAGTCACACGCAATAGCAGTTGTGTGCCCCGCATTTCCGGCAATGGGGCGGACAATTGAGAACTGTCAGGTGCTCGTCGATGGAATTCCAGTCAACGACACGGCTTCCGGCAAAGACCGGATTGCTCCCGTGAAGACCGCTGATATGCGTGAGCTGGTTCCCGGTGCGGTCGCGATTCCAACACCGACAAGTGCTGCTGACATCGTCAGCGCAGCACAAAGCGCTGGCACGGACACCGTCATTGTCGATGCGCGGAACGATGGCGACCTCGGTCAAATCGCGCAGGCCATCGTCGAAGGGGGCGAGCAGTTTATTCCCGTCGGCTCCGCAGGTCTTGCCAACGCGCTGGCTGCTCTCATTCCCGCAGGTCCTGAACATGAGCAGTCGTTTCCGCCGGTCCGGGGAAACAAACCTCTGTTGGCCGTCGTCACATCGATTCACGAAGCCAGTCAGCGGCAGGTGTCGCGCTGGCTCTCAACACCTCAGGGTGGGCCATCGGCCGTGTTCAGCCCACACCCAGAACAGCTGATCAACCCGGATAACCTGCCCTATTTGTCCAAGCAGCTGGAAGGCCTGGTTGGGGCGACCGATCGCGATGTGCTTATCCGTGCTAACCCCGCGCTGCTGGAAAACGGACCGGTATCCGGGGCGCTGTCGACACTCGCCGATTCGCTGGCGGAGCTGGCGTACACGTGCTTGGACGTGCGTCCCTTCTCCGCCTTCATCCTCATTGGCGGCGACGGCGCCCGCGCTGTTCTTTCCCACCTGCAGGCAACCACCATCAACGTGTCCGGAGCGCTAGCCGAAGGAGTCCCACTGGGGACGATTGCCGACGGTCAGGCAGCTGGAACACCCGTAGTCACAAAATCAGGTGGCTTCGGAGGACCGGAACTCCTAGTAGAAATCTTTGCCCGACTTCAGAAAGGAATCCATTCGTGACTGAAAAAGACCTGCCTCTGTTGGGCGTCACTGTCGGCGATGCCGCGGGTATTGGCCCAGAAATCACTGCACGCACACTGTTGGAAAACCCTGAGCTGCGCACCAAGTGCAGGCCGGTGGTCATCGGCGATGTCGAGCTCATCCGCCGCGGTGCGCTTGCCGCTGGACTCGACCCGCAGACCGTCATAGAAATCGCTGCACCCGCCGACGCGGTAAATGATCCTGCCATTGCAGAAGTCATCCAGGTGGGCGCTCCGATGCCAGAAGTCCCTTTCGGAGAGCTGTCGGCTGTTGCCGGGGACGGTTCTTACCGCTTTGTTGTTGAAGCCTGCAGGCTGGCACGTGAAGGACGGATTGACGGAATCGTCACCGCCCCTTTGAACAAAGAAGCTATGCACGCCGGTGGACATCTGTACCCGGGACACACCGAACTCCTGGCAGAGCAGTTCGATGTTGATGACTATTCGCTCGTTCTGGCGACCGCCGACCTTGCGTTCTTCCACCTGACCACGCACGTGTCGTTGCGCCAGGCAATTGAAGACATCACGCCAGAGCGCACTGACACCGTCTTGCGCCTGGCCGGTGCCTTCAGCCGGGCTATGGGCAAACCGGATGCGCACATCGGCGTCTGTGGTCTGAACCCGCACGCGGGGGAGAACCGCCTGTTCGGTGACGAAGATGCCGACGTCCTGGCACCTGCGGTTCTCCGCGCGCAGGAAGCCGGCGCCAACGTTCAGGGGCCGCTGCCAGCAGATGCGCTTATCCCGCAGGCCGTGCGCGGAAAGTGGGACGTTGTCGTTGTCTGCTACCACGACCAGGGTCATGCACCGTTCAAGGCTGTATACGGCAACGACGGTGTCAACATTACGGTGGGTCTGCCCGTCGTGCGCGTGTCAGTGGACCACGGAACCGCGTTTGACATTGCGGGCAGGGGCATCGCCGACGCAAGCTCGCTTGTGCTGGCATGTGAGCGCGCTGCAGAGTTGTCACCCGGTTGGCACGAACTGTGGGACACTACAGCCGTCTGACAGACCAAGCCGAACAGTACAGAAAAACAGAGGGCTATAGGCAGAAATGTGTGTCCGCCACGGTGAGCTTGGGCTGCCATACTGCCGAAGCAGCAAGTTCGCTAAGCTTTTTAAGCTTAGTATGACAAGGGTGCTTGTAATCGGCCGCGCTGTGTGATCTGTGGTGGCTCAACGAAAAAGAATGGGACAACGTCTGCTGGGAAGCCCAGGTATCGATGCCTGGAATGTGGGGCGTCGCGCACCATGTCCCGAGAGGTGTCGCAACGCCGCTACCAGCTCGAGGCCCTAGTGGAGTGGTTGTGTTCAAACCAGACCCAGGCCCAAATCCGGCCCGGTATCTCGGCCAGGACCTTCCGGGCTCAGACTGCTTGGTGCTGGAACATGGAACCAGTTATCGAGCCCACCGGGGAAATCTTCGACGAAGTCCAACTTGATGGGATCTATCTGCAACAGGGCCATTGCTGCTTGATTGCCTACGCCAACGGGTATGTGGTGGATTTTCAATGGTGCACCACCGAAAACGCCACCGCCTGGCAGGTGCTGCTGGAACGGATCCCAGCCCCGGCAGTCGTGGTGATCGATGGTGGCGCTGGCCTGGCCAAAGCGCTGCGAACAGCGTGGCCCGACACTGCCATCCAGCGGTGTCTGGTGCATATCCAACGCAATGTGCGCCGGCATTTGACCCGCCGACCACGAACCACCCCCGGCAAACAACTGGCTCGGCTCAACTACGCGCTGACCAAAGTCCACACGGTAGACGAAGCCGCCGAATGGATGGCGGCGTTAGCCACCTGGCATTCTGAGCACCGCGCGTTCTTGAACCAAAAGACCTACGCTACCGACCCGCTGGCCACGACTCCGTGGTGGTGGACCCATGATCGGGTGCGCAAGGCCTACAACCTGTTGGCCACCCAGGCCCGCAAAAACACCTTGTTCCAGTACTTACAACCCGCACTGCTCGCCGAGGTCGCAGGGCCCGTCTCGTCGACCACGAACCGGATTGAAGGTGGCGTCAACGCGCCACTACGCCAGATGCTGCTATCGCACCGGGGCATGCGGTTGGCACGACGCAAACGCGCCGTGGAATGGTGGCTGCAACAACACACCGACACCCCAGCACCCGTGCACACGTTCATCGAGCAACAGCACTACGACCCTGGCGTGCGAACCAAACCAATTTCCGAAGAACCCATCGGCCCGGCGCTCTATGATCGCGCCTTCTCAACCGAAGAAGGCATCGGCATTCAACGAGGATGGAAAGGACTCTAACCCCACCAGACACGCCGGGGCCAGACACACATTTCTGCCTATAACCCAAAACAGAAACTCCGCCTCGTGTATTCACGAGGCGGAGTTTTTCGTACCGGATGCGGGACTCGAACCCGCACATCTTGCGATAGAGCATTTTGAGTGCTCCGCGTCTACCAATTCCGCCAATCCGGCATCAGGGCAATCGTAGTGCACGCGCTCAGATGCACAAAACAGGTGTCACCGGCGTGGTCTTTCACGCCCAGACCCGGCCTGCCATACCGTTTGCGCGCTGAGGCGACTACGATGGAGGCGTGTCTAACCCAGATCAAGAACTTCAGCCCGTACGCCGAGTCATCGTCGCCGAAGACGAATCCGTTATCCGACTCGACATTGTGGAAATGCTCCGGGAAGTCGGCTACGACGTCGTAGGCGAAGCGGGCGACGGCGAATCAGCCGTCCGCCTTGCCGAAGAGCTCCGTCCCGACCTTGTGGTCATGGACATCAAAATGCCGAAGCTCGACGGCATTTCCGCAGCCGAGAAGATCGCTCGGGCCAGTATTGCCCCCGTCGTGCTGCTCACTGCGTTCTCGCAGAAGGAACTCGTTGAGCGCGCCCGCGATGCCGGTGCCATGGCCTATGTCGTCAAGCCGTTCACGGCCGCGGACCTGGTTCCCGCCTTGGAAATCGCCCAGTCGCGCTACCAGGAGATCCAGGCACTGGAATCTGAGATTGCGGATATGACCGACCGCTTCGAAACCCGGAAGCTGGTCGAACGAGCCAAGGGTCTGCTCATCTCCAATATGGGGCTGACCGAACCCGAAGCGTTCCGCTGGATTCAGAAGACGTCAATGGACCGTCGTCTGACAATGCGCGAAGTCGCCGAAACTGTTCTCAACCAGCTCGATTCGAAAGACTGAGCTTTCGCTGAAGGCGGTCCTGACCGACGCTCGGACAGGACCGCCTTTGCCGTGCGGTGGCCGTGAACGGCCGGACCTGGTGTAAGGCTGGTGCTCTAGCCTCAGGCCTGGGGCTGGAGCACCAGGTTGGTGATCCGCACAATCGACAGGAGCTTGCCGTTGTCGTCCGTCATGCGAACCTCGTGGTTGATGATGGTGCGTCCAGCGTGGATGACTTCAGCGCGTCCCCAAACCCGTCCGCTGCGAGCGGCTTTCAGGTGGGTGGCGTTGAGGTCAACGCCGACGACGTTCGTCCCGGCGCGCATGAAAGAGTGCAGCGAAGCCAGGGATTCTGCAAGCGCCACGTGTGCGCCGCCGTGGAAAAGGCCCGCGGGCTGCTTGTTGCCCTCAACCGGCACGCTGCCCGTCAGGAATTCGTAGCCCAGGGTGTCCACCGACATGTTCATAGCGGCCATGAGGGTGTCGTCGTCAAACTTCTGGTAGTCGGCGAGGATTGCCGCGTATTCTTCTTCGCTCAATCCCTTCGCCAGTGGTGTGATCTGCTTCATGTTCCTCCTTGTGGGGTCACTGTAGCCGATGCAAGCCGCCCCGCCTTGCCGCAGCTTTGCCGGTAGTGTTGAGGTGTGAGCACGAAGCGACTTCTTCTGATTGACGGCCATTCCCTTGCCTACCGGGCGTACTACGCTCTGCCGCCGGAGAACTTCTCGACGGCTGACGGGCAGACTACGAACGCAGTTTTCGGCTTCGCCAGGATGCTGTTGACGGCGGTCAACACGCTTGAGCCCACGCACGTCGCGGTGGCCTTCGACTTGGGCCGACAGACCTTCCGGCTCGAGGAATACCCGGAGTACAAGGCCGGACGCGCCAAGACGCCGGAGGACTTCCACGGCCAGGTCGACCTCATCAAGGACATGCTTGCCGCCTTCGGCGTTCCGGTGATCACCCGGGAGGGGTATGAGGCGGATGATCTGTTGGCCTCGCTTGCTCGCCGAGGTGCGGGGGAGGGTTATGACACCCTCATCGCCTCGGGTGACAAAGACTCCTTCCAGCTGGCCGATGACAACATCACGATCATGTATCCCAAGAGGGGCTTCACCGACCTGCAGCACATGACGCCACAGGCGGTGGAAGACAAATACGGCGTCAGCCCTGCCAACTACCGAGGCCTTGCTGCTCTCGTGGGCGAAAAGGCGGACAACCTGCCGGGTGTTCCGGGAGTCGGCGAAAAGACCGCCGTGAAATGGCTGACGAAGTACGGTGATCTGCCGGCCATCATCAACAACGCGGAGGACATCGGGGGCAAAGTCGGGCAGAACCTGCGCGACCACATAGGGGATGTCGAACGGAACTATCGCCTCAACCGGCTTGTCGATGACCTCGACATTCCGCTGGACCTGGGTGATGCGGCACTGGGCCGCGGCAGCGCCGAGGAGATCGGCAAGCTGTTCGACGCCCTCGAGTTCCGCCAGCTGTCAGCTGAGATCGGCCCGTTCCTCGGCGGTGCTGAGATCCAGGCGCCCGCGGGAAGCGAAGTGCCCGCACCGCAGAAGACTGACGATGTGGCATCTGTTGTCGTTGCCTCCGAGGGCGAAGTCCTGGGTATCGACGTTGACCTCGAAACACCGGACGTTCTCGGCATTGCGGCCGGTGACAGCGCATGGCTTATCGATATGACCGCGCTTGGCCCGGAAGCCGAAAAACAGCTGGCCAGCCTGCTTGCCGAGCACCCGCAGATCGCCATGCACGTCGCTAAACCGCAGATCAAAGCGCTTGCTGACAACGGTCTGCGCGTGCGCGTGTGGACTGACACGGAGCTTGCCGCCTATCTGCTGATGCCGGATGCACGCGGCTACGATCTCGAAGAACTCGCCCAGAGCCGTGCTGGAATTGCGGCCGCACAGCCTGACGAAAACGCCGGCACTCTTCTGGAGAACACGGATGACGAGGCAGCGGGCAGGAGAGCCTACCTGGCCTCGCGACTGGCGCCTCTGCTGCGCGAGCAGCTTGACGAGTACAGCCAGCTGGCGGTCCTTGACGACATTGAAATGCCGACACAGGCAGTGCTGGCCCAGATGGAGCGAGTCGGCATCAACATCGATTCCGCGCAGCTGCAGAACCTCATTGACGAGTTCGGGCGCGAAGCCGACCAGAGCGCTGAAGACGCGTACTCCGCGATTGGCCACACCGTCAACCTCGGTTCGCCGAAACAGCTGCAGACCGTGCTGTTCGATGAACTCGACATGCCGAAGACCAAGAAGACGAAAACGGGCTACACCACGAATGCGGATGCTCTCAATGATCTGTTCCGCAAGACGCAGCACCCCTTCTTGGAGCACCTGCTGGCTCACCGCGAGCGCACCAAGCTCAAACAGACGGTGGTCGGTCTGAAGAAGGAAATTGCCGATGACGGACGAATTCACACCACCTACCTGCAGACGATGACGGCTACGGGCAGGCTCAGCTCAAAAGACCCGAACCTGCAGAACATTCCGGTCCGCACGGACTCGGGACGGCGCATCCGCGGTGTGTTCACGGCTGACGCCGATGCCGGCTTCACGGATCTGATGAGCGCTGACTATTCCCAGATCGAAATGCGGATCATGGCGCACCTTTCCGCGGACGAAGCGCTCATTGAGGCGTTCCGCGACGGGGAGGACCTTCACTCATTCGTCGCCGGTCAGGTCTTCCAGATTCCAGTGGAGGACGTCAGCCGCCAGCAGCGCGAAAAGGTCAAGGCCATGTCCTACGGCCTGGTCTACGGTCTGTCTGCCTACGGTCTGTCGAATCAGCTGGGCATCAGCCCGAACGAAGCCTCAGAGCTCATGGCCGAGTATTTCTCGCGTTTCGGTGCGGTGAAGGAATACCTGGACGGTTCGGTCGAAGAAGCGCGGAAGATGGGCTACACACAGACGATGTACGGTCGTCGCCGCTATCTGCCGGCCCTGCAGTCGGATAGCCGTCCGCAGCGTGAAATGGCCGAACGCGCAGCTCTCAACAGCCCTATTCAGGGCACCGCGGCAGACATCATGAAGATCGCCATGTGCAGGATTGCCGACGCATTGGCCGAGGCGGAACTCAAGTCCCGCATTCTTCTGCAGGTGCACGATGAAGTGATCGTTGAGTGTGCTGCGGGTGAGTTCGACAGCGTTGAGAAGATTGTGGTCGACACGATGAGCAGCGCGGCTGAGCTCAGTGTTCCCCTGGATGTCAATGTGGGACGCGGTCCGGACTGGCAGTCAGCGGCTCACTGACAGACCGTACAGATGAGTGTGGCCCCGCCCGGCGGCGGGGCCACACTCATCTGTGGTTAGTCAGCCAGTCGCGTTGAGAAGATCGCGGTGCCCGGCATCAGCTTGCCGCGCAGAGGAGACCAGCCGCCCCACGAAGTGTCGTTGTCTTCGGGCCATTCAGGTTCCGTGAGCTTTTCCAGGACGAAACCGGCACCGTGGATGAGTGAGATCCAGTCGCCCAGCGTTCGGTGGTGCTCGGCGTAGACCGGGTTGCCCTGTTCGTCGAGTTCGACGTAGGGAGTGCGGTCGAAGTAGGAGTATTCGACGCACAGGCCGTCTTCACCCGGAACATCCGGGAAGATCCACCGCAGCGGGTGGGTTACGGAGAACACCCAGCGGCCCCCGGGCCGAAGAACCCGGGCAGTTTCGGCCAGAACCTTTTCAGCGTCCTTCACGAAGGGCAGAGCGCCGTAAGACGAAAAGGCGATGTCAAAGGAACCCGAAGGGAAGGGCAGCTGGCGGGCATCGGCCAGCAGGAAGGTGGGCGGAGTGGCGGATTCGCTCAGCGGGTTCTCCCTGGACAGACGCGCGGCCTGTTCCAGCATGCCGGACGAAACATCGCATCCGGTGACAATGCCGCCCTGTTCGGCAACCCAGCGCGAACACTGGCCCGCGCCACAGCCGATTTCGAGCACCTGCAGGCGCGCAACATCGCCGAGCAGGTTGACGTCGTCTTCGTTAACCCCCTCTGGACACCAGATGAATTCTTTAGCGCCGAGGAATGAGCCGTGTTCGGCCAGATAGTCTTCCGCCGAATTGTCCCAATAGGTGCGATTTGCCCTGACAGAGGCCTCTTCGTCGATCGGAAAGTATCCGCCGGAGATGATGCTGGGGTAGCCGTCAGACGTGCTCATACACTTCCATTCCTATTGAACAGCGGGTTGTCTATTCTAAACCGCCTCAATGGATGTTACGATTATTCACTGTGTAATGCTTGCGCTGATAACGCGCCCGCGTACACAGAATATCTGTCCATATCAACACGAGCTCCGGACCGAGCAGCCCGCCCGGACCGGATAATCCAAATCGGAGTCCCTAACTTTATGACCAATAGCACGCCGGACGCGGCGAACACCAAGCAGATCGCTGTCGACGACATCGGATCTGCGGAAGATTTCCTCGCGGCAGTCGACGAAACCATCAAGTACTTCAACGACGGAGACATCGTTGAGGGCACAGTCGTCAAGGTCGACCGCGACGAAGTCCTGGTCGACATCGGATACAAGACGGAAGGTGTCATCCTTTCGCGCGAACTGTCGATCAAGCACGACGTCGACCCCTCTGAGGTTGTCGAAGTCGGGGATCCGATCGAAGCCCTCGTGCTGACGAAGGAAGACAAAGACGGTCGCCTGATGCTTTCGAAGAAGCGCGCACAGTACGAGCGCGCTTGGGGCGACATCGAAAAGATCAAGGAAGACGACGGCGTCGTCACCGGTTCGGTCATCGAGGTTGTCAAGGGCGGCCTCATCGTCGACATCGGACTGCGCGGCTTCCTGCCCGCTTCGCTTGTTGAAATGCGCCGCGTGCGCGACCTCACGCCGTACATCGGCCAGGAAGTCGAAGCCAAGATCATCGAGCTCGACAAGAACCGCAACAACGTTGTTCTGTCGCGCCGCGCATGGCTGGAAGAAACCCAGTCGGCCGTCCGCCACGACTTCCTGCAGACCCTGCAGAAGGGCCAGGTGCGCCCCGGTGTCGTGTCGTCGATCGTCAACTTCGGTGCCTTCGTGGACCTGGGCGGAGTCGACGGACTCGTCCACGTGTCCGAACTGTCCTGGAAGCACATCGACCACCCGTCCGAGGTCGTCGCAGTCGGCGACGAAGTCACGGTCGAGGTTCTCGACGTCGACATGGACCGCGAACGCGTCTCCCTGTCGCTCAAGGCAACCCAGGAAGACCCGTGGCAGCACTTCGCTCGCACCCACGTCATCGGCCAGATCGTGCCCGGTAAGGTCACCAAGCTCGTTCCGTTCGGTGCGTTCGTTCGCGTCGAAGACGGCATCGAGGGCCTCGTGCACATCTCCGAACTCGCTGTCCGCCACATCGACCTGCCCGAACAGGTCGTTTCGGTCGACGAAACCATCTACGTCAAGGTCATCGACATCGACCTGGACCGTCGCCGCATCTCGCTGTCGCTCAAGCAGGCCAACGAAGGTGTCGACCCGGACGCCGAGGAATTCCTCGACCCGGCCCTCTACGGCATGCTCCAGGAGTACGACGAAGACGGCAACTACAAGTACCCCGAAGGCTTCGACCCCGAAACCCAGGAATGGATGGAAGGCTACGAAGCACAGCGCGAAGAATGGGAGCAGCAGTACGCTGCCGCCCAGGAACGCTGGGAAGAGCACAAGAAGCAGGTTGCTCGCGCAATCGCCGCCGACGCAGAAGCTGCCGCTCAGGCTGGCGACGACGCAGCCGGTGCGGGCGCTTCGTTCAGCACGGAAGAATCCGCTGAAGACGAAGGCACCCTGGCTTCCGACGAAGCTCTCGCCGCTCTGCGCGAAAAGCTCGCTGGCAGCTGACCTTCTCTGAAGTGAGGCCGTGGCCGCTCCCTCCGGAGTGGCCACGGCTTCTTCTTTTGGCATGAAGAAGATTGTTCCCTGGCTGATCTACACAGCGGCGCTCCTATGCCTGTCCGCTTGGGTCTACGCTGAGCTCTTGGCTGATTTCGATGGCCGGGTCTTTGCCGACAACGACGATTCCTCGCTTTTCATCTGGTGGATTGCACATACGGCCGATGTCGTAGCGGGATGGTTCGGCAGGACCACCGGCGACGGTTCATTGCTGTATACCACTGCGATGAACGCTCCCGTGGGAGTCAACGGAGCGTGGAACACGTCCTTGGTCGGCATTGGCCTCCCGCTTGTGCCGGTGACGTGGCTTTTCGGGCCCGTAGTCAGCTACAACCTTGCGATCGTGTGCGCCCCGGTAGTGTCTGCTCTGACGGCAGCGCTGCTCATTCGCCGTTTCACCCGTCGAGCGCCCGCGTTCTTTGGCGGTGCTCTCTACGGTTTCTCGACCTACACGATCGCGCAGGCATCGGGTCACCTCAACCTGGCATGGGCGGTGTTCCCACCTTTAGTCGTGCTCATGATGGTTCTTGTCGCACACGACCGCCGGTGGGCTGTCCCGTTCGGAATTGTTCTGGGCTGGCAGTTCTATATTTCGACGGAGTTGCTGGCAGGCACCTTCCTCGCTGTTCTCGTACTTTCTGCAGCGGCGTGTCTGACGGCGTGGTCACACGTTCGGCGGTTCATAGTCGCGGTTGCTCTGCGCGGTTCAGCTGCAGCTGGGATAGCCCTCGTCATTGCCTCACCGCTGTTGTTCACTATGTGGTTTGCGCCGAACCGCCCGCGCGATTCTATTCGTCCGCACGGAGTGTGGAACACAGACGTGCTGGACGTCATGACTCCGGGCCCGTACACGCGGATAGGCACCGGGCGTGAACTGCCCCGCGTCGAACCGATTGACCCGTCTGAACTGGGCGGCTACCTCAGCATCCTGTGGCTCGTTGTGTGCCTCGCTGCCGTAGTACTCCTGTGGAAGCGCAGTCCAGCTGCCCGCACCGCCGCGTGTACTGGCTTCGGCATGTGGGCGCTGTCCCTGGGCTCGCCCATCTTCTTAGGCGGTGAGCAGCTGCTGCCCTACGGGCCGTTCCGCCTGGTAGAGCTGATCCCGGTGCTCAGCAATATCCTCCCGATGCGGCTCATGGTCCACGTGGTCCTGGCCTGCTCTGTCCTGTCTGCGCTTTTGCTGAACAGCGCCAGACGAGTTTCGTCACGCGCGCTTATCGGCACTGCTCTGAGCGGAGTCCTCGTTCTGACCTCTGCGGCTCCTGTCCCCGCCCGCGATCTGCACATCCCGGAGTTCTACACCGATCAGGTACGGGATGCGATTCCCGCAGGTGCACTCGTCAAAACACTTCCCAGACCCCGGGCCTGGGCCTACCCTCGGGCGGACGAGGCGATGCTCTGGCAGGCGGTGTCCGGCATGCACTACCGGGAAACCGGGGGCTATTTCATCGGCGGACGCGACGACGCACCCGTCACCTACGCGGCTGCCGCCGATTCGCTCGATATTCTCCTAGAAGAACACCGTGACTCTCCGGTGCCGCGCGCCGAAGACCTGAGGGACGGAGTTCGGGAACTGTGCCGCGGGGGAGTGGACTACATCCTCATCGCAGATGACGGCTTCAACCTGCCGCAGCCGGCCCCGGACATCGCCCGCGCTGTCGGAGCCGCTGCTGGTGTATCACCCGAGCACACCGGAGGGGTGTGGATGATCAAACTGAGCAAGGAGCAAGGATGCTGAAAATCGGTCTGACCGGCGGTATCGGAGCCGGCAAATCAACTGCTGCGGCACTTTTCACCGCGCGCGGCATTCCCGTCATCGATTCGGATGTCGTCGCTCGCGAAATCGTCGAGCCCGGTCAGCCGGCTCTGGAAGCTCTGCGGGAGCGCTTCGGCGAATCGGTTCTCAAGGACGGTGAACTTGACCGCGCGGAACTGGCACGCCTTGCCTTTGCCGACGCCGAATCCACCCGGGCTCTCAACGACATCATGCACCCGGCTATTGCACAGCGGACACGGGAGCTGTTTGCCGAACATGCCGACGCGCCGATTGTCGTCCACGATGTTCCGCTGCTGGCCGAAAACGGCCTGGAGGACGACTACGACCTGGTTGTTGTTGTCGATGTCCCCGCGGAAGTGCGCCTGCAGCGCCTGGTTGAACTTCGCGGTATGGACGAAGCTGACGCCCGTCAGCGGATCCTCCGCCAGGCCTCTGATGACCAGCGTCAGGCCATTGCGGATGTCGTACTCGACAATTCAGGCACTCCCGAAGAATTCGAGGAGCGCTTCGCAGACGCCTTCCAGAACGTGATCGAACCGGCAGCGCGCAAAGCCTGAGCACACCCTCCGGAAACTGACAGATCTTCGGAGGCACCGCCTCGTGAGCCAGCTGTCGAGCAGATCCACCCGGACAGAAGGAAACAGCGCCGTCAGTGACGGCGCTGTTCTCATGTCTGCGGGCAGATCAGGCCATTGTGGCGCTGAGCGTGATCTTCACACCTGAGAGAGCTTTTGCAGCGGGGCAGGTCTTCTTGGCTCGCTCGGCAAGGGTCTGGAAGGTCTTCTGCTCGATTCCCTCCGCACGACCCACGGTCACGAGGTGGATCTCCTGGATTCCCTTGACCGGGTCGAAGGTGATGTCAGCGCCCGTCGTGATCTGTTCGGGAGTGGCTCCCTCTTCTGCGACGATGTTGGCCAGCGCCATCGAGAAGCACGATGCCAGGCCGGCACCGATCAGCTCTTCGGGGTTGGTGACCTTGTCGACCTGGGATTCCGCTCGGTTCGTCCAGTTGACGGTGAACGGGCCTAAACCTGAGCTTTCCAGCGAAGCGGAACCTTCGCCGTCAGCCAGGTGGCCCTTCCATGTAGCCTGTGCTTTTGTTACGCGGCTCATTTTGCCTCCTCAGATTGGGGTTCACCCCCACTCTATGCGCTTTGGCCACTCCGGCGCTCGTGGTGCGCTGCCCTGCAGAGTAGCCTGGGAGCATGGCGCAGCAGTCTCTTCCCGTTCCCAAGATCGGTCACAGGCCGGAAGTCACCCGCTCGGTGGCCCCGTTCGAGGTCGTCAGCGAATACAAGCCGTCTGGCGATCAGCCCACGGCCATTGCCGAAATGGCCGAGCGGCTGCGGGCGGGCGAAAAAGACGTCGTGCTCATGGGTGCGACGGGTACGGGTAAGTCAGCGACAACAGCGTGGCTGATCGAAGAAGTGCAGCGGCCCACGCTCATCATGGCGCACAACAAAACCCTGGCCGCTCAGCTGGCCAATGAGTTCCGGCAGCTGCTGCCGAACAATGCAGTTGAATACTTTGTGTCCTACTACGACTACTACCAGCCGGAAGCCTATGTCCCGCAGACGGACACGTTCATCGAAAAGGACTCGTCGATCAATGACGAGGTTGAGCGTCTGCGCCACTCCGCAACGAACGCACTGCTGACCCGCAGGGATGTCGTCGTCGTGTCAACGGTGTCCTGCATTTACGGTCTGGGCACCCCGGAAGAGTACGTGGACCGCATGGTGTCACTCGAAGTGGGTGAAGAGGTCGACCGTGACGCGCTGCTCAAACAGTTCGTCACAATGCAGTACACCCGCAACGACGTGGCATTCACCCGCGGTACGTTTCGCGTGCGCGGTGACACGGTCGAAATCATCCCGCAGTACGAAGAGCTCGCCATTCGCATTGAGTTCTTCGGCGACGAAATCGAAGCTCTCTACACCCTGCACCCGCTCACCGGCGAAATCATTCGCGAAGAAGAGGTCATCCACATCTTCCCGGCGTCGCACTATGTGGCCGGTGAAGACCGCATGGCTCGGGCAATTGCAGATATCGAGGCGGAACTGCAGGAACGACTGGCCGAACTCGAGGGACAGAACAAGCTGCTGGAAGCCCAGCGCCTGAAGATGCGCACCACCTACGACCTCGAAATGATGCAGTCGATGGGCTTCACGTCCGGGATTGAGAACTACTCGCGGCACATCGACGGTCGTGCGGCCGGCACCGCACCGAACTGTCTGTTGGACTACTTCCCGGAGGACTTCCTGCTGGTGGTCGACGAATCGCACGTCACAATCCCGCAGATCGGCGGTATGTACGAAGGCGACATGTCGCGCAAGCGGACGCTCGTTGAGCACGGCTTCCGTCTGCCGAGCGCCCTGGACAACAGGCCGCTGCGGTTCTCTGAGTTCCAGGATCGGATCGGCCAGACCGTCTACCTGTCGGCTACACCCGGTGACTATGAGCTCGAGCGATCCAACGGTGTTGTCGAACAGATCATTCGCCCCACTGGCCTCGTGGACCCGAAGGTCATCGTCAAACCCACGCGCGGCCAGATTGACGACCTGCTGGATGAAATCAACCTGCGGGTTGAGCGCAATGAGCGCGTTCTCGTGACGACGCTGACGAAGAAGATGGCTGAAGACCTCACGGACTATCTGCTGAACCACAATGTGCGGGTCGAGTACCTGCACTCGGACGTCGACACACTGCGTCGCGTTGAGCTGCTGAGCGAACTGCGCTCCGGTGTGTTCGATGTGCTGGTCGGCATCAACCTTTTGCGTGAGGGTCTCGACCTGCCCGAAGTGTCGCTCGTGTCGATCCTCGACGCAGACAAGGAGGGTTTCCTGCGGTCCACCACCTCGCTCATTCAGACAATCGGGCGTGCAGCGCGAAACGTCAACGGCGAAGTGCACATGTACGCTGATACGCGAACCGAATCCATGCAGAAGGCCATTGAGGAAACCGAGCGCCGTCGCGAAAAGCAGATCGCGTTCAACAAAGAACACGGGATCGATCCGAAGCCGCTGGTCAAGAAGATCGCGGACATCACAGAACGGCTCAAGCGCGACAACGAGGACACCGCGGAGCTTCTCAACGACTTCGACTACGGCAAGGGCAAACGCGGCTACAACTCGGCCCAAACCGATGAGCAGCGCGCCCGTTCGGCCGGTCAGGAGACAGGGCAGCCGACATCGGTGCGCCCACCGACGACCGACCTGCCTGAGCTCATTGCTGAACTGACCGAACAGATGAACCAGGCGGCCGCCGACCTGCAGTTCGAACTCGCGGCACGTCTGCGCGACGAACTCCAGGAGCTCAAACGTGATCTGCGACAGATCCAGCGCGAAAGCTGAGCAGTCGGTCCTCGCTGTGCTCTAGACTGGATAGCCGGTGAAGGGGAGTATCCTCATGTGCTGATTCGTCAACACGAAACCGTCCGGCGGCCAGCCGGGTCGGGTTCCGGGTCAGCAGCGCGCAGCAGCGGCGCAGGAAAGACTTTCACGGACGTCATCGACCCCTAAGAAAGAACTCTCGTGCACCACGAATCAGCCAGCGGCCTTTCGCTGACCTTTGAATTCATCGTCCTCGGCGCACTCTGTGTGCTTCTCCTGGCAGACCTGCTGCTCATCCTCAAACGCCCACACCGGCCTTCCAACCGCGAAGCCGGCCTGTGGGTCGGCTTCTACGTCGCACTCGCCCTGATCTTCGCGGGTGTGCTGTACCTGTTCGGCAATAAGCAGGCCAGCGGCGAGTTTCTCGCCGGATGGCTCATGGAGTATTCGCTGTCAATCGACAACGTCTTCGTGTTCATCATCGTGCTGTCTGCCTTCAAGGTGCCGCCCCGGTATCAGCAGGAAGTCCTCATGGTTGGCATCATCATTTCGCTGGTCTTCCGGGGCATCTTCATCCTCGCGGGCGTGTGGGTCATCGAGAAGTTCATCTGGGTGTTCTTCATCTTCGGCGCGTTCCTCCTGTGGACCGCGTGGAAGCAGGCCACGGAGAAGGACAACGACGACGGCGGTGACAACCTGCTCGTCCGCATGGTGAAGAAGCGGTTTCCGTTCACGGACGATTACCACGACAACAAGATCTTCGTGAAGATCGACGGCAAGCGGTTTGCCACACCGATGCTTCTGGTGTTCATCGCGATCGGCACCACGGACGTCATGTTCGCACTCGACTCGATCCCTGCGATTATGGCTGTGACACGATCGGCGTTCATCATCTTCACCGCAAACCTGTTCGCACTCATGGGTCTGCGCCAGCTGTACTTCCTGCTGGAGAACATGGCCGACAAACTGCAGTACCTCAAATACGGTATCGCGGTCATCCTCGGCTACATCGGCTTCAAGCTCATTTACACGGCAGCCCGCGAAACCTTCGCCCACCAGCTTCCGGAAATCCCTCTGGCAGTCTCACTCGGCGTCATCGTGGTCTCCATGACGGTTGCCGTCATCGCCAGCCTCGTCAAGCGCCGGCGCGACTACCGGCACTTCCGCAGCGAGCACCTCGGCAGCTGAGGTCAGCCGACCGAACAGCACAAAAAGGGCGGACGCATGTGCGTCCGCCCTAGTCGTTGAAGATCAGATCAGCGTGCCTGACCGAAGCCTCCGATGACGATGTCCCATTCGTCGATCGTGGTCTCGGTGATGACCCGAGCTTCTGCGAAGGGATCGTTCGTCAGGAGGTCTTCGACATTGGCCTTGTCGTCAGCCTGGAATATCAGGAGGGCACCCGGCTGTTGAACATTGGCGAGAGGACCCGACGCCATGAGCATGCCGGCATCAGCCAGTTTGGCCAGCCACTCCCGGTGCGTGGGACGCACCTCCATTCGCGTCTGTTCATCGTCGCTGTAGCGATAGGTGACCGCATAGTAAGCCATGGCGTCCTCTCATGGGGAATAATGGGTAGTCTCAGTCAGTCTAGTTCAGGAATGGGTAATCGCTTCGTGAGTGCACTTGAGCAGATACCGGAAGAATTCGCCTCTGCCGACACCGTGTACGAAGCGTTCGAAGACTATGTGAGCGGTTTGGGCCTGAGCCTGTACGACGCTCAGCAGGAAGCGATACTCGCAGTTCTGGCAGGCGACAACACGATCGTCGCAACACCCACCGGCTCCGGAAAGTCGATGGTGGCACTCGCCGCCGCCTACTGGGGTGTCAGCACCGGGGTGCGGGTCTACTACACCGCTCCGATCAAAGCTCTCGTATCGGAAAAGTTCTTTGACTTAAGCGAGCGCTTGGGTGCCGACAACGTCGGCATGGTCACCGGTGACAGTTCGGTCAACGCGGACGCTCCCGTCATCTGCGCCACGGCGGAGATCCTCGCCAACCAGGCGCTGCGTGAAGGCCCAATGTTGGACGTGGGAATCGTCATCATGGACGAATTCCACTACTTCGGCGATCCCCAGCGCGGCTGGGCGTGGCAGGTGCCGCTGCTGACGCTGCCGCAGTCGCAGTTCGTCCTCATGTCCGCAACCCTCGGCGACACTACCGCTATTGCCAAGGGCATGGAGGAGCTCACCGGACGGTCCACGTCCTATGTGACGGGTGCGCAGAGACCGGTGCCGCTGGAATTCAGCTACTCGGAAGAACCGCTGCAGGAAACCCTCCACGCCCTCGTCCGCCACGATCAGGCTCCCGTCTACGTTGTGTCGTTTTCCCAGCGGCAGGCAGCAGAGCTGGCCGGGTCGATTGTGAGCGCCAATCTCGCCACCCGCGAGGAGCGCGAGGCGATCGCCGATGAGATTCGCGGCTTCGGCTTTCAGAAGGGCTTCGGAACGACGCTCAAGCGGCTTCTGCTGCACGGCATCGGCGTCCACCACGCCGGCATGCTGCCCAAATACCGACGCCTTGTTGAACACTTGGCCGGCAAGGGGCTGCTCAAAGTCATTTCGGGCACGGACACGCTCGGCATCGGCATCAACGTGCCCATCCGAACAGTCCTGCTGACAGCGCTGACGAAGTTCGACGGTTCGAAGATGCGCAGGCTCACAGTCCGCGAATTCCAGCAGATCGCCGGCCGCGCCGGCCGTGCGGGCTTCGACACCGTCGGTTTTGTGGTCGCGCAGGCACCCGAACACGAAATCGAAAACAAGAAGGCGGCGGATAAGGCCGCCAACAGCAATAAGAAACGCAAACCGGCCAAGAAGCAGCCGCCGGCGGGCTTCGTGGGCTGGTCACAGGATACTTTCGAGAACCTGCGCGACAGCGAAGTCGAAGAGCTCCGCTCGCGCATGAAGATCACGCACTCGACTGTCATCAACCTCGCCGCCCGCGGGGGAGATGTCGTGAAGACCGTGCGCGACTTCATTGCCTCGACTCACGAAACTCCGTCGCGCAAACTCGACATGCAGCTGCGCGCGCTGCGCATCGGCCGAGCATTGCTCAATGCGGACGTCCTCGTGCGCACAGAAGAGGACGGCAGGGTGCGCTTCGAACTCGCCGAGGACTTCGGTCCGCAGTTCGCACTCAACCAGCCGCTCTCACCTTTCGCTTTGGCTGCCTTGGAGCTTTTTGACCCCGAAGCAGACGACTGGGCGGACAACGTCCTCAGCGTCATCGAGGCGACGACAGAAGTCCCGTACCACGTTCTGCGCGGACAGCTGGATCGGCTCAAGGGTGAAGAGATCCAGGCGCTCAAGTCTGAGGGTGTGCCCTATGACGAGCGCATGGCGATTATCGACGAAATGGAGCTGCCCCGCCCCAACGGGGACGTGCTGGATGAGGCCTTTGAGGCGTTCACGGAGCACGCTCCGTGGTTGCGCGAGATCGGCATTGAGCCAAAAGCCGTTGTGGCCGACATGATCAGCCAGGCCATGAACTTCTCGCAGTTCGTCATGTACTACAAGCTGGCTCGCGTTGAGGGCGGACTGCTGCGCTATCTGACGGATGTCTATCGCGCGCTCGTCCAGACAGTGCCGGAAGACCTTGTGACGGAACCGCTGCAGAACATCATCGACTGGCTGGGTGATCTCGTGCTGCGCGTTGATTCCTCCCTCGTGCAGGAATGGGAGGCTCTGCGCAGGGCCGGTGCTGAAGAGACCGATACCCTTCCCCTGGAGCACGCAGCCCGTAAGCTCACCGACGATGAGCGCGCTTTCACGATACTTGTCCGCAACGCCCTGTTCCACCGTGTGCTTCTGGCCGAGCGCGCCGCTTACCGGGCCCTGGGTGAGCTCGACGGTGAGGACGGATGGGACCACCGGCAGTGGGAGGATGCGATCGAAGCCTTCTACGACGAATACGGTGACCTCGGAGTCGGCGCCGATGCGCGTTCGGCTGCTTTCGTGCACATCCGCCGTGACGGCAGAACCTGGATGGTCGACCAGATACTCGACGACCCTGAAGGCGACAGGGATTGGGCCATTCGCGCCCAAGTCGATCTAGACGCCTCGGATGATCTTGGAGAACCTGCGGTGACGATCATCGACGTCGCCCCACGTTCGGAAATGGAGAGCTGATACATGACCGCATACGAATCCCAGATTCACCGGCCCGCCGGCGGGGGAGTGTCTCACCTCGACACGATCATCGTGCAGGGCGCCCGGGCACACAACCTCAAAAACATCGATGTCGAGGTGCCGCGGGACAGTCTCGTTGTGTTCTCCGGTCTTTCTGGCTCCGGCAAATCCTCACTCGCCTTCGACACGATCTTTGCCGAAGGGCAGCGCCGCTATGTCGAATCGCTGTCGTCTTATGCCCGTATGTTCCTCGGCCAGATGGACAAACCGGACGTCGACATGATCGAGGGACTCTCCCCGGCGGTGTCGATCGACCAGAAGTCCACCTCGCGCAACCCGCGTTCGACCGTCGGCACCATCACCGAGGTCTATGACTTCATGCGTCTGCTGTGGGCGCGCATCGGCGTTCCCCACTGCCCGCAGTGCGGTGAGGAGATCTCCAGCCAAACTCCCCAGCAGATCGTCGATCAGCTGGTGACCCTGCCGGAGCGCACCAAGTTCATCGTCATGGCGCCGGTCGTCAGGCAGCGCAAGGGCGAGTTCGCCGAGCTGTTCCAACAGCTGCAGAGTCAGGGCTTTTCGCGCGCCTGGGTAGACGGCGAACAGGTCAGCCTGAGTGAGCCGCCCACGCTGAAGAAGCAGTACAAGCACGACATTTCGGTTGTCGTCGACCGTCTCATTGCCAAGGACGGCATCCGCCAGCGGCTCACGGACTCGGTCGAAACAGCGCTGCGCACAGCGGACGGCCGCTTGGACGTCCTGCTGGTCGACTCAGACGAGATCCGCACGTTCTCCGAACACATGTCGTGCCCCAACGACCACCCGCTGACCACCGACACGATTGAGCCGCGCACCTTTTCGTTCAACTCGCCGTTCGGCGCCTGCCCCGTATGCGACGGAATCGGTGTTCGCCTGCAGGTTGACGAGCACCTCGTCGTCCCGGATGACGAACTGACACTCGCCAAGGGCGCCATCGCCGCGTGGTCGCACGGCAAGTCGACCATGAAGTACTTCAACCGCCTGCTCAAAGGACTGGGCGACGAAATCGGCTTCGACCTGAAAACCCCGTGGAAAGATCTGCCGAAGAAGGTCCGCACCGCGATTCTTGAGGGCAAGGACTACAAGGTCCACGTCAAGTACCGCAACCGCTTCGGCCGCGAGCGCACCTACTCGACCGGTTTCGAGGGCGTTTTCAACTACATCCTGCGCAAGCACAGCGAAACCGAATCCGACACTGCGCGTGACCGCTACGAAGCGTACATGCGCGAAGTCCCCTGCGCGTCCTGTGACGGAACCCGCCTGAAGCCGGAGGCACTTGCCGTCACAGTGGCGGGCACCTCGATTGCGGATGTCAGCCGGATGGCGATTGACCAGGCGGCAGAGTTCCTCGGCGGTCTCGAGCTGAGCGCACGTGACGCACGGATTGCCGACCAGGTGATGAAGGAGATCCGGGCCCGCCTGCAGTTCCTGCTGGACGTGGGCCTGGAATACCTGTCACTCGACCGGGCCGCAGGCACGCTGTCCGGCGGTGAAGCACAGCGCATCCGGCTTGCCACCCAGATCGGCTCCGGCCTGGTCGGCGTTCTGTACGTGCTCGACGAACCGTCGATCGGCCTACACCAGCGGGACAACAGGCGCCTGATCGACACCCTCATCAAGCTGCGGGACCTCGGCAACACCCTCATCGTCGTCGAACACGACGAAGAGACGATCGATGCGGCCGACTGGATTGTCGACATCGGCCCGGGTGCTGGTGAACACGGCGGTCAGGTCGTCTACTCGGGACCGGTCAAGGGCTTGCCCGAGGCTGAGGGCTCCGCAACCGGCGACTACCTTGCCGGACGTAAGAAGATCGGCGTGCCTGATGTGCGCCGACCCGTGGACCGCAAGCGGATGCTCGGTGTCGAACGAGCCCGGGCGAACAACCTCAAGGACATTTCGGTCAAGTTCCCGCTGTCAGTGCTCACTGCAGTCACGGGTGTGTCAGGTTCCGGCAAGTCGACGCTGGTCAACGACATCCTGTACAGCGAACTGGCCAACAAGCTCAACAACGCCAAGCGGGTGCCCGGCCTGCACAAGCGGGTGACGGGAGTTGAAGAGCTCGACAAGGTCATCCACGTCGACCAGTCGCCCATTGGCCGCACACCGAGGTCGAACCCCGCCACCTACACGGGTGTCTTCGACCACGTGCGCCGCCTGTTTGCAGAAACAGAAACAGCGCGCATGCGCGGCTACCAGCCGGGTCGCTTCTCCTTCAACGTCAAGGGCGGCCGGTGCGAGAACTGCTCCGGTGACGGCACCATCAAGATCGAAATGAACTTCCTGCCGGACGTCTACGTCCCCTGTGAAGTGTGCGGGGGAGCGCGGTACAACCGTGAAACGCTCGAAGTGAAGTTCAAGGGCAAGTCGATTGCCGAGGTTCTTGACATGCCGATCGAAGAGGCTGCCGAGTTCTTCGAAGCAGTCCCTGCGATTGCCCGCCACCTCAACACGCTCGTCAAGGTGGGCTTGGGCTATGTGCGCCTGGGCCAGCCGGCAACCACGCTGTCCGGTGGTGAGGCTCAGCGTGTGAAGCTCGCAGCGGAACTGCAGAAGCGCACACGCGGTCGTGCCGTCTATGTGCTCGACGAACCGACCACGGGCCTGCACTTTGAGGACATCCGAAAGCTGCTTCTGGTGCTGCAGGGGCTGGTTGATAAGGGCAACACGGTCATCGTCATCGAGCACAATCTCGACGTGATCGCCGCGAGTGACTACATCATCGACATGGGACCCGAAGGCGGCCGAGGCGGAGGCACGGTTGTCGCTGCCGGCACACCTGAGGAAGTGGCTCAGGTTGAGGCAAGCCACACCGGGCGGTACCTGGCTGCCATGCCGGAGATTGCGAGCCGCATTGGCTGATCCGAGTCAGTATCGGCCGAAACCGGGTGAGATCCCCACGCTTCCGGGGGTCTACCGATTTCGCGATGACGAACGGCGGA
Organism: Brevibacterium sp. HMSC24B04; assembly: GCF_001806835.1. Classification (NCBI taxonomy): domain Bacteria; kingdom Bacillati; phylum Actinomycetota; class Actinomycetes; order Micrococcales; family Brevibacteriaceae; genus Brevibacterium; species Brevibacterium sp. HMSC24B04. The sequence continues at coordinate 139,810 of NZ_KV786068.1, read as the reverse complement.
TCATCTACGTCGGCAAGGCGAAGAATCTGCGCAATCGGCTGAACTCCTATTTCGCCAATCCCGCCGGCCTGCACCCGCGGACTTTCACGATGGTCCACACGGCTTCGTCCGTTGAGTGGACGATCGTGGAAAGCGAAGTCGAGGCGCTGCGCCTGGAATGGACGTGGATCAACGAATTCAAGCCGCGGTTCAACGTCATGTTCCGCGACGACAAGTCCTACCCCTACCTGGCGGTCACCGTGAAGGACCGGTACCCGCGGGTTTTCGTCACTCGCGGCAAACGCCGCAAGGGTGTGAAGTACTTCGGCCCGTTCACTGCCGTGTGGGCGATCCGCGAATCGCTGGATCTGCTGCTGAAGGCATTCCCCGTCCGCACGTGCACAAAAACAGTTTTTGACCGTGCCGCGCGCTCGGGCAGACCGTGCCTGTTGGGCTACATCGACAAGTGCTCCGCCCCGTGTGTTGACCGGATTACCCCAGAGGCACATCGGGAGCTTGTCGACGGTGTTACAGAGTTCATGTCCGGCAGCACCGGGAAGATCATTTCGACGCGCAAGCGGGCAATGAAAGAGGCCGCCGGCGAACTCGACTTCGAAAGAGCCGCGCAGCTGCGTGACGAAATCGAGGCTTTAGAGAAAATCGTCGACAAGTCCTCCGTCATGCTGTCGCAGAACGTCGACACCGACATCTTCGGACTGACGGTCGAAGAGCTCGAGGCATCAGTCCAGGTGTTCCACGTGCGCGGCGGCCGCATCCGCGGTCAGCGCGGGTGGATCATCGAACGCATGCAGGACCTCACTGCAGCCCAGCTGACAAGCGACTACCTGCGGCAGGCATACCTGGACGTCGAAGCCGATGCCATTCCGAAGGAAATCCTTGTCGACACCCTTCCGGAAGACCACGCGGCGCTCGAGGACTGGCTCAGCGAAACGCGCGGTTCGAAGGTGACCATCAGGGTTCCCGAACGCGGGGAGAAGGCTGCAGCGCTCACCACCGTCATTGCGAACGCCGAACAGGCCCTCGAGCTGCACAAGAAACGACGGTCGTCAGACCTGACAACCCGCAGTCAGGCGCTCAACGAGATTCAAGAGAACCTGGGATTGGAAGAAGCGCCTCTGCGCATTGAGTGCATCGACAACTCGCACTTCCACGGTGAGGATGTCGTCGGTTCGCTCGTGGTGTTCGAAGACGGGCTGCCGGTCAAGCGGGACTACCGCAGGTTCTCGGTGACAGGGGACGCGGCCCGGGACGACACCTCGGCAATGTACGACGTCGTATCCCGCAGATTCAGCCGCTACCTGGAATCCCTGGTCAGCGAAGACGAGGATCCCAAGTTCGGCTACCGGCCCTCGCTGCTCGTGGTTGACGGCGCACTGCCGCAGGTGTCGGCTGCCAGACGAGCACTCGATGACCTGGGGCTGGTAGACATCACAGTCGTCGGCCTGGCCAAGCGGCTCGAAGAGGTGTGGGTGTCGTGGGATGACTTCCCCGTCATCTTCCCGCGCAACTCGGAAGGCCTGTTCATGCTGCAGCGCATCCGCGACGAAGCGCACCGCTTCGCCATCACCTTCCAGCGCAGCAAGCGAAAGATCACCGCCTCGGCACTCGACACCGTCGAAGGCCTTGGTGCAGCCAAGCGCACGGCTCTTCTTGACCACTTCGGCTCCGTCACGAAGATCAAAAAGGCCAGCGTCGAAGAGCTGACCGAAGTCAAGGGGATCGGCCCCGCTTTGGCCGAGCGTATTGTGGCCGCGTTCAGAAAAGACTGAAAGAATCAGGCGGGGAAGCAATAAGGAGAACGCATGACCACCAATCAGCGTGACACTGTGCTCGTTGTGACGGGCATGTCCGGTGCCGGACGTTCAACCGCGGCGAAGGCCCTCGAAGACATGGGCTGGTACGTTGTGGACAATCTGCCGCCGCAGATGATCAGCGGTCTTGTCGACCTTGTAAGCCGAGTCGACGGCGACGCCCCGAAGGTCGCGGTCGTTGCCGATGTCCGAGGGCGCGGCATGTTCACAACGCTCAAAGACACGCTGCGTAACCTGCATGGCCCCGAGGGCATCCGCATTCTCTATCTTGACGCCAACGACGACGCACTCGTCCGCCGCTACGAGTCTGTCCGCCGCCCTCATCCGCTGCAGGGGGACGGCACGATTGTCGACGGGCTCCAAGCTGAGCGCAGCGAGCTTGAACCGGTGCGCTCCAGCGCTGATGTCATTGTCGACACCTCAGACCTCAACGTTCACCAGCTGAGCGATGAAATCCGCCGTCTGTTCGACAAGGACGGGTCATCTGCTCTGCGCTTGACCGTTATGAGCTTCGGATTCAAATACGGCACGCCGAAAGACGCCGACTACGTGGCCGATGTGCGCTTCCTGCCGAACCCCTTCTGGGTGCCGGAACTCAAAGCGCTGCGCGGAACAGATGAGCCGGTTGCCGAATACGTGCTCACGCAGCCTCGCGCCCAAGACTTCATTGACCGCTACGTGTCGGCCTTGGAAATCGTCATCGACGGCTATTTGGCCGACCACCGTCCCTACGCGACGATCGCCATTGGATGCACCGGCGGCAAACACCGCTCGGTAGCTGTCGCTGAGGCGATTCATCGCCGGTTGGCGGAACTGACCAACGCGTCTGCCACTCTGCGCCACCGCGACCTGGGGAAGGAATGACATGGAACCCCCGGTTACAACAGCGGAGCTTCCGCTGTATCTGAAGCATCCCGCCAAGCGCTCCGGCCCGAAGGTCGTGTCTTTCGGCGGCGGTCACGGCCTGTACGCAGCCCTGCGGGCTTTTCGCCTGCTGACGGAGGACCTCGTTGCAGTTGTCACAGTCGCTGACGACGGTGGTTCCTCCGGACGTCTGCGTCAGGAGTTCGGCGGTCTGCCGCCGGGGGACCTGCGCATGGCTCTGGCCGCTCTGACGGATGACAGCGAATGGGGCCGCATCTGGCGCGACGTCATTCAGCACCGCTTCGCTTCTACGGGTCCCCTCGACGGCCACTCGGTGGGCAATCTTCTCATCAGCGCCCTGTGGCAGATCCATGGGGACGAAGTCGACGGCCTCGACTGGGTGGCCCGCCTGCTGCGCGCTCACGGCCGAGTTCTGCCCATGTCGTCGCTGCCGCTGACGATCGAAGCCGACGTTGCCGACAGCCATGGCTCAGTCGGTGTTATTCGCGGGCAGTCTCAGATTGCCTCAAGTCAGGGGACCGTGTCTCAAGTGCGGCTCGATCCCGCCGCGCCGCCGGCGCGGTCGGAGACAATTGCCGAGGTGGAACAGGCCGATGTTCTCAACCTCGGCCCCGGATCGTGGTACACCTCGGTCATGCCGCACCTGTTGGTGCCGGAACTGGCCAAGGCGATCTGCGCCTCGACAGCTGTGAAGTCGCTCACCCTCAACCTGCCGGGAGCATCAGCGGAAACCCGGGGGCTGAGTCTGACTGACCACCTGGAATCGCTGAAAGAGCACGCGCCGGGATTGCACTTCGACTACATTCTGGTCGACGAAACTGCAGCCGCGGAGGAAAAAGGTCTGCGAGAGGCAGCGGAAAAGCTCTTTTCGGCAACGCTGTGGGAGCGTCCACTGGCCGCGCGCATCCGCGGCCAGCACGACACGCTGAAGCTGGCTGCCTGCTATCGCGATATGTTTGTCAACGCCGGTCTGAAGACCGATGAACAGTGGTGACTGAGGAAGGAACCCCATGTCCCTGACCGCAAAGGTCAAAGACGAACTCACCCGGGTGGAAGAACGCCGTTCGCCCGCCCGCAAAGCCGAGGTCGCGTCGACGCTGCGCTTTGCGTCGGCTCTGCACATTGTGGCCGGTTCAATCGTCATCGAAGCTGAACTCGACACTGCGGCGGCAGCCCGCCGCCTGTACGGCGAAATCGCAACCCTCTACGGTGCATCGCCCGAAGTCGCCGTCATGGGAGCCTCGGGCCTGAACAAGCGCGAACGCTACATCGTGCGCGTCACCGCCGAAGGGCCGGCACTGGCCCGCCAGACGGGCCTGATCGACAACCGCGGCCGCCCAGTCCGGGGCCTGCCGCCGGCCGTCGTCAACGGTTCCATCAACGATTCGAAGGCCGCATGGCGCGGCGCGTTCCTCGCCCACGGTTCGCTCACCGAACCGGGCCGGTCATCAGCTCTCGAAGTCACGTGCCCCGGACCGGAAGCGGCACTGGCGCTCGTCGGTGCTGCTCGCCGCATGGGCATCATCGCGAAGGCCCGCGAAGTCCGCGGAGTCGACCGGGTGGTCATCCGTGACGGTGAAGCAATCGGCGAACTTCTTGAAGCCATGGGCGCGACCGAGGTGCGCAAAGAGTGGGAAGAAGGCCGCCAGCGCCGTGAAGTCCGCGCCACCGCCAACCGCCTGGCGAACTTCGACGATGCCAACCTGCGCCGCAGCGCCCGTGCTGCTGTCGCCGCCGGCGCCCGCGTTGAGCGAGCACTCGAGATTCTCGGTGACGATGTTCCCGATCACCTCCGCTACGCTGGGAAGCTGAGGCTCAAGCACAAGCAGGCCTCGCTGGAAGAGCTCGGCCAGCTGGCCGATCCGCCCATGACAAAAGACGCCATTGCCGGCCGTGTTCGCAGGCTGCTGGCCACCGCGGACAAGAAGGCTGAAGAAATGGGCGTTCCCGACACGAAGGCCAGCCTCACCCCCGAAATGCTCGACGACGTCTGACCACCACCTCGTACTCACGGAACCCTGCACATGCGAAAGGCAGACACCATGACAGTCCCCATCGGAATCAACGGGTTCGGCCGCATCGGCCGTTCCGTCCTGCGCCAGATCCTCGCCGGGAACACTTCGCTCGAAGTGGTTGCCGTCAACGACCTCACCGACAACGCAAGCCTCGCCCACCTGTTCCGCTACGACACCGTGTGGGGCCGCTTCGGCGGCACCGTGGAACACACCGACGATGCACTCATCATCGATGGCAAAACGATCCACGCCAGTGCCCACAAAGATCCAGCTGACATCCCGTGGGGTGAGCTCGGCGTCGACATCGTCATCGAAGCGACCGGCAAGTTCCGCAAGCGCGAACAGGCCCAGAAGCACATCGACGGAGGTGCCAAGAAGGTTCTTCTGTCAGCTCCGGGCAAAAAAGACGACGGCATGTTCGTCATGGGCGTCAACCACGAAGACTTCGACCCGCAGAAGCACCACGTGTTCTCGAATGCGTCATGCACCACCAACTGCTTGGCTCCGCTGGCGAAGGTCCTGCACGAAGAGTTCGGCATCGAATCCGGCATCATGACCACGATCCACGCCTACACGGGTGGTCAGGCTCTCGTCGACGGGCCGCACAAGGACCTGCGCCGTGCACGTGCTGCCGCTGTCAACATCGTGCCGACAACCACCGGTGCTGCAAATGCCGTCGGCAAGGTTCTGCCTGAACTCGAAGGCAAGCTGGACGGCTTCGCAGTCCGCGTGCCGGTCGTCACGGGATCGCTTGTCGACCTGACGTTCCTCCCCGGCAAGGCCGCCACGGTCGAAGAAGTCAACGCAGCGGTGAAGAAGGCCGCCGAGGGCCCGCTGAAGGGAATTCTCGGGTATACGGAAGACCCGATCGTGTCCTCGGACATCGTGATGGAAGACCGCTCCTCGATCTTCGATGCTCAGCTCACCCGCAAAGTCGGCGACCAGATCAAGGTCGTTTCCTGGTACGACAACGAGTGGGGCTACTCCGAGCGCCTGGTCGATCTGACAAACTACGTAGCCGAACGCCTCTGAACAACGGCACTGAGAAAAGGACACTATGCAGACTCTCACCAATCCGAGCGACTTCGCCGGCAAGCGCGTCATCGTTCGTTCTGACCTCAACGTGCCGATGGACGGCGACACCATCACCGACCCCGGCCGAATCGAGGCCTCCGCTCCGACCATTGCCTCTCTCGCAGAGGCAGGTGCGCGGGTCATCGTCATCGCGCACCTGGGCCGGCCCAAGGGCGAACCGAACCCCGAGTTCAGCCTTGGTCCCGTAGCCCCGGCACTTGCTGAGGCGATCGGCCGTCCGGTGCAGTTCGCCACGGACACCGTGGGTGAAGACGCAGCGGCTCGTGCTGGTGCGCTGGCCGACGGAGAAGTCCTGCTGTTGGAGAACTTGCGCTTCAACCCGGGCGAAACATCGAAGGATGATGCCGAACGCGGTGCCTTCGCGGACCAGCTGGCAGCCCTGGGGGATGCCTTCGTTTCTGACGGCTTCGGTGTTGTTCACCGCAAGCAGGCCAGCGTCTTCGACCTTCCTGCACGATTGCCTCACTACGCGGGCGGTCTCGTCGCCGCTGAAGTCGAAGTGAGCGAACGCCTGCTGCACGACCCCAAGCGTCCCTACGCGGTTGTCCTCGGCGGCTCGAAGGTGTCGGACAAGCTCGGCGTCATCGACTCGCTCATTGACCGCGCTGATTCGCTGCTGATCGGCGGGGGCATGGTCTTCACGTTCCTCAAAGCCCAGGGCTACGAGGTCGGTTCCTCCCTGCTGGAAGAGGACCAGATCGACACCGTCAAGGGCTACCTGGAAAAGGCCGAAAAGGCCGGCGTCGACATTGTTCTGCCCACCGACATCGTCATGGCGGAGAAGTTCGGTGCGGACGCGCAGCACTGGGTTGCACCGGTTGACGCGCTCGAAGACACCCCGGCCGGTGCCGATGCTCTTGGCCTCGACATCGGGCCGGAATCCGCGGCGCACTTCGCTTCGATCATCAAGCAGGCCAAGACAGTCTTTTGGAACGGTCCCATGGGAGTCTTCGAAATCCCGGCTTTCGCGGCCGGCACCAAGGCGGTAGCCGAGGCGCTGACGACCGCCCACGGTTCCGAGGCCGATGGCCGGCTCACGGTTGTCGGCGGGGGAGACTCCGCCGCAGCAGTGCGCTCTCTCGGCTTCTCCGATGACGACTTCGGCCACATTTCCACCGGCGGCGGTGCGAGCCTCGAATACCTCGAAGGCAAAGAACTGCCCGGACTGACAGCACTCAACTGAAAGCACAGCAATGACCCGCAAACCACTCCTGGCCGGCAACTGGAAGATGAACAATGATCATCTCGAGGCGATCGCCTCGGTCCAGAAGCTGGCATGGTCGCTGCGCGATGCGCGCTTCGACGGCTCGACCGCTGACATCGCGGTGATCCCACCGTTCACCGATATCCGTTCGGTGCAGACACTCGTCCAGGCAGACAAGGTTCCGGTGTCCTACGGGGCGCAGGACCTCTCGGTCCACGACGAAGGCGCCTACACCGGCGAGATCAGCGGTCGTTTCCTCAGGCAGCTTGGCTGCGAGTACGTTGTCGTCGGCCACTCCGAGCGCCGTGCACACCACGGTGAGGACGACGCACTTGTCGGTCAGAAGGTTCGTGCCGCACGGCGCCACGGGCTTAAGCCGATTCTCTGTGTGGGCGAACCACAGGAAGTCCGTGCAGAGGGAAGCCACATTGAGTACACCCTGTCGCAGGTAACTGGGGCTCTCGACGGGCAATCAGCGGATGATCTTGAAGGACTCGTCATCGCTTATGAACCCGTGTGGGCTATCGGCACGGGCGAAACCGCGACGGCTGAGGACGCCGGCACGATGGCTACGGCCGTCCGCGGGCTCTTGAGTGACTCCTACGGGGATGCGTTCGCGCAGTCGGTGCGCATTCTGTACGGCGGCTCCGTCAACCAGGACAATGTCGGCGACATTATGCGCCAGGCTGATGTCGATGGTGCCCTTGTCGGAGGCGCGAGCCTCGACCCGACAGGATTCGCCACGCTGTGCCTGAGCGCTGTACGAGCTTCGGCTGACTGATAGGATATCCGGCGTGACTATTCTGACGTGGATTATGACAGGCGTGCTCGTGCTCTCGAGCCTCATTCTTGTGCTCTTCATTCTTCTGCACAAAGGCAAGGGCGGAGGCATGTCCGACATGTTCGGCGGCGGTATGAGCGCCAATCTCGGTGCGTCCGGTGTCGCTGAAGGCAACCTCAACAGGTTCACCGCGCTCACCGCGATTGTGTGGGTTGCCTCCATTGTTCTTCTGGGACTTATCGTCCGCTTCCAGTAAGAGGGCTGATCTCTGAAGCGCCGCTGCCCGTGTGGCAGCGGCGCTTTTGTGCTCTCCGGAGGCTTTCTGCTCGGGCTGAGGTTCGAGGTGCCGCCCCGGCCGAGTCTGCAACATACCTCCTCACCGGCCCTCCACCTCGTGAGTATCCCGCACATGATGACGCAGCCGGTACTGGCATCCGGCCTCGGCAGAACTCCCAACAATGGCCGCCCACGCTTTAGCAACAGAAACTCCCGCTAGCAGTTCTTGCTAAGGCGCAGATTCCGGCTGCCGGGAGTTTCTTTGCGGCTAAGGGTGGATTTATTGCTAACGGGTGTTTTTGTTTGGGTTTGTTTCAGCAGTCGGGCGGTGGGTCCGAGGTGCCGCCCCGGCTGGGAGCAGAACATACCTCGGCACCGGGCCTCGACCTCGGCAGCGTCCCAGCACAAGATTGAGGGCCCCGCAGCTAGTGCTGCGGGGCCCTCAATCGTTCAGGCGGGAAGCTCCGCCGTGCGTTTCAAGCTGTTGTTACAGCTTGGTGTGCTTTTCTTCGCGTCCTTCGCGACGATCAGCAGTGATCTTGCGGAATGCCTTGCGGACACGCGACTGTTCTTCGCGTTCTGCCTTCAGACGAGCGTATTCCTCGTCGATCTGCTGCTGTGTCGGTTCGTGGTCGCGCAGACCCACCTGCAGGTCTTCCGGGATCTCGTCGAGGGTGCCGGCCTTGACGCGGGCTCGGTAGACCCAGATTTCCTTCTTAGCCCTGCGTGCCAGGAAGTATATGCCCAGGAGGTTCGGGAAGGCCATGATGAACAGCGTGGCGTCGGAAATGCCGACAACGCTTTCCAGGGTCATAGCCGAACCGATGACGACTGCGAGGATCCACACGATGTGGAAGGCGAGTACGGCAGCACGGCTCTTCTTGGTGAGGAACCCGATCGCAACCTCGCCGTAGTAGGCGTAGGACAGCACTGTCGAGAAGCCGAACAGAACGGCAGCAACGGTGACGAAGATCGGGAACCACGAGGTGACAGTGGCGAATGCCTCGGTGGTCAGGACGATGCCGTCGCCGCTGGCGTCACCCTGGTAGACACCGGTGACGGTGATGGCCAGACCGGTCAGGGTGCAGATGACGACGGAGTCGACGAACGGCTCCCACAGGGCGGTGAAGCCCTCAGTTGCGGGGTGGCGAGTCTTGACTGCTGCGTGGGCCATACCTGCGGTACCAACACCACCGACGTTCGAGAACAGAGCTCGCTGAATACCGACGATTGCGACACCCACGATACCGCCGGTCACACCTTCACCCGTGAATGCGCCGGTGAAGATGGCGCCGACAGCGCCCGGCAGGTGCTGCACGTTGATGACGAGGATGATGAGGACACATGCTACGTACATGACACCCATGAGCGGGGTGATTGCCGAAGTCCACTGTGCGATGCGGCTGATGCCGCCGAGGATCACAATACCGGCGAGGATCGCCATGATGAGGCCGATGATCCACAGGCGACCGGCGAAGAACGATTCCTCGCCGCCGGTGGCGTTCTGTACGAGCATGGCGACCTGGTTGGCCTGGAACAGGTTGCCTGCGCCGAACACGCCGACGAGGGTTGCGATGGCGTAGAAGTAGCCGAGGAAGGAACCGAAGCCCGGCATGCCCTTTTCGCGCAGACCGTTGCGCAGGTAGTACATGGGGCCGCCGATGACTTCGCCCTTGTCATCGACTTCGCGGTATTTAACACCAAGGGTTGCTTCGACCATCTTCATAGTCATGGCGAGGAAGCCGAAGATGATGATCCACAGGACAGCGCCCGGACCGCCGATCGTAATGGCGACAGCCACACCGGCAATGTTGCCGAGCCCTACCGTACCGGAGAGTTCGGTGGCAAGAGCCTGGAACGATGACACCTGGCCGGGGTCCGTCTTTCGGGTCAGGCGGCCCTGAACCACCTTGTAGGAGTACTTCAGGCCGGTGAACGGCTGGAACCGGAAGTAGACGGTCAGGAAGATAGCGCCGGCCATAAGCCAGACGACGATGAGCGGAATCTCGACGCCGCCGACACTCGGCGCGTAGAAGACCACCTTGTTGAGCCAGTCTGAGAACGGTCCCAGAATGCTCTGAATGGTCGCGTCGACGGACTCGAGTGACGAGCCCTCTTGTGCCAGGAAATCTGGTCGTGAGCCAGAGATCATAATCTCTCCGAAGTTCGGGTACATGGTCTCAGCTGTGAATTCACAGAGTCACTGTGATCCACGCCATGAACTCACCTTAGGGGAAATGCTGAGAGAATGCACAAGTTCCGACCAGGAAGGTTCTGATTCCGTTATATTTCCAGGCCTAGAGACCGGCCGAGCTGCTCCCAGCCGTCAGTCCGCAAGTGTAGGCGAATCACGGGACGTTCGGCGCGTCGGAGTGCGTCTGCGTCGCCATCGGCTTGGGCTCGGAGAAGCTGTGCAAACGTACAGTCCTTGCCCGGAACGGGAAGGTCATCTCCGACACGGTCAGCCGTGATCTGGATGAACGCACCGTTATTGCGTCCGCCCTTGTGGTACTGGCCCGTGGAGTGCAGGTACGCGGGGCCGTAGCCGAATGTTGTCACAACACCGGTCAGACGGAAAACTGCTTCGCGAAGAGCGCCGATCGCAGCAAAGCGGTCCGGATCGACGAAAGCTTGGATGGCCAGATAGCCGAACTCCGGCACTGCATCGGTCAATGCGCGAACGGCACCGCTGATGCTGCGCACGCTGCCCAGTGTGTGTTCATCACCGTAGACGTCGATGTTTTCATAGCTGAAGACCAGATCCATGCTCTGCACGGATTCCGGATCGGCAAGCGCTGCGCGGGCAGAGACTTTAGCTGATTCGACGTCAGGCTGGTCGAAAGGGTCAACAGCCGTCGAGAAGGCCAGGAGGGCGGTTGTGAACTCCCACAGGTAGAGTGCGCCGCCCAGCGAACCCGAGACCGCGCCGAAATGACCAGACACGGGGGCTGGCGGTTCCGTGTATTCAGCGCCGCTCGAGGCCAGCACGACAGTGCTGACATCCGGGCCGGCATTCTGAATGAGTTCCGAGGCCGGATCTTCAACCGCGATCGGCAGCAGACCCCTGCCGTTTTTGCCGAGTGATTCGCCGATGAGCTGCTCAATCCACGCGCCCAGACCAACACCTGTCTGATCGGCAAGGACGAGCTTGTCAACATCGCGGGCATGCGCACTGGAAAGGAACGCTGCCAGTTCCATTGCCGGGTTGTCTTCGTCGCCAGCGAGGACAGCTGCGCACTTTGCGGCTGAATCCACCAGTGAACGCGGATCACCGCCGGCAAGAACCGCCGGCACAAGTCCAAAGGCCGTAAAGGCCGAATAGCGTCCCCCGACATCGGCGGGAGCCGTGAATACCGCGGCAAAGCGCGCAGCGTCATCGAGTTCCGAACCGGTATCGGTGATTGCGACAAGGCGCTCAGCCGCATCGAGCCCAGCGTCGGCACAAGCCGCCTCAAAGGCAGCCAAGTGTGACCGGGTTTCGACCGTTGTGCCGGATTTCGAGGCGACAATGAGCCCCGTGTGCTTGAGATCATCGCCGAAAGCTCGGCGCACAGCGGCTGGTGCGGTGCTTGTCAGGAAGGTGAGCTCTACCTCGAGAGCTTTGGCGATAACAGCCGCACCCAGTGACGATCCGCCCATACCGGACAGGACGAAACGGTGCACGCCTCGCTTGGCGAGTTCGTGTCGCAGCTCTTCTGCGCGGGCGATCTCCGGGTGATCTGAAGCGGGCAGGTCAACCCAGCCCAGACGGTTCTTAGCCGTCTTCGCGGTCGACTCGCCCCATAGGTGCGCGTCACGCGCGGCCAGGCGCGACGCGGCGTGAGCTTCCGTGAGGATCGCGAGTTCGTGTTCGTAGGATTCAGCGGAGGCGGGGGAGAGGACGACCTTCATCGCAGACCCTCCTCGACCGTCTGCACCAGCTCAGCCCAGCTGTCGTCGAACTTCTGCAGGCCCTCTTCTTCCAGAACCCGCATAACGTCGGCGTAGTCAATGCCCGCAGCGGCCAAAGCGTCAAGAACGCTGCTGGCTTCGGCAGCAGTGCCGGTGACGGTGTCGCCCTTGTCCTCGCCGTGGTCGGCGTAGGCGCGCAGGGTCTTCTCCGGCATTGTGTTGACCGTTCCCGGGGCCGTGAGCTCTTCAACATAGAGCGTGTCGCGGTATTCAGGGTTCTTCGTGCCGGTCGAGGCCCACAGCGGACGCTGACGGTTGGCTCCCGCAGCTTCGAGCACAGCGAACCGCTCCGAGCTGAACTGCTCTTCGGCAATGCGGTAGGCGGCACGGCAGTTGGCAATACCCGCTTTGCCACGCAGCGCCAGAGCAGCGTCGGTCCCGATGTTCTCCAGCCGCTTGTCCACCTCGGTGTCTACGCGAGAGACGAAAATCGAGGCGACCGAGTGGATGGTGCTCAGGTCGTGGCCTGCTTCTCGCGCCCTCTCAAGGCCGTTGATGTAGGCCTCAACCACCCGGCGGTAGCGATCGAGCGAAAAGATGAGCGTGACATTGACGCTGATGCCCTCAGCCGTGACCGCGGTGATGGCCCGCAGGCCCTCGGGGGTTGCTGGGATTTTGATCATGACGCCGGGCCGGTCGATCATGCGGTGCAGCTTGCGCGCGCATTCGGCTGTGCCCTCGGCATCGTGAGCGAGCGTCGGCGGCACCTCAATCGACACGCGGCCGTCACGACCGCCGGTGGCGTCATAGACCGGCTTGAGGATGTCGCAGGCGAGCTGGACATCCCGAACGGTAAGGGCATCAACGGCATCCTCTGTCGAGGTGCCGCTCGCCTTGAGCTCGCTCAGCTGGTCTTCGTAGCCGCTTCCTTCCGCAAGTGCGGCTGCGAAGATCGTCGGGTTCGTGGTCACACCGACGACGGAGTCTTCCGCCACGGACTTCGCGAGCGAACCGGATTCGATTCGCGTGCGCGAAAGGTCGTCAAGCCAAATGGATACGCCGTTTGTGCTCAGTGCTTCAAGGCTCACTGTTCCCCCTTGGCCGCGCGGATGGATTCGCGGGCGGCGGCGACAACAGCGTCGGCGGTGATGCCGAATTCCTGGTAGAGGCGCTTGTAGTCGGCGGATGCGCCGAAGTGTTCGAGTGACACGGCTCGTCCGTCCGTTCCGAGGTAGCGGTGCCAGCTCATGGCCGAACCGGCTTCAACCGAAACGCGTGCGCGGATGTGTGATGGCAGAACGCTGTCGCGGTAGTCGGCAGGCTGTGCGTCGAACCATTCGTGGCTGGGCATCGAAACGACGCGCACTGCTGTGCCGTCGTGGCGCAGCTGCTGGGCTGCTTCGAGCGCCAGCTGCACTTCCGAACCGGTGGCCATCAGGATGACTTCGGCGTCAGCGTCGTCGGAAAGCACGTAGGCGCCTTTGGCGGTGTTCTCGGCACCTGCCAGTTCCGTGCGGTCGAACACCGGCAGGTTCTGCCGTGACAGCACGAGGCCGGATGGTCCGTCGGTGCGCTCGAGGATCTTCAGCCACGCGAACACTGTTTCGTTGGCGTCTGCGGGGCGGACAACGTCGAGCCCGGGGATGGCGCGCAGGGAGCTGAGGTGCTCAACCGGCTGGTGGGTTGGTCCGTCTTCGCCCAGGCCGATGGAGTCGTGCGTCCACACGAACACGTTCGGCAGGTTCTGCAGGGCTGCCAGGCGAACGGCAGCGCGTTGGTAGTCGGAGAACACGAGGAACGTGCCGGAGTAGGGGCGGGTGGGACCGTGCAGGGCAATGCCGTTGCAGATGAGTCCCGCTGCGAACTCACGAACGCCGAAGTGCAGGTTGCGGCCGTATTCATTGCCGCTGAACATGTCGGAAGAGCGGTCTTCCGGCAGGAAGGACGGGTCGGCCTTGATGAGGGTGTTGTTCGAGCCCGCGAGGTCGGAGGATCCACCCCACAGTTCGGGCATTGCTGCACCGAGCGCCTGCAGGACCTGACCGGAGGCTGCGCGGGTGGCGATGCCCTTGTCGTCGGCGTCGAAAGTCGGCAGGGTGTCTGCAAGACTTTCGGGGAGTTCGCGAGCCTGCAGACGGTCAAACAGTTCGGCGGCTTCCGGATTGGCCGTGCGCCACTGCTGGAAGCGCTCGTCCCATTCCCGCTGTGCTTCGCGGCCGCGCTCAGCTGCCTTTCGGGTGTAGTCGAGGACCGCTGGGGCGACCGCGAACTTCTCTTCGGGGTCGAAGCCCAGCATCTTCTTAGTCTGGGCGATTTCGTCATCGCCCAGTGCTGCGCCGTGCGAAGCGCCCGTGTTCTGGGCGTTCGGGGCGGGCCAGGCGATGATGGTCGACAGGCGGATGAACGACGGGCGGTCGTCTTCCTTGGCAGCTTCCACGGCGAGGTGGAGGGCGTCGAGGTCTTCGACGTAGGTGCCGTCTTCCTTAACCCACGAAACGTGCTGGGTGTGCCAGCCGTATGCGGCGTAGCGCGCTTCGACGTCTTCTGTGAACGCTATCGAGGTGTCGTCTTCAATCGAGATGCGGTTGTCATCCCAGATGACGATGAGGTTGCTCAGGCGCTGTGTGCCGGCAAGCGACGATGCTTCGCCGGACACGCCTTCCTGCAGGTCTCCGTCACCGGCGATGACGAAGATGTTGTGGTCGAAAACGCTTTCGCCCTTCGGAGTCTCCGGATCGAACAGGCCGCGTTCCCGGCGTGCTGCCATTGCCATGCCAACAGCACTTGCAATACCCGAGCCCAGCGGGCCGGTGGTGATTTCGACACCAGCAGTGTGCCCCACCTCGGGGTGGCCGGGAGTGAGCGAGCCCCACTGGCGCAGCTGCTTGATGTCGTCCAGTTCCAGCCCGTAGCCGGTGAGGAACAGCTGAACGTACTGCGTGAGGCTGGCGTGTCCGGCCGACAGAACGAAACGGTCGCGGCCCACCCAGTCCGGGTCGGCCGGGCTGTGGGTCATCGCGTATTGGTACAGGTAGTGCGCGGCCGGGGCGAGGCTCATAGCCGTGCCCGGGTGGCCGTTGCCGGCGGCCTGAACGGCATCAGCGGCGAGAAGTCGAGCGGTGTTGACAGCAGCCTGATCTTCGGCAGACCAGTTCAGCGGGCTCATGCGTAGGTTCCTCCTGTTGACGTGCGTCCACACCAACTGTAACGGGCACGCGCACCGGGTGGGAGCTGGTATTCACAGGCACAGCAGATAGAATGGGCGAACGCTGGGAAAATCCAGTGAGAATCTTCGCGTCGATTAACAGGAAGTGAATGCGTGAGCGCTCATCAGCAGCACCAAGCAGAACGTCCGCTGCAGCGTCTTCGGGATGAACAGCGACCGGCTGCTTCGGTTGAGAACCGCAGCCGCTTCATGGCCTTCGTCTCGCTCACCAAACCGCGCGTCATTGAGCTGCTGCTCGTTACGACGGCACCGGTGATGTTCCTTGCCGAACGCGGGCTGCCCAACCTGTGGCTCATTATCGCCACCCTGATCGGCGGTTCGGCGGCAGCCGCATCGGCGTCTGTTTTCAACTCGATTTTCGACCGCGATATCGATGCCCGCATGGCGCGCACCGAAACCCGTCCGCTCGTCACGGGTGAAATTTCGGTGAAGGAAGCGACGATCTTCGCCTTCACGCTGGCCATCGGCTCGATCCTGTGGATGGGCGGCTTCACCAACTGGGTTGCGGCCGGTCTGACCGCCGCCGCGATCCTCCTGTACGCCGTCTTCTACACCATGATCCTCAAGCGCCGCACCACCCAGAACATCGTCTGGGGAGGCGCCGCTGGCTGCATGCCGGTTTTCATCGGCTGGTCAGCTGTCACCGGTTCGCTCGACTGGGCTCCCGTTGCGCTGTTCCTGGTGGTGTTCTTCTGGACTCCGCCGCACTACTGGCCGCTGGCCATTAAGTACAAGGCGGATTACGAAGCTGCGGATGTTCCGATGCTTCCGAACAAGGTTCCGCCGAAGACCGTCGGCGTGCAGATGATCGGCTACACCGTGGCCATGATCGCAGCATCCCTGGCAGTTATCCCGCTGGCGCCCATGGGGCCACTCTACGCGGTTGTCGCCCTGGGCTCCGGTGCTTGGTTCCTGTGGGAGTGCATCACCTTCCTCAAGCGTGCCAAGAAGGGTCTGAGCGGAACCCAGTTGAAGGCGATGCGCGTGTTCCACGGATCCATCACCTACCTGTCGATCCTGTTCCTCGCAGTTGCCATCGACCCGTTCCTCAACCCGTTCATCGGCTGATCTTCTGAAGGCTGAAAGAGCGGGGCCGGTGAGAATCAGTTCTCACCGGCCCCGTTTTTTCAGTTCGGCGTGGGCAAGCCGCGCTGCTGAGTATTTGTTCAGGAGATTGAGGAGCCGCTGCAGACCCGCGAGGTGCTGTCGACGGATACCTGGCGCTACGGAGGTTCTGCTGAGACTCAGTCTTCCTCGAATCCTGCTGCGTGCAGTGATGCGTAGAGGCCGCCTGAGGCAATGAGGTCATCATGTGATCCCTGTTCGACAATCCGACCTTTGTTCATGACGACGATGACATCGGCATTGCGGATGGTCGACAGGCGGTGCGCGATGACAATGCTCGTCCGGCCGGCCCGCAGCCTGTTCATGGCTTCTTGGACGAGCACCTCTGTTCGCGTATCGACGTTCGAGGTGGCCTCATCAAGGATGAGGATCGTCGGCTGTGAGACAAAGGCACGCGCAATTGTGATGAGCTGGCGTTCGCCGGCTGAAATATTGTCCGCGGTTTCGGTGATCATGGAATCCAGGCCGTCGGGAAGGTGGCATGCAAAGCGGTCCACGTAGGCTGCCTTTGCGGCTGCCTCAATTGCGGCAGCGTCTGCACGGTCATTGCCGTAGGCGATGTTGTCGCGGATGGATCCTTCGAAAAGCCAGGTGTCCTGCAGGACCATGCCGATGGGGCGGCGCAGGTCAGCACGGCTCATATCGCGAATATCGCGGTCGTCAACCCGTATGCTGCCGGAATCCACGTCGTAGAACCGCATGAGCAGGTTGACGATCGTGGTCTTGCCAGCACCCGTGGGTCCTACAACGGCGATCGTCTGCCCGGGCTCGGCGGTAAGAGTCAGGTCAGTGATGAGTTCCTCATCGGGGCTGTAGGAGAAGTCGACGTCCTCAAACTTGATCTTTCCGTGCTGGGGTGCAAAGGGTGCCTCGCTGCTGTTCGAGACTTCCTCCGGTGCGTCGAGAAGTTCGTACACGCGTTCGGCGCTTGACGCGGCGGACTGCAGGCGCGATGCCATACCGCCCAGCTGACCGAAGGTCTGAGAGAATTGGCGTGAATACCACACGAAGGCCTGCACGATGCCCAGAGTGATCGCTCCGCCGGCCACAAGAGCGGCGCCGACAACGGCGATTGCAACGAATACCAGGTTCGACACGAACGTCATCGACGGCATCATCGAACCGGACAAGACCTGTGCGCGAAGACTTGCCCGATAAACATCGCGGTTGGACTCTTCGAACTCTTTACGTGCTGCCGTCAGTCCACCGTGCACGCGCAGCAGGGCCATACCAGCAATGGATTCTTCGACGTGCGCATTGAGTTCGCCTGTTGCGGCCCATTGTTTGCGAAACTGCCGCTGGCTGGGCGTGCCTACGAGAGCGAAGATCACGGCGGTGAGCGGAATTGAGGCGACCGCGATGAGGGCCAGCTGCCACGACAGGGTGAACATCACCGCGAGCACCCCGAGGAACGTGAGGATGCCGGTGATGATCTGCTGAAGGTTTTCGTTGGCGACCTGGGTGAGGTTGTCGAGGTCGTTGTTGAGCCTGGAGAGAACATCACCTTTGCGCTGTCTGTCTGAGTAGGACAGCGGAACACGGTGGAGTTTGTCTTCGACCCGGGTGCGCATATCGCTCATGACGATGTTGACGACGCGGATGCTGACCCATCCGCCGATGAAGGTGAACAACGACGACAGAAAGTACACTGCGACACCGGCTAGAACGAGCTTGCCGATGAGCCCGAAGTCCATGCCGGCACCCGGCACAATCTCCATTGAGTCGATGATCGGCCCAACTGTGGACTCCTGTCTTGGGTGTCCTGATGCGGTGCCGGCATGTTGGTCCGCTGCAGTTGTCTTGGACAGGTAGCCGGCAAAAACAGCGTCGGTAGCCAAGCCGAAAACATAGGGTGCAGCGATTGTGAGCACCGTTCCGATGAACAGGGTGAGCACAGTGAGCGCCATCGGTGTTCGATGCGGCTTGAATTCAGCGGAGAACCGTTTGATCGTGGCCCAGAAGTGAGCGGACTTTTCGTTCGGCGGGGCTTCTTCACTCATGAGCCGCTCCCGTCTGTGATTCGTAGATCTCCCGGTAGACGTCGGAAGATTCCAGAAGTTCAGAATGAGTGCCGACCGCAACGGCTCGGCCCTGATCGAGCACGACAATCTGATCGGCCTGAGCCGCGCTTGAGCAGCGCTGCGTCACCATGATCTGAGTCCGGGAACCCAACTCTGCAATACCTTCACGGGCCCGTGCTTCTGTCTGCGTGTCGAGAGCGGAGAATGAATCATCGAAGATCAGGATGGGGCTGGGGCGAACAAGAGCCATGGCTATTGCCAGCCGCTGCCGTTGACCGCCGGAGAGATTGGTGCCGTTCTGGTTGACCCTGTACTGGGTCTGCCCATCTAAGCCCTGGACGTACTCCCACGCCTGCGCTGCCTGCAGTGCGGCCAAAACATCGGCGTCGGTTGCGCGTGGATTGCCCTTGCGCAGGTTTCCCTCAATCGTGTCGCCGAACACCTGGGGTTTCTGCGGCACATAGCCGAACTGTTCGCTGCGAGACTCAGCGGTGAGTTCGCCAGCCGGCACGCCCCCGATGCGAACTGAGCCGCTTGTGGGGTCAAGCAGGCCGACGATGAGCTGCAT
The DNA here is from genome assembly GCF_001806835.1 of Brevibacterium sp. HMSC24B04. Lineage (NCBI taxonomy): Bacteria > Bacillati > Actinomycetota > Actinomycetes > Micrococcales > Brevibacteriaceae > Brevibacterium > Brevibacterium sp. HMSC24B04. Next base: position 120,912 of record NZ_KV786068.1, on the reverse strand, counting down.
GAGGATTGTCTTGCCTGAGCCCGTAGCTCCGATGACCGCAGTCGTGGTGCCCGGCTGGCAGGTGAAAGAAACAGAATTCAGCACCGGCGCCTCGGCACCGGGGAAGCGGAAGGTGACGTCCTGCAGCTCCAGCAGACCAGGGTCGGGAACAGACTCGACTGAACCTGAGCGCGTCTGCACCGGTTCGGTTTTCAGCACCTCCCAGATGCGCCCGGCGGCGACCTCTGCGCGAGGAATCATCATCGCCAGAAAAGAGGCCATGAGAACACCCATGAGGATGAGCATGAGGTACTGGGTGAAAGCCATAATCGTGCCGACATTCGCCGTCCCCGCATCGACACCGACCGCGCCGAACCACACGAGCGCCATCTGGCCGAGACCGACAACGAGCATGATCAATGGAAACAGCGTCACGAAGTACTTTCCGACGGTCATGTAGGCGTCCGTCATCTGCTCGTTGACGCGCTCATAGCGCTTTTTCTCAGCGTCTTCCTTCACAAAGGCGCGGATGACACGCAGACCTGAGAGCTGCTGCGACAGGACGGAGCCCATGGCATCAAGGCGCTCCTGCATGACGCGGAAGCTCGGCACCATTCCGCGGATGGCCCACACCATGATCCCCATCAGCAGAGCGACGGTCGCGACAATCGTCCACGAAAGAGTCAGATCCATGGCCAGCGCCATGATGAGGCCGCCGCCGGCCATGAACGGCGCCATGATGGCAATCGACATGGCCATCGTGAGGAACTGCTGCACCTGGCGGATGTCATTTGTCGAACGGGTGACCAGAGTGGATGTGCCGAACTGGGCGATTTCCTGAAAGCCGAATGATGAAACTTTGGCAAAGAACGCCGAGCGCATGTGCTCGGCCGCTTTCAGCGAGGCGTATGCCCCGCACGCGATCGCAAGAACGTTCGCCACCAGCTGTCCGAAGGTGAGCGCCAACATGATGCCGCCCAAACGCCACACTTCGGCAGTATTGCCCGTTGCGATGCCGTCGTCGATGACGAGTGCATTGAGCGTCGGAAGTGCCAGCGATCCGGCGATCTGCAGGGCCTCAAAGACGAGCAGTCCCAACAGCGCAGGCCAAAGGGGCAGGACGAACCTGCGGAAAAGACGCAGAAGCATGCGTCAAGCTCGGCTGTCTGCGGGTTCGAGAATGTCGTCGGCGGGGTGCGCTGGAGCGGCCTTCCACGAATAGTTGGACATGATGGCGAAGACCGCGGCCATAATGACCAGCGTCAGCCCGAACATGTGAACGAGCACAATGCCAATCGGCAGGCCGGTGAAGTACTGCACGTAGCCGATCAGGCCCTGAAGCACTGTGACGACCAGCAGGAAGTCGATGGCGCGAGCCTGGGGGACTGCTCCTTCTTTTGCCGCGATAACGCGAGTCCACACCGCGGTGATCACCATGAGCCACACCGGGAATGCGTGGAAGCGCGCCATCCATACGGTGGGCAGACCGTTGCGGGCGGATTCGCGGTCGCCCGCGTGCGGGCCGGCTCCGGTGGTGAGAACACCGAATACAAGGACAACGACGAGCAGAGCAGCAATAACCCACATGAGCTTGCGCAGCTTCTCCGGGCCAACGGGGCGACGCGGACCGGGTCCGGAATACACACGCACAATCAGGTACGCGGCGACCGCGACCGATGCGGCCGATGGAATGAAATGGCTGGCGACAACCCATGGATTGAGTTTGCTCAGCACTGACAGACCGCCGATGACAGCCTGGACCGGCACAACCATGAGGAGTGCAAATGTCGACCACGCAAGTTCGGGCCGTTCGCGCCGCCACGGCCAGACCACGATGAGCGCAGCCAGGCAGATGAGGCCCAGAACAACACCCAGGACGCGGTTGCCGAACTCAATGAAGCCGTGAATGCCCATCTCCGGGGTGTTGGTGAGCGATCCGGGTTCGCACATGGGCCAGTCGGAGCATCCCAAACCGGAGCCTGTCAGGCGCACAGCGGTCGAAGTGACGATGATACTCACTTGAGCGATGAGAACAACCCATGCAGCCACGCGAATGCGGCGAGGGAGAGTCGTGGTGTTGTGCGGCTGGGCCGCGGAAAGATCAGAGGCGGAGGTCGACATAGGGCCTATTCTCTCACCTGTCGTCGAAGGAGAACCAACGGCGAGCCGCTGCCGCTGCAATGACCGCCCAGACAGCGAGAACGAGCAGGCTCATCCAATCGAAGCGTCCGTCGATGATTGCGCTGCGCAGAGCAGAGCCCAACGCCCCAGACGGCAGGAAGCCGACGATTGCACCCCACGCGCCCCCGTGATCGATGAGCAGTCCGCCCCCGCCTGCCATGGCGGCCCACAAAAGGTTCGCAAAGGCGAGCACCGCCTCGGGCCTCATGGTGCCCGCCATGAGCAGACCCAAGCCGACGAAGGCCGCTGTTCCCACGACAGCGCTGATGACAACGGCTGCGATGTTGATGTTGGCGTCCAGGCCGAGAAATGCCGCGCAGGCGAAGGCGAGTGCGTACTGGACGACGGTCACGCCGAGTACTGCGATGATCTTGCCGGCCACGAGTCCACTTGCGCCCAGCGGGGTGGTGGCGGTGGGCGCAGAACCCCGTAGCGGCGCTCAAAAGCAGTTGCGATCGCCTGACCCGTGAAGGCGTTGGAGGCAATCGACACACCGAGCACGCCTGCCAGCGCGACAGCCGTGTGGTTGCTTCCGGTGTAGCCGAAGACTTCGAGTATGTCTGTCAGTGACAGGGTGAACAGGATGGCCAGAGGCAGCACGATCGACAGGATGAGCTGTTCGCCATTGCCTAGGATTGCCTTGGCTTCAAACACTGCCCGAGCTGCTATCCGGCGAAAAGCCGGTGCGGGCTGCTGCTGGAGCTCGTTGGACTGTGTACCGGGTGTGTGCGCGCTCACCGCAGGCTCCTTCCCGTCAGCTGGAGGAAGACATCCCCCAGGTCACCGGAGCTCATGGACAGGCCGGTCAGCTCTGCTCCGCTGGCTGCGATCTCCGCGGTGATCTGGCTGAGGTCGTCGGCGCTGAAGGTGCCGGCTGAGTTCATAGCCGTTGCCGAGGTGGGGCTCAAGCCCCAGCGGGACCGCAGCTTTTCGCTGAGCTTGCTTGGGGGAGCGTCCGCGAAGGTCAGGCGCAGGGCCGAAGCACGACCGGCAGTGAGTTCCGATGGTGTTCCCTCGGCGATGATTCGTCCGTGGTCGACGATGTGGACGTTGTCGGCGAGCTCTTGTGCGTCGGACATGTTGTGGGTGGTCAAAACGACAGCGGTTCCACTGTCGGCGAGGCTGCTGACGATTTCCTTGACTGCCAGGGATGCCTGCGGGTCGAGTCCCGCCGTCGGTTCGTCGAGGAACACCAGGCTGGGTTTGCCGATGAGTGCTGCAGCCAGGCCCACTCGCTGTTTCTGTCCGCCGGAGAGCCGACGGATGGACCTGTCGGCGAAAGAGCGGATTCCCAGCTGATCCATGAGCTCGTTCGGGTCAGCAGGATCCGCGTACATGTGAGCCAGGTGTTTGAGGATCGCCGGCGGCTTTGCGGCCATCGGCAGCCCACCATCCTGCAGCATGACGCCGATCATGGCTCTGGCCTGAGTTTCCAGAGGACTGAGGCCGAAGATCTCAACGGTTCCGGACTGCGGGCGAAGAAGGCCCGTGCACAATGAGATGAGCGTGGACTTGCCGGCCCCGTTTGGGCCCAGCACCGCGGTCGTCATACCCGGTTCAACAGAAAGCGAAATTCCGTCGACGGCATTGCTGCGACCGTAGGCAAACCGAACATCGCGGACTTGAAGAGCTGTCACAGGCGTCCACTGTAGCCGGCGCGCCGATCGAACCGGGAGGATGCCCTCGCCCAGCGGTTGTGGAACAATTTAGGGCACATTAACGTTATTGAATGGTGGAGAGGCGAAAAGCCTCGCAAATCAACACTACAAGGCAGGTTATGACTCAGCAGAGTTCGCAGGCTGTGCTGCGCACCCGGGCGCGGGTGCTGCAAGCGGTGTTGGACCACGGTCCGATCACCGCTGCCAGTATTGCCCGGCAGCTCGACCTGACCGCCGCTGCCATCAGGCGGCACCTCGACGCCCTGACAGACGAAGGGGCCATCGAAGTGCGCGATCTCGCCGGCGCGAAGACCGGTCGGGGGCGTCCGGCACGGCACTACGTGGTCTCGAGTGCGGGACACAGCAGGATCAGCGACTCCTATGACGAACTGACCGTAGAAGCACTCGAATTCCTCGAAGATAAGCTGGGCACGGAAGCGATCGATGAGTTCGCCAGGCAGCGAATCAGCGAACTCATGGAGCGTGTCGAAGCGCGCGTCGGCAAACGGTCGGCAACCGTGGCGGGACGCTCACGCGATCTCGCTGCAGCGCTGAACGACGAAGGCTATGCAGCATCGGCAATTCCGGTGGCGGTGGGAACACCGCTGGAGGCCATGCAGCTGTGCCAGGGGCACTGTCCCATTCACAAAGCTGCCGCAAGGTATCCGCAGTTCTGCGAGGCAGAGCTCGATGCCTTCTCTGAATTTCTGGGCGTGGACATCAGGCGCCTGTCGACGCTCGCGGCCGGAGGCCACTTGTGCAACACACACGTGCCGACCTCGGACGTCAACAGACCGCTGATCGATGCGCCGGATCAAAACCAAGGAGGAGCAAGGTGACTGACACCACTGAATCCAACTGGATTCTGGAAGCCAATCCCGAACTGAAGGACATCGGGAACGCCTACGAATACGGCTGGCGAGATTCTGATGAAGCAGGCGCCAATGCTCAGCGCGGGCTCAATGAGGATGTCGTCCGCAACATCTCGAAGCTGAAGGACGAGCCCGAATGGATGCTGCAGCGCCGCCTGCGCGCGCTTGAGCTCTTTGAGAAGAAGCCGCTGCCGCAGTGGGGCCCGGACCTGGGCGACATCGACTTCGACAACATCAAGTACTTTGTGCGCTCCACCGAGAAGCAGGCACAGACGTGGGATGACCTCCCGGAGGACATCAAGAACACCTACGACCGCCTGGGCATCCCGGAAGCCGAACAGCAGCGCCTGGTCGCAGGTGTCGCTGCCCAGTACGAATCCGAGGTCGTCTACCACAAGATCAACGAAGAACTTGAACGTCAGGGCGTCATCTTCGTTGACACCGACACCGGTCTGCGCGACTACCCGGAGATCTTCGAAGAGTACTTCGGCACCGTCATCCCCTCCGGCGACAACAAGTTCTCCGCGCTCAACACCGCGGTCTGGTCCGGCGGTTCGTTCGTCTACGTCCCCAAGGGCGTTCACGTCGAAATCCCGCTGCAGGCCTACTTCCGCATCAACACCGAGAACATGGGCCAGTTCGAGCGCACACTCATCATCGCCGACGAAGGTTCGTCGGTGCACTACGTAGAAGGCTGCACCGCTCCGATCTACAAGTCGGACTCGCTGCACTCGGCGGTCGTCGAAATCGTCGCCAAGAAGGGTGCAAAGGTTCGCTACACGACCGTCCAGAACTGGTCGAACAACGTGTACAACCTCGTGACCAAGCGCGCGATCGCCGAAGAGGGCGCCACCATGGAGTGGATCGACGGCAACATCGGTTCGAAGGTCACCATGAAGTACCCGGCCATCTGGCTGACCGGTGAGCACGCTCGCGGTGAAACCCTGTCGGTTGCCTTCGCCGGCACTGGTCAGGATCAGGACACCGGTTCGAAGATGGTGCACGCCGCTCCGAACACCTCGTCGAACATCGTTGCGAAGTCCGTTGCCCGCGGCGGCGGCCGTTCCGCCTACCGCGGACTCGTGCACGTCTACCCGAACGCGTCCGGTTCGGCCAACAACGTGCTGTGTGACGCCCTGCTGGTGGACAACCACTCGCGTTCGGACACGTACCCGTACATCGACATCCGCAACGACGATGTCACGCTGGGCCACGAGGCAACCGTGTCGAAGGTGTCGGCAGACCAGCTGTTCTACCTCATGAGCCGCGGCCTGGACGAAACCGAGGCCTACGCCATGATCGTCCGCGGCTTCGTCGAGCCCATTGCACGCGAACTGCCGATGGAATACGCACTCGAACTCAACCGCCTTATCGAACTTCAGATGGAAGGCGCGGTCGGCTGATCACCTCAGCGAAGACCATGCCGACTGTCAAAGGAGAGAAATGACCCAGACCTCGAGCAGCACCGCTCCCAAGCAGGTGCCTGCCACCACTCGTTCGCAGCGTACGCGCAGCTTCGACATTGCCGACTTCCCGGTGGTCACCGGCCGGGAAGAAGAATGGCGCTTCAGCCCGGTCAAGAAGCTTGACGCGCTTCTTCAGAATCAGTCCGGAACCGGTTCGCTGGGCCGCGAAGAAACGCTGCCCGAAGGCGTCACCGTTGAGAAGATCACGCTGGAGCGTGCGCGTGAACTCGGCGCCGTGGCACCGGAAGACCTCCCGGCTGTCGTTGCCGCAAACCAGGCGGCGGCCGTCACCCATTACTCGGTGGAAGCCGGTGCAGAAATCAGTGAACCCGTCCGCATCAACCTCACGGGTGAAGGCGGCCTCGTCCACGGCCACACCCTCGTGACCGTCGGCGACAACGCCCACGTCGACTTCATCGTCACCCACAGGGGTGCTGTCGACTACAGCGAACTCATCACGACCGTTGTGGGCGACGGGGCAAACGTCGACTTCATCGAACTGCAGCTGTGGGACGACACCGCCCTGCACGCCGCGCAGCACGATGCCGTCGTCGGCAAGGACGCGTACTTCAAGCACGTGCAGATCACGCTCGGCGGAAAGATCGTCCGCCTGAACACCAACGTCCGCTACTCCGCACCCGGCGGGGAAGCCGAAATGTACGGCCTGTACTTTGCCGATGCCGGACAGCACTTCGAACACCGCACCTACGTGGACCACAACACCCCGAAGGCCGTGTCGAACGTGCTCTACAAGGGAGCCCTCTACGGCAAGGACGCGCGCACCGTCTGGATTGGCGATGTGCTCATCCGCCCCGAGGCCCTTGGCATCGACACCTACGAAATGAACCGCAACCTGCTGCTCAGCAAGGGTGCACGCGCCGACTCGGTTCCGAACCTGGAAATCGAAACCGGCGAAATCGAAGGCGCCGGTCACGCATCGTCGACCGGACAGTTCGACGAAGAGCACCTGTTCTACCTCATGAGCCGCGGCATTCCCGAAGACGAAGCACGCCGCCTTGTGGTGCGCGGCTTCTTCAACGAAATCATCCAAAAGATCGAAAACGAGGAAGTCGAAGACGTCCTCAACCAGAAGATCGAAGAAGAGCTCGCCCGGAGCATGGCCGAATGAGCGGCAAGCCGGCACTGAAATCGGACGAGCTCGCAGTCGGCACCGCCGTCCGCGTGGTGATCGACGACGTCGAAGTGTGCATTGCGCGCACGGAAGACGGTGCGGTCCACGCCGTCAACGACGTCTGCACGCACGGCGAAGTATCGCTTGCCGAAGGCGAAGTCTCGGGCTGTTCGATCGAATGCTGGCTGCACGGCTCGGCCTTCGACCTCACAACGGGCGAGCCGCAGTCACCGCCGGCTTTTGAGCCAGTCGCCGTCTACGCCGCCGAAGAGCGCGACGGCACGATCTTCGTAGACATCAACTCGACGCACTGAAAGCAGGAAACATGTCCATTCTCTCTATCCGCGACCTCCACGTCAGCGTAGAAACCGACGAAGGCCCCAAGGAGATCCTCAAGGGCCTGTCTCTCGACATCAACTCGAAGAAGACCCACACCGTTATGGGCCCCAACGGCTCGGGTAAGTCGACCCTGGCCTACGCTCTGGCTGGCCACCCCGCCTACACCATCACCTCGGGCACGATTGAGCTCGACGGTGAAGACATCACCGAAATGGAAGCCGACGAACGCGCCAAGGCCGGCCTGTTCCTCGCAATGCAGTACCCCGTGGAAGTTCCCGGCGTGACCGTCACAAACTTCCTGCGCTCGGCCAAGACCGCCATCGACGGCGAAGCACCGAAGCTGCGCACCTGGTCGAAGGAACTGGGCGAAGCAATGGAGAAGCTGCGCGTTGACCCGGCGTTTGCCACCCGCAACGTCAACGAAGGATTCTCCGGCGGTGAAAAGAAGCGCCACGAGATCCTCCAGATGGAGCTGCTCAAGCCTCGCTTTGCCATCCTCGACGAAACCGACTCCGGTCTGGACGTCGACGCCCTGCGCATCGTGTCCGAAGGCGTTAACCGCGCCAAGGAGAACACGGACGTCGGCATCCTGCTCATCACCCACTACACGCGCATCCTGCAGTACATCAAGCCGGACTTCGTGCACGTGATCGTCGACGGCAAGATCGTCGAAGAGGGTGGCCCGGAACTGGCCGAGCGTCTGGAGAACGAAGGCTACGACCGCTTCTTCCAGAACGCCTGATCCAACAAGGAGGACAGTGTGACCGAAGTCATCGACTCGCCGAGCAATGCCTCGGCAGAAGAAGTCACAGAAGCGCTCCTTGACGTCGTCGACCCGGAACTCGGCGTCAACGTCGTCGACCTCGGGCTCGTCTACGGGGTTGTTGTCGAAGAAGACGGCACTGCTGTCATCGACATCACCCTGACCTCGGCGGCGTGCCCGCTGAGCGACGTCATCGAGGACCAGATTGCCCAGGCTCTCGACGGGATCGTCCCGGCATTCCGCCTCAACTGGATCTGGATGCCGCCGTGGGGTCCCGAAAAGATCACGGAAGACGGCCGCATGCAGATGCGCGCTTTGGGCTTCAACATCTGATCATCTGATGTTTTGGGGGCGGGTAGAATCTACCCGCCCCCACACTTATTTCTAGGAGTTCTGTGACGATCATCGCCGCCGTTGACGGTTCCGCTCTTGGCAATCCCGGCCCCGCCGGGTGGGCCTGGTACATCAGCGAGGACCAGTGGGCCTCGGGTGGGTGGCCCAAAGCGACGAACAACCGCGGAGAGCTGCAGGCTGTCATCGAACTGCTGCGGGCCGTTGAGGATTCCGGCTCGGATGTTCACGTTCTGTGCGATTCGCAGTACGCCATCAACTCCATCACCAAGTGGATGGCCGGGTGGAAGAAGCGCGGATGGAAAAAGGCCGACGGCAAGCCCGTGCTCAACGACGATCTGATGAAGCAGCTGGACGAACTCATGTCTGCCGCCAAGTCTGCGGGCCGTTCCATTACCTACGAATGGGTGAAGGGGCACGCCAATCATCGGATGAACGAACGGGCTGACGACCTCGCCCGCGCCGCTGCCGGCGCATATCAGAACGGCACGGAACCCGACATCGGCCCCGGTTACGCAGGCATTTCCGCAGACGCTCCCGAGCCCGCCGATACCCGGGCAGAAGAGAACTCCCCAGAAGGCACCTCGGCAGCAGGCGCCTCGGCAGCCGGCAGCGCGGCCTCGGAAGAATCAGCCGAAGAGACCGTGCGCATCTGGGCCGATGTTCCGCGGGACCTCGCCTCCGCAATTGCTGAACAGGCACGCAGCGAGGGCGTCCGCCCGCAGGACTACCTGGCGGGCCTCGTTGAGAAGGCGGTCCGTGGATGATCGCCGCTTCCGGTCTTGAAATCACCGTCGGAGCACGCGTGCTCATGTCCGATGTCACCTTCCGGGTGGAAAAGGGCGACCGGGTTGGCCTGGTCGGGCGCAATGGCGCGGGCAAGACAACCTTGACGAAAGTGCTCATGGACGAGGTGCCGCCGAGTGCCGGACAGGTGTTCCGGTCTGGTTCGGTCGGCTATCTGCCGCAGGACCCGAGGACCGGCAACCTCCGCATGACGGGCAAAGAGAGGATCCTGGCAGGACGTGAGCTCGATGTGCTCGCCAAACGTCTGCGCCGGACCGAAGAGCAGATGTCCTCGCCCGACCCGGACATTGCATCGAAGGCAATCGACAAGTACCCCCGGATTGAAGACGAGTTCATCGCGGCCGGAGGCTACGCGGCAGAGTCCGAAGCCCTTGCGATCGCAGCTAATCTGGGGCTGGACGCTGAGCTTTTGAAACAGGAGCTTGAGACTCTGTCCGGTGGTCAGCGGCGCAGAGTGGAGCTTGCCCGCATCCTGTTCGAAGCGCCGAAGACCATGATCTTGGACGAACCGACCAACCACCTGGATGCCGAAAGCGTTCTGTGGCTGCGCGACTACCTCGCCAAATATCCCGGCGGGCTCATCATCATTTCGCACGACCTCGATTTGATCGACGAGGTTGTCAACAAGGTGTTCTTCCTTGACGCCACGCGTCAGTGCATTGACATCTACTCGATGGGCTATCGCCAGTACCTCAAACAGCGCGAAGACGATGAGCGGCGCAGGAGGCGCGAACGCGCCAACGCTGAAAAGAAAGCGGCGGCCCTGCACGCCCAGGCCGACAAGATGCGCGCGAAAGCCACGAAGACCGTCGCCGCACAGAACATGGCCAAGCGCGCCGACCGCCTGCTGGCCGGCACACAGGGCGAGAGGCAGCGCGAAAAGGTCGCAGACCTCAGGTTCCCCGAACCGGCCAAGTGCGGCCGAGTTCCGCTAGAAGCCAAGGGCTTGTCCAAGGCCTACGGTTCAACAGAGGTGTTCACGGGTGTTGACCTCGCTGTTGACCGGGGGACGCGCGTGGTCATTCTCGGCTTCAACGGCGCCGGCAAGACAACCCTTCTGCGGCTTCTGGCTGGTGTCGAAGAGCCCGACAGCGGCGAAGTCGTGGCCGGGCACGGTCTTAAGCTCGGCTATTTTGCGCAGGAACACGACACTCTGGACCTCGACCGGACGGTTCTGGAGAACATGCAGTCAGCCGCACCAGACTCGTTTGACGACACGAAGGTGCGCACCCTGCTCGGTTCGTTCCTGTTCTCCGGCGACGATGTCGATAAACCGGCTGGAGTCCTGTCCGGTGGTGAGAAGACCCGCCTGGCCCTGGCGTGCCTCGTGGTGTCCTCAGCAAACGTGCTTCTTCTTGACGAACCGACAAACAACCTCGACCCCCAGTCGAGGGTTGAGATCCTCTCAGCCATTGAGCGCTACGAGGGTGCGATTCTGCTGGTGACACACGATGCGGGCGCAGTTGAGGCTCTTAACCCCGACAGGGTGCTGCTTCTGCCGGACGCAGACGAAGACCTGTGGAGCGATGACTACCTGGAGCTTGTCGAGCTGGCCTGAGTCGCCCTTGCGCGGCTGGGTGTGTTTGGGCCTGTGTTCGGCCGAGCAGCTTGCTTCAGCCCCAGCCCTGAGAATCCAATGCGGCGTCCTCGGCGTCTTCTGCCGAACGGTCGCGGCGGCCCGATTTCACACGGCGTCCTGTGTCGCCGTAGCGGCTTCCTGAGGCCCGCACTCCGTGGGCGATGGCTGCCTTTTCCAGGACAACGTAGTCGGTGTTCTCTTCGCTCTTGCGCTCGGCAATCGCTTTGCGCTCCCGCACAATCGCCACGATGAGAGCGCCGAGGGCCATGAGTCCGAACAGAATCCACTGCATTGTGTATGAGAGGTGGGAGCCAGGGTCGACAGACGGCTTCGGCAACGTTGGCAGAGGCTGCTGCGCCTGTGGGTCTTCGGAGCCCACCTGGAGGTACAGGCCCGTGTAGCCGCCCTCGTAACCGTTCATGACCTTCGGATCGAGCTGTTTTACGGTGCCGGGGGTGTTGTCGTCAGCTTTGCCCTCTTCTGCGGGGCGGATCCAGCCGTCAACCGTGACGGTGCCAGAAGGGGGAGTGGGAACGGTGCTCGGATCTGGGTCGCTGGAGCTCGGAGCCCAGCCGCGCACGACTGCAACGGGACCGGCTTCGGTATTCAGGGGTGTCACGACGAAATAGCCGGGTTGGCCGCTTAAGGGCCTGTTGCGCGCCAGTACCGTGCGCTCAGCGTCGTAGGTTCCGGTGACGGTCACGTGTTTCCAGTCGTCGTCATCCGGCAGCTGATCCGATGCCGATGGCACCGAGGCGTCCAGCTGCTGTGGTTGGGCACTGTAGTTGGCTTCGATGCGCTGGATTTCAGCGTTTCGGGCTTCCCGGCGGCTGTTCTGCCAGTTGGCCAAAAGCGCACAGGCAATGGCGAAGATGATCGCAATGGCGATGTAGCGAAGCCATTTTGCGGAGAAGATGAATCCGTAGCGCACTTATCCAGCTCCTGGGGGGATACGATCTGCGGGCACAGTTTCACGCAGAAATGATCGAAGTGTGAGGAATTCTTCGAGGGTTTCTCGATGCAGACTGCAGGCCAGCCACACTTTGCGGCGTTCGCCCGAGTGCAGTTTCGGGTTGTTCCACAAAAGCGCCCACGACGCCAATGCTGGGCAGCCTTTGGCTGAGCACTGCAGGTCAGTCATCGTCGCCCTCCACGATTTCGCCGTCGATGATGATCGGATCGTCGACATCAGAGTGGTCCGGTTGGCTTCGTTCGCTCGGTGAGCCGAGCGAGGCAGCCGTCGGCACGGACGGCTCGGCGTCGGTTTGCTGGTAGCGGCGCTTGACCGCGTTGGCTATGAGAACTGCGATCCAGGGCAGAACAACGGCGCCGGCGACGAGCGTCCAGCGAAACCAGCCGTGTGCAAAGACCGCACCGACAAAGCAGACCATGCGAATGGCCATGAGAATCAGGTATTTGCGGGTGCGGGCGTTGAGATCAGCTTCGTGAGATTCGCTGGCCGAGGTGATGCTGACCGCGGGCCTGCTCTTCACGTTTCCCCACCTTTCAAACGGACTACAAAAGCATATCGCTCCTTTGTTGTGCAGCCACGCCCCACTGGGCTTTAGGCTAGGTTGGGAGAGATTGACTTCAGACTGAAAGGATCAGCGTGGCTGAACCCCGTGTTGTTCTTGTAACCGGCGGAAACCGCGGCATCGGTCGCACGATCGCCGAACGTTTCCTCGCCCAGGGCGACAAGGTCGCCGTCACCTCGCGCAACGGCGATGCTCCCGAAGGAGCTTTCGCAGTCGCCGCAGACGTCACGGACCTCGCGTCGCTCGAAGCGGCCTACGAGGCCATTGAAAAGGAACTGGGCACGGTTGACGTCGTTGTGGCCAATGCCGGCATCACGCGCGACAACCTGCTGATGCGCATGTCGGAAGAGGACTTCGAGCAGGTCATCGACACCAACCTCACCGGCGTGTACCGCACCGTCAAGCCGGGCATCACCAACATGATCCGCTCGCGGTTCGGCCGCATCATCTTCATCTCCTCCGTTTCCGGTCTTTACGGCGTGCCCGGCCAGTTCAACTATTCGGCGGCTAAGGCCGGACTCGTGGGCATGGCACGTTCACTCACCCGCGAACTCGGTGCGCGCGGCATCACTGCAAACGTCGTAGCTCCCGGCTTCATCAAGACGGACATGACGGACGAACTGCCCGAGAAGCAGCAGAAGGAATACCTCGACACCATCCCGGCTAAGCGCTTCGCCCTTCCCGAAGAGGTCGCGGGCGTCGTCGCCTGGCTCGCATCGGACGATGCCGCCTATATCTCCGGCGCCGTCATTCCGGTCGACGGCGGCCTGGGCATGGGCCACTGACAGCAGAATCCTAAGAAAGGAACACCATGGGAATTCTTGAAGGCAAGCGCATCCTCGTCACGGGTGTGCTCACCGAATCGTCTATCGCCTTTTCGGCGGCCCGCCTGGCCCAGGAACAGGGTGCCGAAGTCATCCTGTCCTCCTTCGGCCGCCAGATGAAGATCACCTCGATCATCGCTGAACGTCTGCCGAAGCCCGCCGAAGTCATCGAACTCGACGCAACCAACGAAGACGACCTCGCGGCGCTGCCCGAACGTCTGGGCGGAAACATCGACGGCATTGTCCACGCAATCGCATTCGCCCCGAAGGACGCACTCGGCGGTGTTTTCCTCGACACCCCGTGGGAGTCGGTGTCAAACGCGCTCCACGTGTCGGCGTACTCGCTCAAGGCTATTGCCGTGGCAGCTCAGCCGGTGCTCAACAAGGGAGCATCGATTGTCGGTCTGACGTTCGATGCAACTGTCGCCTGGCCTGCATACGACTGGATGGGTGTGTCCAAGGCTGCCCTTGAATCCACCAGCCGCTACCTGGCCCGCTACCTGGGTGAGCATGACATCCGCGTCAACCTCATTTCGGCAGGCCCGCTCAAGACGACCGCAGCGAAATCCATCCCCGGCTTCGAGGCTTTCGAAGACGTGTGGGGCGACCGCGCACCACTCGGCTGGGATCAGAGCGACACGGAACCGGCCGGCCGCGGCATCGTCGCCCTGCTGTCCGACTGGTTCCCCAAGACCACCGGTTCGATGATTCACGTCGACGGCGGCCTGCACTCGACCGGATCCTGAGGCTGGGGCCATGCCGATTCTGATCTTCGCCCGCCACGCGCACGCTTCGCACGAACCCGGTCCGGACTACGACCGTCCGCTGACTGGGGAGGGGCGCGACGAAGCCCGCAGGGCTGGTGAATTTCTTGCGGATCTGCCGATCGACAGTGCCATCGCTTCGAGCGCGCGGCGCACAGCGGAAACCGCGCAGCTCATCATCGAACAGCTGAACGCTCAGCCTGAGCTCCGCCTGGATGACGCTCTGTACCAGGCGCAGGTGCTGGACTGGCGGGAAGCTGTAGCGACGATTCCGGCGGAGTCACAGGCTGCGATCATCGTGGGCCACAACCCCACGGTCGCCGATGCTGTGGCCGAGTTCTCCGGCCGTCCGGTTGAGAAGTTCCGCCCCAGCTCTATCGCAGTATTCGAGTTCGACAGCTGGGATGATGCGGCAGGAATCCTCCCTCAACCGCAGATCCGCGATTTCGTCCAAAGGGCGTGAATCAGCAGGCATGACAGCGGTTTGAGATCGACTGCGTATAGACAGACGAGGCGGTGAGCACTCCAAGCTAGGTGCTCACCGCCTCATCTGTGTTGGCCTCTGCTCAGCGGTACGAAGGTCGAATCGGTTAGATGCTCATGCCCGTAAGCCCGGGGTAGACCGCGTCAAGGCGTCGGGTACGCAGCTGGGCATCCGCGTGCTCCACGAGTGCCGGCTTGGCACAGAAGGCGATTCCGAAGCCGGCGGTTTCAATCATGTCAATGTCGTTTGCGCCATCGCCGATCGCCACGGTGCGGGCAATGTCGAGCCCTTCGTCTTCAACGATTTCCAGAAGTCGGCGGGCTTTCGTCTGCCTGTCGACAATCGGCCCGCTGACCCTGCCAGTGAGAACACCGTCGACGATCTCCAGGCCGTTGGCGGTGACATCGTCAATGCCGAGGGGACCGGCGATCTGCTCGACGATCGCGGTGAAGCCACCAGAGACCAGCGCGATGTGGCATTCGGCATTGTGCAGGTTCGCAACGAGCTTTTCTACACCCGGGGTCAGGGTGACAGACGCGGCGACTTCGTCAAGGGCTGAGGCCGGCACGCCTTTCAGCTGTTCGACGCGGTGAATGAGAGATTCGGCGAAGTCGAGCTCACCGGCCATCGCGCGCTCCGTCACGGCTCGCACTTCGGCTTCGCGGCCGGCGTGGGCTGCGAGCTTTTCAATGACCTCTTCGTTGATGAAGGTCGAATCGACGTCCATCACGACAAGCTCCGGGCCCAGCAGGCCCAATGGCAGCGGGACGGTCCACAGATCGCCGCCGGGGTACTGCTCCAGCAGTTCGCGGGCAACGATAGCGCGTTCGTCTTCGTCAAATAGATCCGAGTGTACGAAGAGACCGCCGTCGTCGGTGATGATGCTCAGTCGATCCATGCCGCGATTCTATGTGAGTGCATCCGGTCTACTGAGCTCGGGTAACAGACCACACGACGGCCGCTGCCGCAGCGTGCAGGCGGGCCAGCAGCGCTCCGAATTCCGGCGGCTGCATGGTGTGGGGAGCCAAAACCGGTGACAGCAGTGAATGGATTTCGCAGGCTGTGACGAGACTTGCCGCCCACCTGGGCTCCGGCAGAAGGTCCCCGATGTTGTCTGCCAGGCGGCCCAGCGCCATGTCCGCCTGCCAGTCGCGCCACGGCGCCTGCCGCAGGTTCTCCGGCAGTTCGTCTCCCAGCCGTTCAACAAGAGCAAGCCCCTCCATCGTGCATTCGCGCAGCTCACGCACCGCCTCGGCAGCCGAAACAGTGCCCAGAGGAGCAGAAGACACGGCAGCAGTGGGAATCACCTGGGCAGCTCCGTCGGCATTGAGCACGACGATGGCGCGCGAAACACCAGCCTGTTCAAGGACTGTGACGCTTGAGACCCGAGCCAACAGACGCCGGTGCTCCCGATCGGTCCGCGGCACCCGGTGGGGAAGCGTGGGGTGGATGAAAACGGTGTGTGCCGAGTCGATGCCCTCCCGTCGCAGCTGTGCGGCCCACAGAAGAAGCCCCTGAGGCGTGTCAGAGCCGAACACCGGGTCGTCGACGATGAGGGGAACCGGGGTGCTGGCCGAGGCGTAGGCATCGACAATCGTGTCCGGTGAACGGCGCTGGGAAAGCAGGTTCTGCAGCGCCGCGGCGAAGAACGCAGCCGAAGCATCGGGAGAAAGGGGATTCATCCGCCCGAGTATAGGTGCCAGTGCGTTAGAGTCTGATACATGAGCACTGTCCTGCAGCTAGACAACGTCGGTGTCCGCCGAGGAGCCAACCACCTCCTCTCTGATTTCTCCCTCACGGTTGAAGAAGGTCAGCACTGGGCTGTTCTCGGCCCCAACGGCGCCGGAAAGACAACCCTTTTGGAGCTTGCGGCCGGACGCATGCATCCCACGGAAGGCACCGTCGACATCCTCGAAGAGCGCCTTGGACGCGTTGACGTCTTCGAGCTGCGCCCACGGATCGGCTACACGTCATCGCAGCTGGCAAAGCGGATTCCCGGCAGCGAAAAAGTCCACGATGTCGTGCTCACCGCCGCCTACGGCGTGCTGGGCCGCTGGGTCGAAGAGTACGACGAGATCGACCTCGACCGTGCTGATGACCTCCTGTCAGCCTTCGGCATTGCCGGCTTCGGCACCCGCCGCTTCGGCACACTGTCAGACGGCGAAAAGAAGCGCGTGCAGATTGCCCGTTCGCTCATGACCGACCCCGAACTCCTGCTGCTGGACGAACCGGCAACCGGTCTTGACCTGGGTGGACGCGAAGAGCTCCTGCAGGCACTGACTGAGATCATCGGCTCGAAGTACGCGCCGACCACCGTCATGGTGACCCACCACGTTGAAGAGATCCCGCAGTCGATGACGCACGCTCTGCTCATCCGCGAAGGCGGTGTGGTTGCAGCCGGCGACATCAAGGACACCATCACAGAAGCCAACCTGTCGGAGACATTCGGCCTGCCCATCCAGCTCACCGTCACCGAAGGGCGCTTCCACGCGCAGGCACGCCTGAGCTGATGGGTTCATTCACCCTCGTCGAGGCCCTGCTCATCTTCGCGGCGGGCCTCGGCGCCGGAGCAATCAACGCTGCTGTCGGCTCCGGCACGCTCATCACATTCCCGGCTCTCGTCGCCTTCGGCGTTCCACCGCAGACAGCGACTATGAGCAACGCACTGGGTCTTATCCCCGGCAATGTGGCCAGCTCCTTCGGCTACCGCAAGCAGATGGCCGGCTACGGCAAACAGGTGGCCGCTTGGCTGCCCGCGTCGATCCTCGGTTCAATCGTCGGCGCGCTGTTGCTGGTGGTTCTGCCGTCAACGACCTTTGAAGCTGTCGTTCCCGTGCTCATCGTGCTTGCGGTCATCATGGTGATCGGCCAGCCCTTCCTCAAGAGGGCGCTTGCCAAACGTGCCGCAAAAGCCGGCCGCACAGCTCCGGCCAAGCCGGAAGACGCCTCGAGCGCTATGAAGGCGGCAGTCCTTGCCGCGATCTTCTTCACTGCGATCTACGGCGGCTACTTCGCTGCCGCGCAGGGTGTTCTGCTCGTCGGTCTCCTGGGTGTGCTTACGGCGTACTCGCTGCAGCAGATCAACGGTTTCAAAAACGTTTTGGTGCTCGGCGTCAACACGGTTGCGGCGATCATCTACATGATCGCCGGGTTTGACAAGATCAACTGGACGGCCGTGCTCCTGGTGGCAGTCGGTTCGCTCATCGGCGGATACGCGGGAGCGAAGTTCGCACAGAAACTGCCCGACCCGCTGCTGCGCGGCATCATCGTCATTCTCAGCATCATTGCCTTCTTCCGCATCATCCAACTGTGAACACGCCGGCCAAGCGCGATATCGACGACGCGCAGATTCAGCAGATCCTTCGTGCCCACGGGATCGACGAATCTCGCGTTGTTCGCTCCTTCCGCGCGCCCGAATCGCTGCTTGCGGACTACACGGACCTGACGGACGTTCAGCTGCGCAGCAAGCGAGAACCCGCCGAGGGCCTGTTCATTGCAGAGTCCTCCAAAATCGTCACGCGGGCTCTCGCGGCCGGCTATAGGGCGCGTTCGTTTCTTCTGCGACCCAACTGGCTGGAGGACCTGGCACCTCAGCTGGCTGGATCAGACGCTCCGATCATCCTGGGGACACCCGCGGAACTCGAGAAAATCGTCGGCTTCCACCTGCACAGGGGCGCCCTGGCCGCCATGGAGCGCAAACCCCAGCCGGAGCTGGGGGAGATCCTGGGCCGGGCGAACCGGATTGTGGTGCTGGAGGACATCGTCGACCACACCAACGTCGGTGCGATCTTTCGTTCCGCGGCGGCCCTGGGCGCCGATGCGGTTCTCATCAGCCCACGATGCGCCGACCCCCTGTACCGTCGGTCGATCCGGGTATCTATGGGCACAGTGTTCTCGGTGCCGTGGGCGCGGATCGACCCCTGGCCGGCAGGCATCGACCTGCTGCGCGAACACGGCTTCACGACCGCGGCTCTCGCTCTGCGCGACGGAGCGATCAGCGTTCGCGAGTTCGCCCGCGCCGGGCACCAGAAGACGGCGCTGATCATGGGTACGGAAGGGGCTGGGCTCAGTCGCCGAACGATCGAAGCCGCCGATGCCTGCGTCATCATTCCCATGTCTCACGGAATCGATTCGCTCAATGTCGCCGCGGCAGCCGCCGTGGCAGTCTTTGCACTCCAGGAGGATGCCGATGGCTGAAATCACGCGCGCTGCCGCTGCCGAGTCGCTGATTGAAGGCGGGGTGACGGGAGAAGTCGCCACTCCGCGAGAGAACAACCTGTCGCACATCCACAGGTTCTTGGCCCAGGAGCGCAACTTCGACTTCGGTGTGCCGCTCACCCAGGACTGGGATTACGACTCCGTGTTCGACGTCATGGTCGCCCGCTGCGGAATCCGCCCGGAACGCGATTACACGGAGGGCGTTGACACGATCTCCACTGAACTGTGCCTTGACGGGCTGGATCGTCTGCGCGCTGCTGTATCCGATGTTGCCGGACGCGGCGGGCAAATCCTGTTCGCCACGGGCCACCCTTCTGGTCTGCTGCCGGTTCACGAAGCCACGGCCGCCTGGGCTGGGCGGTTGGGTGCTGACATTGTGCGCCTGAACCAGTTCATTCCGCTGCAGTCTGAAGGCGGTGACGTCCGCCAGATCGGCAGTGTGTGGCACTGGCACATTCACGGCGGTCTGCCGCACACCCACCTGGCAGAGCCCATGCACGCTCTGCTTGACGCACTGGAAGAAGCCGGCCAGCCCATGCCCGACCTCGTGGTTGCCGATCACGGCTGGGCGGGAGCGGCGGCCAGCAGGGGACTGCGCACCGTGGGCTACGCCGACTGCAACGACCCGGCGCTCTTCGTCGCCGAAGCTCAGGGACAGGTGGAAGTCTGTGTGCCGCTGGATGACAACATTCCGCCGTACAACTACGCAGGACTCATTCGCTGGCTGACTCGGTGAGGCAATCCTGAAACACCTCGGGCCGCTGACACACCCGCCGCTTCGGTTCGCTTTGCGGGGGATGAGCCGGTATAGTTTCATAGGTTGACGCCTCAGCGTCGATCAATCCGAATTTGAGCAGCTGGCAGGCGACTCGGTCGCACCAGGGGCTCTGGCGAATTCAAAGGAAAGACTTATGCAGAAGGACATTCACCCCGAATACCAGGCGGTTGTCTTCAACGACCTCGCTTCGGGCAAGAAGCTCCTGACCCGTTCGACGGTCAAGAGCGACAAGACCATCGAGTGGGAAGACGGCAACACCTACCCGCTCGTCGACGTTGAAATCTCGTCGGAATCGCACCCGTTCTACACCGGCAAGCAGCGCATCCTCGACTCCGCTGGCCGTGTCGAAAAGTTCAAGGACCGCTACAAGTCCTTCGGCAAGCGCAAGTAAGCAGCGCCGAAAAAGCCGCCGGATCCCTGCGTGGGACCGGCGGCTTTCTGCTTTCCGGACGCGAGCCCTGGAATGCGCGCCTGCCAAGCACCGCCTGCGAGGCGGATCTCGCCTGACGGGCGGGACTGCTTCAGCTGACGGTGACGGCGACGTCGGGGTGTGGCCAGACGCGGGCTGCCGGATGGAACATCGAGTTGACGCCCATGGCGTTGGGCATGGAGCGGGCAATCCCGTGGGCGACCTTCACCTTGGCGCTGACGACCGCGTCGAGCGTTCTGTGTCCCAGTGCGAGGCCCGCGGCAATTGAGGATGCGAAGGAGCATCCGGCGCCGTTGACGAGTTCGTCATTGACCTTCCGCGAGCGCAGCACGTGGACTTCCGAACCGTCGTAGAAGACATCGACGGCGTCGGGTCCGGGGAAGCGGGCACCGCCCTTGACGACGACGCTTGCAGCGCCGAGTGCGTGCAGCTGTTTGGCGGCGGCGGTCATGTCCTCCACGGAGTCAAGGGAGTCGGCCCCAACCAGCTTTGCCGCTTCGTCCAGATTGGGCGTCATGACCGAGGCGGCGGGCACGTAGGTCTCCAACATCATCTGGGACAAATCGATCACACCCTTGCCGGTGCCCTTGTAGGTCAGCACGGGATCGAAGACGTACGGGGCGTCGATGTCGCGCAGGCGCTCGGCGAGCATGGGCGCTGTGTCAACACTTCCGAGCATGCCTGATTTGACGGCGTGGAAACGGTGGATGCCGAGCGTGGAATCGAACTGTCGGATCACGCTTTCGGGCGAGGTGAAGTCAATAGTGTGATCAAAGCCCTCCGCTGGATCGAAGGTGACGATGCAGGTGAGGACAGATGCGCCGAAGACCCCGTATTCGTTGAACATCTTGAGGTCCGCGGCAATGCCGGCACCACCGGAAACATCGGATCCGGCAACTGTCAGCGCGCGTCGATGCGTCATAGTCTGTCTCCTTCTGACGTTCAGCTGCCGCCGGGGTAGCCCAGCTGGCGCCAGGCTTCGTAGGCGGCGATGGATGCGGAGTTGGCGAGGTTGAGGGAGCGGCGACTGGGCAGCATAGGGATGCGCACGCGCTCGTCAATCCGCGGGTCGTCGGCAACGTTCTGCGGCAGGCCCGTGGATTCGCGGCCGAAGAGCAGCACATCGTCTTCGCGGTACTCAAGGCTGCCGAAGTGCTTGTCGGTGTGGGTTGTGAACGCAATGATGCGCCGGCCGGCCAGTTGTTCGAAGGCGTCGTCGATATTCGGGTGAACCGTAACGTGCGCGAGGTCGTGATAGTCCAGTCCCGCGCGGCGCAGCTTTGCGTCAGACAAATCGAAGCCCAGCGGTTCCACCAGGTGAAGATGAGCTCCCGTCACAGCGGCCAGGCGGATGGCGTTGCCCGTATTGCCGGGGATTTCGGGAGTGTGGAAGACGATGCTGAGCTTCATAGGGCCACCAGTCTATTCGAAAATCCATTTGCACTATTAGAACACGCGTTCGATACTGGAGGCATGTCCGTTCACGCCGTGCCCGCTGCACTCGCGCAGCTTCGCCGTCTGCCGGGCGTGAGCACTGCTCGCGACCTCGCGGACGCTAAGCCCGCGTTCCCCGTGGTCTCCGCTCTGCGCTCAGTGTTCCCCACTGGGCTGCCGCGCGGCGAGGTGACTGAGATCGTCGGTCCGCAGGCTCTGTCGCTGGCGCTGGCCGCCGTGGCTCGTCTGAGTGCGGAGGACCACTGGGCGGCCGCCGTGGGGGTGGGGGAGCCCGCTGTGCAGGCGATTGCCGACTACGGGGTTTCGCTCAGCCGCTTCGCCAGCGTTGAGGTCGACGCTCGTGACTGGCTGCGGGCAGTGTCGATTCTCGTGGAGTCCTTTTCCGCGATCATCGTCCGCCCGGGCTTTTCTCTCACACCCACCGAACAGGCGCGCCTACGAGCGAAAGTGCGCGAACGCAGCATGAGCCTCCTGGTGGTGGGCAGCAGCCGACAGCCGAAGGGAACCGCGGACCGCACGGTGTCTGTCTCCGCCCCGCGGTGGGTGGGCCTGGCCCAGGGCGCGGGAATGCTGAGCGAATGCGCCGTCACGGTCGACCACGGCCGTGAGCGCGTCCAGCTGCTGCTGCCCGGAGCATCCGGCCGCGCTGAAGAAAGGGGCATCCGCCTTGTCTGATGCTCACCGCGACACCGCTGCAGCCTCAACGGCCTCAACGGCCCAGAAGCAGCCGGCCGAGCCCGGCGGAACACTGCGCACACTCGTGCTCCACGTACCGGACTTCACCGCCGTCGCCCATGCCGAAGTCGCCGGCATTTCGCCGAGTACCCCGGCGGTTGTTCTGCACGCCGGGCGGGTCATCAGCGCAGACGCACAGGCCAGGGCCGCGGGCATCGCCGTGGGGCTGAACCGACGGGCAGTCGGCCACCGCTGCCCGCAGGCTGCCGTACTCAACTACAGCGAAGACACCGAACAGAGGCTCTTCGCCCGCAGTGTGGGAATCCTCGAAGACCGCATGGCGCGCTTCACCCTGCTGCGGCCGGGCACCATCGGCGTTCCCGTCAGCTCTTTCGCCCGCACCCACACGGAAGACACCGCTGCAGAAGAGCTGCTGACGGCACTGACCGACGCCACCGGCTGGGAAGTGTTGGCAGGCATTGCCGATTCACCGTTTGCGGCAGTTCTTGCATCCCACCGTTCCCACCGTGTTGAACCCGGAAGAACCGCAGAGTTCCTCGCGCCGCTGCCGGTCAGCACACTGGCAGAAGCCAACCCGGAGCGCTACGCGGACTTCACACAGCAGCTGGGCCGTCTGGGGCTGGGAACTCTGGGCGATCTCGCGGCACTGTCAGCTGACAGCGTTTATACGCGCTTCGGCTCTGTCGGTCAGACAGCCAGGCTGTTGGCGGCGGGGCTGACCGAATCTCTTCCAGCCACGCACCTTCGGACAGCCGATGTGACCGTCTCCTGTCCCATTGAACCGCCCACGGGCCGAACCGACGCACTGTCCTTCTATGCGCGCAGTGCTGCCGCAGACCTCTTCCGTCGTGTTCGCAGCACCGGGCTGGTGTGCACGCAGGTGACAGTCGTCCTCCACGCTTCCGGCGCAGAGGCCGAACAGCGCACGTGGCGACTGCCGGACATGGACGAATCGCACATCGCCGACCGCGTCCGCTGGCAGGCTGACGGCTGGCTGGCCACACGAGGTGGGGCTGCAGAACCGCAAGCCTCGACAGCTGCCAGCTCAACTGACACAGATGACGGCATCAGCCTCATCGAACTCACAGCGGCTGAACTCGTCCGACCGCTGGAAAACGCCGCGGACCTCTTCAGCACGCGTTCCGGGGACGTCAGCCGCACACTCGAACGCCTGCAGGGTCTCTTCGGCCCCGACGCTGTTCGCGTACCGCACGTGCAGGGCGGCCGTGAGCCCAGCGAAACAAACCTGTGGACCCCGTGGCAGCAGACACCTCGGCCGCTCAGGGACAGCCGGGCACCCTGGCCCGGTGCACTCCCGGCACCCCAGCCGACCCTCGTCGACACAGCTGACATCGACCTTCTTGACGCCCATGGCAGCACTGTCGTGGCCAGACCCTCCGGGCTGGACAGTCCACCGGACAGGATTGTGTGGCCGGGAGGGGAGCGCAGTCGTGTCATCGCCTACTCATCGGCCTGGCCGGTCGAAGCCGAATGGTGGGACCCACCGGGACAGTACCGGGTGCGCCTGCAGGTGCTGACCGACGATGACCGCGCCCTGTTGCTGAAAAAGGAAAACGGCCAGTGGTCAATAGCCGGCAGGTATGAATGAGCGGCTTCAACCCCCGCACACCGTGGTCAGAGCTCGAACGCCGCCTATCAGCCACAAAGCCCGACCCCGCGGACAGCAGTCCCGTCGGCGCCGGCTGGCCCAGCGCCTCGTCAGCCGAGCCCGCGCGGACCCAAGCCGCACCGGCCGTGCGCACGGCCCCACACTCCGTCCGCTATGCCGAACTGCACGCGCATTCGGTCTTCAGCTTCCTCGACGGGGCATCGCAGCCAGACGAACTGATAGCCGAGGCCGCCAGGGCAGGACTGAGCGCGATGGCGCTGACAGACCACAACAGCCTCGGCGGAGCAGTGCAGTTCGCCCAGGCGGCCCGCGAACACGAAGTCCCCACGGTGTTCGGCGCGGAACTGTCACTCGGATTGCGGGAAAAGATACCCGGCCAGATCGACCCCGAGGCTCACCACCTGCAGGTGCTCGCCGTCGGAGTCGAAGGCTACCGGCAGCTCTCAGCGGCGATCACCCGGGCGAATATGCGCGGCGAAAAGAACAGGCCGGTGTTCGAACTCGAAGAGCTCGCCGCTCTTGATGCCGACTGGAAGATCCTCACCGGCTGCCGGAAAGGGCACCTGGGCCGGGCACTCAATGACCCCGACGGGGGCGCTGCGGCGCTGCGGCGACTGGTCGACCTGTTCGGCCGCGATCGAGTGGTCGTCGAACTCACCCGCTTCGGACTTCCCGGCGACGATGCGCGCATAGCCCACCTGCAGGACCTCGCCGCTCGGTTCCGTCTGCCAGCGGCAGCCACAAACGCAGTGCACTACGCCGACCGCACAGGATTCCACGATGCGCAGGTGCGGGCCTCCATCCGCTCGCGCCTGCCGCTGTCTCAGTTGGCCGGATGGCTGCCTCCAACAGCCTCGGCCAGGATTCACACACCCGCCGAAATGCTGGCGCGCTTCGGCCAAGGCCCGGTCACCACTGCCGCCGCTATCGGCGAGGAATGCGCATTCGAGCTGCGCGCAGCACGCGCCGGACTGCCCAGCCCACCCGTACCAGCTGGGAGAACAGACGCCGAGCACCTGCGCGATCTGGTGATTCAAGGCGCCCGGAAACGGTACGGCAGTCCGGAACAGGCACCTCGGGCGTGGGAACAGATCCACAGTGAACTCGACGTCATCGACTCCATGGGACTGGCCGGGTACTTCCTCATAGTCGAAGACATTGCGCGGTTCTGCCGTGAGAACAACATCTTCTGCCAGGGGCGCGGCTCAGCGGCGAACTCGGCGGTGTGCTTTGTGCTCGGCGTAACAGCTGTTGACGCCGTCCAGTTCCAGCTGCTGTTCGATCGCTTCCTCAGTCCCGAACGTGCGGGCTACTCGGACATCGACCTCGACATCGAATCCAGCCGGCGCGAAGAGGTCATCCAATACACCTACCGCACATACGGGCGCGACCGTGCCGCACAGGTGGCCAACTACATCACCTACCGCCCCCGCTCTGCCATCCGCGATGCCGCGCACGCTCTGGGCTACAGCCCCGGCCAACAGGACGCCTTCACTAAGGGCGTCAGCCGCTGGCGAACCCTGCCTCCCGCAGACGAATCCCCGGCTCCGCCCCAAGTGCTCCAGCTTGCGGAGGGTCTGCTGGGCACACCGCGTCACCTGGGCATTCACTCCGGCGGCATGGTGCTCGCCGACCGCCCACTGGGTGAAGTCGTGCCCATCGAACAGGCCTCCATGCCCGGCCGCACCGTCCTGCAGTGGGACAAAGACGACTGCGCGGCAATGGACTTGGTGAAGTTCGATCTTCTGGGA
Organism: Brevibacterium sp. HMSC24B04; assembly: GCF_001806835.1. Lineage (NCBI taxonomy): Bacteria > Bacillati > Actinomycetota > Actinomycetes > Micrococcales > Brevibacteriaceae > Brevibacterium > Brevibacterium sp. HMSC24B04. The sequence continues at coordinate 95,220 of NZ_KV786068.1, read as the reverse complement.
CTCGGCATGCTCGGGGCCCTGCACGAAATGGTCGACCTCGTCGCGCAGCACACCGGAGTGCGCATCGATCGGGCGCAGATACCCCAAGAGGACGGGGTCTACGACATGCTGTGCCGGGCTGATGCCCTGGGCGTGTTCCAAGTGGAGTCACGCGCTCAGCTGGCCACCCTGCCCAGACTCAAACCTCGCAACTTCTATGACCTCGCTGTGCAGGTGGCGCTCATCCGTCCCGGCCCCATCCAGGGCGGATCCGTGCACCCGTATATTCGCCGCAGGCAGGGCTTGGAGGACGTTGACTACATTCACCCCAGCACTCGGCCGGCGCTCGAGAAGACGCTCGGCGTTCCGCTGTTTCAGGAACAGCTCATGCAGCTGGCAATCGACGTTGCGGGTTTTTCGGGAACGGATGCCGATGAGCTGCGCCGCGCCATGGGCGCTTCCCGCAGTCAGCGGAAGATGCGCGAACTTCAGCAGCGCTTCCACTTCGGCTGTAAGCGGCGGGGAATCGACGAACAGACAGCGCAGGTCATCTTCGACAAGATCGCGGCGTTCGCCAACTACGGCTTTCCCGAATCCCACGCGCTGTCCTTTGCCGGTCTGGTCTATGAGTCCGCATGGTTCAAATACCGCCACCACGCGGCCTTCACAGCGGGGCTTCTGCGCAGTCAGCCGATGGGCTTCTATTCGTCACAGTCACTCATTTCCGACGCCCGGCGCCACGGCATTGCCATCCGTCCGGTGCACATCAACTCCTCTGGGGCGCGGACGGATCTCGAGGCGGATGCTGAGTCTTCCGGCGGGTTCGCCATCCGCTTGGGACTGGACGAAGTCAAGGGCGTTGCCGATGCTGCTTCTGCCCTAGAGCGGGAACGGCAGGCGGGGGAGTACACCTCAATCGTCGATGTCGCCGAACGCACCGGGGTGGGGGTGCGGGTCCTTGAGGCTCTTGCCACGGCCGGGGCTTTTGACTGTTTCGAGGTGGATCGCCGGCAGGCGCTGTGGACGGCGGGTGCTTTGGGGCGGGCGGGACCGCAGACGCTGCCGGGGACCGCACCGGCAGCTCAGCCGCCAACGCTGCCGGCTATGGATGACTTCGATGTCACGCTCGCGCAGCTGTTCTCCACCGGAATCACGGTCGAGGGCTATCCGACGGAGCGCCTGCGCGCACAGCTGACCGCTCGCGGCTGCTGGTCGACGGCGGACGTGCAGAACGCAGCCCAGGGCCAGCGGGTGACTGTCGCGGGAATTGTGACGCACCGCCAGCGGCCGAGCACCTCCCAGGGCATCACGTTCATCAACCTGGAAGACGAATTCGGCATGCTCAACATCGTCTGCACCCGCGGGCTCATCCGCCGTTTTTCACCGCACGCGCTGACCCGCAGCGCAATTGCCGTCACGGGGCTCATCCAGCGTGCGGGAAGCGTCATCAGCCTCTACGCCCACAGCATCGTGCCGTTAGAAGTCGACGTGCCTATCCGCTCCCGCGACTTCCAGTAGAGCCGCAGCTATGGGCAGAAAACAGCAGTTCTTCGCCCAGAAAATCAGCTTCATGACACGGGCAGACAAGTCTGTGACCGAATGTGACGAGCCGTGACGCAGACATGACGAGACCGCGGCGGTAGGCCGGAAACCGAACCTAGCGTGAGCATCAGCATCCCAGACCAAACCAGATCCGGGACAAGACTTAGGAGAATCCCTTGGCTGAACAGGCTTTTGAAACCCGCCAGATCCACGCCGGTCAGGTAGTGGACAGCGAAACCGGCGCACGCGCCCTGCCCATCTACCAGACCACCTCGTTCGTCTTCGACTCCACGAAGACCGCGGCAAACCGCTTTGCCCTTGCAGAGCTGGGCCCCATCTACAGCCGTCTGACCAACCCGACGGTTGAAGCTGTTGAGAACCGGATCGCTAGCCTCGAAGGCGGCGTCCACGCGGTTCTCGTATCCTCGGGCCAGTCGGCAGAGTTCCTGTCGCTCATCAACATCGTCGAGGCCGGCGACCACATCGTGTCCAGCCCCAGCCTCTACGGCGGCACCTACAACCTGCTCAACGTGACCCTGCGCAAGCTTGGCATCGAAACGACCTTCGTTGACGACCCCAGCGACATCGAAGCGTGGAAGCGCGCCGTGAAGCCCAACACGAAGGCATTCTTCGGCGAAACCATTTCGAACCCCCGTTCGGACGTGCTCGACATCCGTGCTGTTTCCGATGTCGCACACGAAGCCGGTGTGCCGCTCATCGTCGACAACACCCTTGCAACCCCCTACCTGCTGCGCCCCATCGAGCACGGTGCTGACGTTGTCGTCCACTCAGCAACCAAGTTCCTCGGCGGGCACGGCACGTCGATTGCCGGTGTCATCGTCGACTCCGGCAATTTCGACTACGGCAAGAACCCAGAGAAGTTCCCCGGCTTCAACGAACCGGACGACTCCTACAACGGTTTGGTGTTCGCCCGTGACCTTGGGGCTGACTCGCCATTCGGCGCGAACGTGTCCTACGGCCTGAAGATCCGCGTCCAGCTGCTGCGCGACCTCGGAAACTCGGCTTCGCCGTTCAACGCGTTCCTCCTGCAACAGGGTATTGAAACCCTGTCGTTGCGCATGGAGCGTCACGTAGAGAACGCCACGCGTGTCGCCCAGTGGCTCGAAGAGCGCGACGACGTGGAATCGGTCGCCTATGCGGGACTGGAGTCCTCACCGTGGTACGAACTGGGCAAGAAATACCTGCCCAACGGTGTCGGCGCGGTTCTTGGCTTCAACATCAAGGGAGGCTACGACGCAGCGGTGAAGTTCGTGGAGGCTCTCGAACTGCACAGCCACGTGGCGAACATCGGCGATGTCCGCTCGCTCGTCATCCACCCGGCTTCAACAACTCACGCCCAGCTGAGTGAAGAAGAGCAGCTCGCAGCGGGCGTCAACCCGGCATTTGTCCGCCTGTCGGTGGGCATTGAGGGCATCGAGGACATCCTCGCCGACCTCGAGAAGGGCTTTGCCGCAGCTCGCGGCTGATTCGCCATGACAGTCACCAGTGTGAACAGAGTTCTCGAGATCGACGACTTCGCCATTGAATCCGGCGTTCTCGATCACGTCAGCCTCGCATACGAAACATTCGGCACGCTCAACGCCGAGAAAACGAATGCGGTGATTGTCGAACATGCCCTCACCGGTGACTCCCACGTGACGTCCGGCCGCACGGATTCCCGTGTGGCCGGCGCTGCGCCCGGGTGGTGGGAGGAACTCGTCGGCCCGGGGCGACCTATTGACACCGACCGCTTCTTTGTCATCTGCACCAACGCTCTGGGCGGGTGCACAGGCACTACGGGCCCGCTGTCAACAGCACCTGACGGCCTGCCCTACGGCGGACGGTTCCCGCGGGTCAGCATCCGCGATATGGCCAGGCTGGAGCTGCTCCTGCTGGACCACTTGGGCATTGATCACCTGTACGCCGCGATCGGCGGTTCGATGGGCGGAGCACGTGCCCTGGAACTGGCTCTCGAAGCACCTGAGCGGGTGCAGCGGCTGACGGTTCTTGCCGCGCCCGCCTATTCGGAGGCCGACCAGATCGCCTGGGCTCACGCGCAGGTCGCGGCCATCACCATGGATCCTGACTACGCCGGTGGTGACTATGCCGCACTGGGCTCTGTGCCCGAAAAGGGTCTGGGGCTGGCCAGGCAGATCGCACACTTGACCTACCGCAGCGATGCGGAGCTCAATTCGCGTTTCGGCCGCAGCCTTCAGCACATCTCTGATGACCCTTATTACGCCGTGCAATCCTATTTGGACTACCACGGGGACAAGCTCGTGGGCCGCTTTGACGCTCAGGCGTACATTCTTCTGACGGAAGCGCTGCGCGACCACGATGTGCGCCGCGGGCGTGCTGACACGCTGGAGCAGGCCCTGTCGCGCTACACGGGTCAGGCCCTGATCCTGTCGCTGTCGACAGACAGGCTGTACCCGCCGCAGCAGGTGAAGCTCATTGCCGACAACCTGCCGGGGCAGGTTGAGTACGCCGAAATTCCTACGGACGTGGGCCACGACGGCTTCCTCACGGAAGCCCGCGCGGTCGGTGCGTACGTTTCGCGGTTCCTCGGCTGACGAGGCGGAGCAGCCTTTTCGGCTTCACTTTCAGGGGTGCTGAAGGTCGGTTCACTTCCACATAATGAAGTCTGAGGCCTGAGGCTCCGGATCGTACTGCGGAGGCGCTGTCATATCGAGACGCCAGTCGTTGGCGCTGTCATCCCAGACGAGCCGGTAGGTGAATGCACCCTTAGTGTCGTCTTTCGTCGCGTAGAGGGTCACTTCCGCGTTGGCTTCCGCGTAGCTTTCAATCCGAAACCCCTCGGGCTGCATGAATATGCCGTTCTCGCCCTGCAGCTTTTCGACTTCGGGTTGCTTCTTCGCTTCGGGCGAATCTGCTGCGGCCTCGATTTCCTTGCCAATGGAAAACGCGGCTGCAAGATTGGCTGCTGCGTAGGCCGCACCGGTTGGAGAATGGGCGAAGCACCGTGGCATCGCGCCGTCGTGGTGGAGCGGTCCGAATTCGTCTGAGTTAGGAAGCGTGAAAGGCGAATCGCCGTACGATTCCCACGTGGTGTTCGGCGCAGCGGTGGGACTGGCTTGGTCATCCGAAAGGCCCGCACAGTCGTTCCCCGTCTTCTGGGCCTGCGGCTTTCCCGTTGCTGTTATGGCGACAACGATGATCACGAGCAGTACGGCAAGCGCGAGCGCACCAACACCCCACGCCCACGGTTTGATTCTGCGGGTCTGTCGGATGCTGGTGTGCTCGGTGGCCATCGTTCTCCTCGTTGACGCAGCTCAGCTGTCGGTCGATTTTGCCTTCAGCTGTGCTTCTCGCTGCTGTTTGCGACGGTAGATGTCCTTTTCATCCCGCGGCATGTGCCCGCTGCGCTTGAGCTCAGCGTAGTAGTCCTGTGCTTCCTGCTGGCGGCGCTCTTCGGCTCCGTCGGCGATGGGACACCTGCGGTGTTCGGGGCCATAGCCGAATGCCGCAACGGCATCACCGGCATTGGCGGCGAGTTTGCGCACCAAACGGTTGATCGTCGGCTCGATCTGGCGGGCACGGTTCATGGACAGACGGCCGTTGGCAATGTGCCATCCGGCGTGCGCGTTGATCAGATCGAGGCCGTAGAGATCCCGAATGCGGCGCAGGAACTTCGCCTCTGCCGGGTTGTCCTTCGGATCGACGGAGTGCATGAGGTCATTGAGTGCGCGCCACTTGTGAAGCTCTATGAATGCGCGGGCCGTTTCGATGAGGTCATTCTGATGGTCGTTGAACAGTTCGGCGGCATCGGTCGAGTTCATCTTCTTCGCCGGCCGGAGGTTCGCAGCGAGTTCGGTCAGCGTCACCTCTGCTCGGGATGCCAGGAGCGCTTCCTGCAGGCGACCAGACCGGATGCGCTTTTCGTTCATCGCAGGGGTGAAGAGGTCCCCGATGGTCGAGCTGACATTGGCAATGCCGGAGCGGAAGAGTGTGCGCTCAGCCGCGTAGCTGCCGACGTAGCGGGCAATGCCGCCGACGTCGAGGTCGCGCATTTCGCTCGCGTAATCCGTCAGAAGGCGCTTGCCCACCAACTGAAGCAGCACCGTGTTGTCGCCTTCGAAGGTGGCGTACACGTCGAGGTCGTGGCGCAGCCCCACGAGGCGGTTTTCAGCCATGAAGCCTGCACCGCCGCAGGCCTCGCGTGCTTCCTGGATGATGTCGAGGGCTTCCCAGGTGGTTGTGGCCTTCAGCCCCGCGGCCAGCGTTTCAAGCTCCGCTCGGGCTTCTTCCGTGTCGTCCCGTCCGGAGAACACCGCGTCGAATTGGTCCAGAAGGCGCTCGTATGCTGCTTGGTTGGCCCAGATCTGTGCGAGCTTTGGCAAGAGTCGGCGCTGGTGACGGCGGTAGGAAAGCAGTGTGGATTCTTCCGCGGCGTCCGGTGATTGGAATTGGCGCCTGGCGAGTGCGTAGCGCACTGCGATGTCGGCGGCCAGTTTCGCCGCTGTATTGGAGGCCCCGACAAGTGAGACTCGTCCTTGCACCAGGGTTCCGAGCATCGTGAAGAAGCGCCGGCCGGGTGATTCGATGGGCGAGGAGTACTCGCCGTCTTCTGACACGCTTCCGTAGCGGTCCAGAAGGTGGGTGCGGGGAACGCGCACGTGGTCGAAGGCGAATCGGCCGTTGTCGACACCGGGAAGTCCGCCCTTATATCCGTCGTCTTCGATCGAGATGCCCGGCAGGGGGTTGCCGGATTCATCGCGTACGGGTACGAACAGCGCGTGTACGCCGTGATCAACACCGGCGGTGATGAGGCGGGCGAACACGACTGCCGCCTGTGCGTGGCAGGCCGCGTTGCCGATGTACTCCTTATACGCCGCGCGGAAGGGGGTGTTGATGACGAACTCCTGCGTTTCAGGGTCGTACTCGGCGGTCGTGGCGACCGCTGCGACATCGGAGCCGTGGCCGATTTCCGTCATCGCGAACGAGCCCAGAAGACGACCTTCTATCGCATCAAGCAGCCACGCATCGTGCTGTTCTTCATTGCCCAGGTGCTGAATCGCGCCTGCGAACAGGCCGATCTGCACACCCGCTTTGATCTGCAGGGAAGGGCTGACGGTGACGATCTCTTCGAACATCGTGATGTGCTGGTCGTGCTGGTTCTCGCCGCCGAGCCGCTCAGGCAGGGGAGTGCGCGCGATGCCCGTCTCAACCAGCTTCTGCAGGCTTTCACGTGTTGCTTCGCGCTTTTCCTCCAGCGTCCAGCTGTCTTCGAGCAGAAGGCCGTCGCCTCCTGCGAATGCACGGCCGGCGGCACGGGCTTCGGCGCGGGTGCCGTCCAGCAGAGCCGAGAGGACTTCAACGTCGAGTTTCAGGTGGTCTTTGCTGCTCATTATTCTCCTGGGAGGGTGCGGGCTGATGCATACAGCCAGTTGGTCAGCGTGGCGGCAAGATGATCGTGGGAGGGAAGGCTGTCAGCGGGCAGGCCAGCAGCGGGCTGTTCGGGGGCCTGGGCTAGCCAGTGCTGGGTCGCGGAGTGGATGAAGCCGAGCGCGCCGTAGGACCAAGCCAGTCCATCAGGTCCGGCCAAACGCAGCCGGCAGGCAATGAGCTCTGCAATGCCCTTCATAAAAGGGCTGTCAGGGCTTACCGCTATATCGCAGAAGCGGTAGACATTGGGGGATCCGGCTGCGAATTGGGCAAACGCAAAGACCATGTCGCGCAGTTCGCCTTGCGGGCTGCCCTGCCCGCCGGTGTCGAGGCTGCGCTCTATGCGGCCCAGAGCCCATTCGCCCATAGCGCGACGCAGGCCGGTGCGATCACCGAAGTAGCGGTAGAGAACAGTTTTCGAAGTGCCGATCTGAGCGGCGATGTCGTCCATTGACAGATCGCCGTGGGCATCGACCGCTTTGCGCGCCGATCGAAGCAGGTCAGCACGCCTGCGGGCGCGGTGAGCGTCCCATCGTGCTGCGCGGCCGTCGCGTCTCTGCGGTTCCATACGGCAACAGTATCAAGTACTGTTCGTATCAGATAACTCTTCAGGAGGTTCCCGTGTCACAGACCCCGGCCGCAATTCTCGGCGGCAACCGCATACCTTTCGCCCGCTCTAATCGTGAGTACGCCGAAGCTTGCGTGCAGGACATGCTCAGCTCAGCCATCGACGGACTCAGCGCCCGCTTCGGCCTTGCAGGAACGACCCTGGGGTCTGTTGCAGGCGGCGCTGTTCTGCGCCACTCGCGTGATCTCAACATCACGCGCGAGGCGGTGCTCGGCTCAGCTATCGCACCCCAGACTCCCGCTTTTGACCTGGGGCAGGCGTGCGCAACGGGTCTCGAATCCGTTGTCTCGATTGCCCAGAAGATCAAGGTGGGCCAGATCGAAGCCGGCATTGCATCGGGAGTTGACTCCGCCTCGGACGCTCCGATCGCAGTCAGCGAGGGCCTGCGCAGGGCACTTCTCGAAGCTTCCCGCGCACGCACCCTGCCCGCCCGCCTCAAAGCGCTGGCGAGCATTCGCCCCGCAGACCTCGCACCCTCCCCACCGAACAACACCGAACCGCGCACCGGACTGTCGATGGGTGAACACCAGGCCCGCACAACCGCAGCGTGGGGCATCAGCCGTGAAGACCAAGATGCGCTTGCAGCCGCCTCGCACAAAAACCTTGCCGCGGCGTGGGACCGCGGTTTCTTCGATGACCTCGTCACCCCGTACCTGGGACTTAAGCGCGATGGCAACCTGCGCCCCGATTCGACCCCGGAAGCTCTGGCAAAACTCGGCACCGTCTTCGGCCACAGCCTCGACACCCCGGCAACCATGACCGCGGGCAACTCGACACCGCTGACCGATGGCGCATCGTCGGTTCTTCTGGCCAGCCCAGACTGGGCTCAGGCGCACGGCTTCGAGCCGCTTGCCTACCTCAAGGACGCCGAAGTTGCGGCAGTTGACTTCGTCACCGGCGACGAGGGCCTGCTCATGGCACCCGCCTACGCCGTGCCGCGTCTGCTGGACCGCAACGGACTGACGTTCGCTGACTTCGACTTCTTTGAAATCCACGAGGCGTTCGCATCGACCGTTCTGTGTCACCTGGCCGCGTGGGAATCCGAAGAGTTCTGCCGTGAACGCCTGGGCCTGGATTCGCCACTGGGAGCGATTGAGCGCAGCAAGATCAACCCGAACGGATCGTCGCTGGCGGCGGGACACCCGTTCGCGGCAACCGGTGGACGGATTGTCGCTTCGGCGGCCAAACATCTGAAGGAAACCGGTGGTAAACGCGCACTCATCTCCATCTGCGCGGCCGGCGGTCAGGGACTCGCAGCAATCGTGGAGGCATGACATGGCTGATAAGTACATCGACATCGCAAACGGCCCGCTGGCCGGAATCGTCAAGAAGCTCGGATTGCCGTCACCGGTGAAGCTGCGTCGCTTCGATTCGGGTGCGGCCTATCTCAAAGAGCCGATTCTGCTGGTCGGGACAGGCAGTTCAGCAGACACGCTGGGACAGCTGCTGGAAGACAACGGCTTCCGCGTACATCGAATCTTTGACCCGGCCTACCGATACGGCGGAATCGTCGCCGACTACACGCAGATCGAGACACCAGCAGACCTTGCAGAGATCACGTTGGGAATTGGCTCTGCTCTGAGGCGAATGACCGCCTGCGCCCGGATCATCACGATTGCGCACGCCCCTGACAACAGCGCATCTGCAGAGCTCAACTCTGCACGCCAGGCCGTCGAGGGCATCACGCGTTCGCTGGCACACGAAATGCTGCGCGGCTCAACGACAAACGGCATTCAGCTGGACGGCGTCGGCCTCGATGCCCCGAGCGTCCGGGGCGCCCTGTGGTTCCTCCTGTCGTCGAAGTCGGCCTATGTGTCCGGTCAGTTCCTGCGCGTGAACTCGACAGCCGGTACGTCGATTGACGCCGAACAGTTCGCCGCCACCGGGAAGACCGGCCCCCTGGCAGGCAAGACGGCTGTTGTCACGGGTGCCGCCCGTGGCATTGGCGCAGCGATTGCGAAGACCCTCGCCCGCGACGGTGCCGACGTCGTCGGCGTTGATGTGCCTCCCGCTGGCGATGCTCTCGCAAAAACCATGAACTCGATCGGCGGGCGCGCCTGCGCACTCGATGTGACTGCTGAAGACGCCGGTGTGCGACTTGCTGAGGCTGTTGGCGCTCCCGTTGACATCCTCGTGCACAACGCCGGCATCACCCGCGACAAGCTGCTGGCCAATATGAATCAGCAGCAGTGGGATTCGGTTCTTGCGGTCAACCTCGAGTCCCAGCTGCGGATCAACTCGCAGCTGGCCGATGCGTGGGGGAGTGAACCGCACGTGGTGAGCCTCGCCTCGACATCGGGCATTGCCGGCAACCGCGGTCAGACGAACTACTCTGCGTCCAAGGCCGGTGTCATCGGCATTGCCGCTGCGTGCGCGGACGACTTCGCCGCTCGCGGCGGAAGCATCAACGCGGTGGCACCGGGCTTCATTGAAACCGATATGACCGCGGCGATGCCGTTCCTCACCCGCCAGGTGGCCAGGCGCCTGTCCAGCCTGCAGCAGGGCGGCCTTCCCGTCGATGTCGCTGAGGCCATTGCCTTCCTTTCAAGCCCCGCTGCTGGCGGCATCAACGGGCAGACGCTGCGCGTGTGCGGACAGAACATGGTCGGTGCGTGATGAGCGCTTCAATCTACGCGAAGGCCGCTCTGACTGCACTGCGTCGAGGGCCGCAGAAAGCAGCCGCACCCGCACGAACAGTGACCGAGGAACACCGCATCGACCCTGCCGAGTGGGCTCGTTTCCAGCGCGTCACGTCCGGGCCCGTTGGCAACAGCGTCAGCCCCGCCTACCTGCACACGCTAGGGTTCCTGCCCTCACTTGAGCTCATGGCTGACAGCCAGTTCCCTCTGCCGGTGCTCGGCATGGTCCACGTCTACAACCGCTTTGGGCTTCTCGAACCCGTGTGGGTGGGTGACGAACTGGCCGTGGAGACAGCCGTTTCTGCTCCCCGCCGGCACCCCAAGGGTGCCGTTGTGGACATCAAGGTCACAGGCCGCCGAGGTGGAGCCCCGGTCTTCGAAGAAACCTCGGTTTATCTGGCTAAGGGTGCGGAACTGATCGACGCTGATGAAGGCGAAGCAGTTCCGCGGATTGAGTGGGAGGCGGACAGCCTGCCGACAGCCCAGTGGAAGCTCGACCCTGCTATCGGCCGCAGCTATGCCGCGGTGTCAGGGGACCGCAACCCGATCCATCTCAGCGGTGTTGCCGCAAAGGCCTTCGGCTTCCCACGGCGCATTGCCCACGGAATGTACACGGCCGCGCGTGCGCTCAATGCGACTGATGTCGCAAGTGAAACATATGTGTGGGAGATTCAGTTCGCCAAGCCTCTTCTGCTGCCAAGCACGGTTGATTTCAGCCTGCAGCGGGCTGGAGAAAGCGTAACAACGGCTGTCACCCGCAAGTCCGATCGGGCGCCTCACGTGATCTCCAAAATCACCCCGCTGGGCGCGTGAATACACGGCGCAACCGGTGACGCACAGTCGATTTTGCATTCGCCTGACCAGGGTGTAGAGTGTTCTCTGTTGCCCAGCGCGGGTGGCGGAATTGGTAGACGCGCTAGCTTGAGGTGCTAGTGGCCACTTATACGGTCGTGGGGGTTCAAGTCCCCCTCCGCGCACAGTGTGAAGTCCCGGGACATCGTTCACTCGATGTCCCGGGGTTTTTTTGTGTGTGGGGCGGCTGATGTTTCGGGTCATCGTTCCCCGCTGTAGGTGCTGCACACCCCAAGCTGGAGCATGTGCCCTGACCTGCAGAACCCGCTGAAACGTGCGGGCTGTCTCTTGCTGCCGCGGCTGCTGGATGGCTGACTATTCCGCGTCTCCGCACCGTTAACGACTAATCCACGCTTGAGTCGCACGGAGACTCCCTTGAGCGACAGAAACTCCCGTTAGCAGTTGCTCCTAAGGCGCAGAATCCGGCTCAAGGGTGTCGGGCCGTCCGCATATGGGTGGGAACTATGTCGTGGGACATCCGCTGGCCGATTCTCAGCGGCAGGGGTGAACGATGTCGTGAAACCAGACACCCCTCCGCGCACAGCGAGACAAGGCCCGGAACCTAAGGTTCCGCGCCTTGTTCTTTGTGTCCCGTGTCCGGTGCCCCGCTGCGGAAACTCGCATCTTGCAGCGAAGCACCGACGCGGTTGATTCTTACGCGTTTATTTCAGCGCCCAGCGAATATCAACGGTGTCCGAGTGCTCACCCTCGGGGCGGTAGTAGCGGATGGCGGCCACTTCCGACTGGTCATCGGTGTCCAGAAGCGTCCAGCCGCGAACACATTCGCCCCAGCTCGTAGGGTTTTCCGGTTCAAGCACGGGTGATACGTCTTTGTTCCGTGTCCATTCAGTCGGATGGTTATAGTGACGGTTCTCCGTATCGATGGCAGACCAGTACTCGGTCATAACAGCGACCTCTGTGTCCTCCTTTCCGACGGGCGCCTCCTTGGCAATGCAGACTTCAACATCGGCAGCGCCGACTTTTTCGTCTACAGAGTCTGTCGTCACCCGATATTCGTAAACGGTGATCGACCCGCCGTCTTCCGTTCCGACGGTGTCGCCGATCGTCACTTTCTGCGGCCCTTTCGGAGCTTTCGAAGTTTCCTCCCCGGCTCCCGCCTGGTTTCCGCCTCCGGCCCCACAGGCCGTGAGCAGAAGAAGAGCAGCAGCGGCTGCCGGAATGAATGTACGTCGCATGTCGGCCCTCAGCTTTGCGGTGCTTTGCAGGTGTCTCGTCATGATAGGCGAGCTGACCAGCAACGACGGCCCTCACTGGCAGTAGTTACAAGCTGCTGTACAGTGGGCACATGCAAAGTTCCTCTGCCCGGGTGCCTGCGTCAGAACGCAAAAAAGCGAAGCCGATTCTCAAATGGGCTGGAGGCAAGACCCAGATCGTAGATGATCTAATGGAGCGACTCCCAAAGAAGTTTGGAAAGTACATCGAACCCTTTTTTGGCGGCGGGGCGCTTTTTTTCGCTCTCGAACCGAGGCCCGCTGTTATTGGAGAGATCAATCCCGAGCTTGTGAACCTATACACAGCAGTTCGGGATGACCTGCCTGCAGTAATCGACCACCTTAAGCGACACAGGAACGATAAAGACCACTTTTACGATGTTCGCGCTCAAGACTGGCAGACCCTTGCTGCAGCCGAAGCGGCCGCACGCACTATTTTTCTGAACCGCACTTGTTTCAATGGCTTGTACCGGGTGAATCGTTCTGGCGCCTTCAACGTGCCATTCGCTGGATACCGTAACCCGAAGATTCTTGACGAAGATAACCTCCGAGCCGCACATCAGCGCCTTCAAAAAGTCGAAATCGTAAAGGGAGATTACAAAGACGTCCTCGCCACGCATGCCGAGCCTGGCGACCTTGTATTTCTCGATCCTCCCTACTTACCCATATCAAAGTATTCTGATTTCAAGCGATACACCAAGGAACAGTTCTATGAAGAAGACCATGTAGACTTGGCTACTGAAGTCAAGCGCCTCCATGAGCTTGGTTGCCACGTTATCCTAACTAACTCTAATCACCCTCTGGTCCACGAGCTGTACAACGGTTTCAACATTGACGTGCTCAAAACTAAACGCCATATCTCGTCGCGTGGCGACCGCCGTACCGGTGAAGACGTCGTCGTAGAGATTCCGCCTAAGAAGCAGTTCTCGGTTAATCTTGTCCCCGAACCAATGGATAGTCAAACGCTGCAGTTTCCTGCGACACGATTCATGGGATCCAAAAGTAAACTATTGACTGACATTTGGTCGGTGGCGCGTCAGTTTGAATACGAAAACGTTATTGATCTGTTCTCAGGATCAGGAATTGTTTCCTACATGTTCAAATCTAAGGGAAAGAAGATTCTATCCAACGACTACATGGCGTTCAGTGCGACCATGTCTAAGGCGTTGGTCGAAAACTCTACACACATATTCCCCCAAGATCGTGCCCGCCGGCTTATCGAAAACATCCACCCTAATGACGGGTTTGTCGCTAATACTTTTTCCGGCCTTTATTTCAACGACGCGGATAATCAGCTGATTGACTCAATGCGCGTTGGCATATCTAAGATACGAAACCCGCATCAGCGGGCCATCGCGATGGCCGCACTAATTCGCGCTTGCCTAAAAAAGAGACCCCGCGGAATTTTCACTTATACGGGTATGCGGTATGACGATGGCCGCAAAGATCTCAAAACTAGTCTCGCGGATCACTTCTTAGCGGCTGTCGATTCGTTGAATAACGCGGTCTTTGACAACGGTAAGGAGAACAAGTCACGTCGAGGCGACGCGATGACGGTTCGACGCCAGCAGGATGCGCTCGTTTACATCGACCCACCATACTATTCACCGCTGTCTGACAACGAGTATGTGCGTCGCTATCACTTTGTGGAAGGGCTTGCCCGGAATTGGGCCGGCGTCGAAATCCAACAAAACACTCTGACCAAAAAGTTCAAGTCCTACCCAACGCCTTTTTCGTCAAGAAACGGGGCGCACGATGCTTTTGATCGGCTGTTCAAACGTCACCGTGAATCAGTACTGCTTGTTTCCTACTCTTCGAATTCGCGACCAACGCTGGAGGAGATGGTTGATTTGATGAGTAAGTATAAACGTCACGTAGAGGTCGTTCCCGTGAACCACAGATACTCATTTGGAAACCAGGGCCATAAAGTTGGTGACAACAGGAATAAAGTCCTCGAGTACCTATTTGTGGGCTACTGATGAATATTCCTACGACTAGACCTAAAGCTCGCGCCTGGCATATTGCCAATACGACTGTACGCAATCCTCTTAGGCTGAAAGGAGGCCTTGAGGCTCTTGTGGTCAGCGGTTTTGAAGGAAATATGAGCAAGTCGCAAGAGGAGAGAATTGCCGAGACTTTACACGACTTCGGCGTGATCACCTTAGCAGAAACTACTACGGATATCACTTCTATCGCTCGGAAGTGGCGAAGCGTCCTTGTTCAGCTTGGTTTTCTTTGGCCTGACGTGGAGATGCGGCCAAAAATTCGGGATGTTAAGCAATCTGAGATTGGCGCCCCATTCACGTTGACACCCAACGGGAGGAGGTTGCTTGCTGCACAGTCAGTTCAGGGTGAGCAAGAAGTTCTTCTGCGTTCTTTGGCAGCGCTCCGTCTACCGAGCCCCCTTGAACAGGACTACAACTTCGCAAGCTTTTCTCCGCTGAAGCATGTAATTGATATTCTAGAGAAGCTTGAGGAGATTGGTGCCGAGCCCTACATATCTCGGCTTGAAATGTCATCCATTGTAATCCTAACCAATGGACAAGACGACCTTGACTCAATAGCTAGCGAGATTTGTGACCTGCGTCGACTTCGTGCCGCATCCAACGCTAAACGCAAGTTTGACGTGCAATTCATCAGGGGCGTCGCAGAATACAAAGGTTTTAAACATGAGACTTTGTACGACTATCAAGACGTTTCATTTCGCTATTTGAAAGCTACCGGGCTTTTTCAGTCGCGTGGACGCGGCATCACTTTTGTTCCTGAAAAGCGTAAAACTGCTAGACTGCTTGCTGATATCCCAGAAACGCAGCTGGACGCTATCGAATACTTAAACCGTATTGCGCAAGGTTTAGAACTACCTACGGATAGTCTTTATGGCGCTAAAGAAGTACTTTCAGATTTGTTACTTATTGCCTCAGACCGAGCGATTGCCTTTGACAGTTCGAATTACGATCTGTCTTCTCCGGGCGGTGTTTCATTAGCTCGGCATGATCTCGAGCAACTAATCTTCGAAGCCAAGGAAGTTCAGTATGCAGGTGACCAAGTTAACCAGATCAATGAGATTCTTGCATACCTGCAAATGCTCGATGAAAATCGCACCACTCAGCAGTTTGGTGAAGATCAACTTCTGATCCCAAAGGAAGAAAGACCTGCATACTTCGAGTGGCTCCTTTGGCGTGTGTTGCTTGCCTTGGATTGCCTCGTCGTGCCGCCGAACAAGGTTAGACGCTTCGATATTGACCAGGACTTTTTGCCTGTGGGCACTGCTCCCGGGGGTGGCCCAGATGTTATCGCTGAGTATAGTGATTCCGTCTTGGTGGTTGAGGTAACACTTACTGAGAACTCACGCCAAGAAGCCGCAGAGGGTGAACCGGTCAGAAGGCACGTTGCTGATGTTTTAGAGCAGTTCGAACCTCTTGGCAAAACTGTTTATGGGCTATTCATCGCTCGTCGCATTGATACGAATACTGCAGAGACTTTCCGGATTGGTGTTTGGTACAAACGAAACGATGAACGGGTGAGCCTAAACGTAGTACCGCTGACGCTTGGACAACTTCGGGAAATCCTTCGAATCGGTGTCAAAAACAGGAAACTCAAGCCAGCGTTACTTATTGACGTGATTCTTCAAGCTTCAACAGCACGGCTCGACACTACAGGCGCCCCGGAGTGGAAGGCTCGCATCGCAGAGATAGTCGGCGTTCCTGCATCGACTTCCGCAAGTGTCACCTAAAGAATGTCTTGATTCTTTCTTCTTCATAGTTGGTTTTCATAACAGCGAACGACGTTTTCTGTTCCATGCACTGGAGATACGGCGGTTACGGTCCGTTAGGTCTTGATCGAGCTCCTGTGCTGTGTAAACCATGCATTTTTTGGCCAAGGAATCCCTACCACAAACCGTGTATAACTCAACAGCGGTTTGGATGGTTATTGATAGATCCAACTGCTTCTACTCATCGCACCTCCGCTTTACAGCAAGCGCTTGTCTGCCATGTGGGGCGCGGTACGCTTAGAAATCAGCTGAAAGAGCGCTGGGATGAACGGAGAACGCATGACAGAAGCGCATCTCGAATCGGAGCTGACCACCGCTGCGGTTTTGGCAGCCTACGCACGCATCCACCGGCTGCAGGCCCATGTGAGCGTCCGCGTCCTCACCCCTGAAGTGCGCTCTCTTCTCCTGAACCGTTTCGAACAGCAGGGCACCCCCACAGAGAAGATCAGCGAAGTTGAGGGCCTCATCGCAGCAGCTCAACAGCACATCGGATCGGATGAGGCAAAGCCGCTCAGCGCTGTTTCCTACGACAAGACTCGCAGGCAGTTTGTTTCGCGTCTTGTCCGCGCCGGCAGTGCGGGAGTCCGCCTGTGGCCGCCCACCAGCCAAACCGTGCGCGCCCAGCTTGGCGGCCAGCAGTGGAACACCGCCATGCGCAGCCTCGGCATTCCCATTTCCTCGCGAGGCAAAGCTCCCGGGCCCACACGCTTCAGCAGAGATCAGTATGTGCAGGCTGTGACGGACTTTATTGCAGAATCTTCGACCGATCAGTCCTTCCGGGCATACGGTGAGTGGGTGGCTCGCCAGAACGCCGCGGGAGCGCACCGACCCTCAGGGCCGGCGCTGCGCAAATTCTTCGGCAGCTGGTCCGCCGCAAAGGAAGCACAGGCTGACGAAACACAGGAGTAACCCATGACCATCGACTTCTCTGCCGCTCAGTCCGAAGTTGTGCAGATCTGCTCGGATCTCATCAGGATTGACACGCAGAACTGGGGTGAAGGCAAAGCCAACCCGGAACGGCCCGCCGCCGACTACATCGCAGAGAAGTTTCGCGAAGTCGGGCTTGACTCCGAAATCTATGAATCAGCCCCCGGCCGGGCCAATCTCGTGGCACGCATCAAAGGCACGAATCCTGATCGCCCAGCACTCGTCATGCACGGGCATACGGATGTCGTCCCCGCTGACGCCTCGGAGTGGAGCGTTGACCCATTCGGCGGCGAAGTCAAGGACGGTCTTCTGTGGGGCCGAGGTGCCGTCGACATGAAAAACGGCTGCGCCATGATCATTGCCGTAGTGCGACAGATGATGCGCGAGAACATCGTCCCGGACCGTGACATCCTCGTGGTCTTCTTCGCTGACGAAGAAGCCGGCGGAACGTACGGCTCCGGCTGGATGGTCGATAACCACCCCGAGGTGTTCGCAGGCGCGAGCGAGGCGGTTTCGGAAGTCGGCGGCTACTCCGTTGATGTGCGCGGTGAGAAGGTCTACTTGGTCCAGACCGCCGAAAAGGGCCTGCAGTGGCTCAAACTGGTAGCCAAGGGCACCGCCGGACACGGCTCGCAGCGCAACGACGACAATCCGATTGTGAAACTCGCTGAAGCTGTAGCGCGGATCGGGCGCTACGAATGGCCCGTCGAGATTCCTCAGGCGACCCGTGAACTGCTCAAGGGCGTCGCCGAGCTCACCGGGATTGAATACTCGGAAGACAATTTCCCAGCGCTGCTGAAAGAGCTCGGCTCGGTCGAAAAGTTCGTCGGCCCCACATTCGCGACGAGCGCCAATCCGACCGCTCTCGGTGGGGGATACAAGCACAATGTCATCCCCGGTTTTGCTGAGGCGCTCGTCGACTGCCGTCCGATTCCCGGCCGGACGGAGGACGCGCTCCTCACACTGAAAGAACTCGCAGGCCCTGACGTGGACATCGTTCCAGTCGTGCAGCACGTGTCATTGGAAACGCCGTTCGAAGGCGATCTGGTTGAGCAGATGAAGAAGAGCGTCCTCGCCTACGACCCTGAAGCCCACGTTCTGCCCTACGCGCTGTCTGCCGGCACTGATAACAAGGCTCTGAGCTTTTTGGGCATCACCGGCTACGGTTTCATCCCGCTGCGCCTGCCGGCCGATCTCGACTTCCCCGCGATGTTCCACGGGGTCGACGAACGCGTGCCGACCGAAACACTGGAGTTCGGCACCCAGATCCTGGGAGACTTCATCGTCAACGCGTAACCACCACGCGTTTGCCCGTTAAGCCTGACGGGCGCTGAGCACCGGCTCAGCTGTCCACGTTGACTTTCGTACGCACTGCCTGGCGGCCGCAGAAAACCGGCCTGCCGGGCAGTGTTGCAATGACAACTCCGAGTACGACCAGCGCAATCGACGTCAGAGCGGTAAGCGTGAAGGCCTGTTCATTTCCGTTCAGCGCATCGATGATGAGCGAACCGCCCATATTGCCGACCAACGTGGACAGGCTCAGTATGAGCACACCCAGGCGGGGAACGATGAGGGCGGACACCAGGATGAAGGCAACGCCGAACACACCACCGGAGTACAGCAGAGGTTCGGGCGGGAAACGCAGCGGAGGAGTGCCGGAAGCGAACACCACAGCGCACCCAACGGCCAGAGCCGTAAAGCCGACAACGAAGTTCATGGTTGTCGCAGCAAGCGCAGAGCCCGAAGCGGCTGACAGCCTGCCGTTGAAAGCGTGCTGAAGTCCGGTGAGAACGCCGGAGGCAAAGGGAACGAGCGGAATCCACCACTGCAGTCCGGACGTGAAGGCTCCCGCACTCATGATTGCAACCCCGGCCAGAACAACAGCGACGCCTACAAGACGGCCCAGAGTGATGGGCTTCGGTCCACCGGCCGGCAGCCGCGTGCTGTCGACGACGAGCGCGCCGAGCAGCTGCCCGGATGTGAAGCTCATGGTGAATACGGCAACGCCGAAAGCGGGAACCGTGACACCCTGAGCGATGACGATCGTCGCTCCGCCGAGCCCGCCCAGGCACATCCACCAGGGGAAGGCCTTTGAGCGCAGAAGCTGGATGGTTCTCGAGGCAGCCCGGCGGCCGGCCGGCAGGGCTGCGGTGACTGCCGCAATGATGATGAGCCCGCCGCCGAAAGACACTGCCGAACTGTAGATCCAGTGGCCGATTTCAACGGTGAGTTCGCCGTTGTACTTCCCCTGCAGGGAAACAGCGAGTCCGGTCGCAATCGCCGGAAGAATGTAGAGGAGATTTGCGCCGGACCTCATGCGGTGCGCACGACCGTCATAACGCGGCGACGAAGCCAAACGGTCTTCTGCCCACCCATACCGACGACCGTCCGTGCCAGCTCCCACCGACCGGTGTCGGCAGCTTCGGTCAGTGCGCGCAGAGATTCGCTGCGCGAAATCTTCGGGTGAAATGTCACCTGCCGCACTTCGTATTCGACTTCTCGCTTCACCTGGGCTTGTGCTCCTTCCCTGGGGTGGCCGTCACTGTATCATCGCGCTAGCCTGATTCTATGGTGAAGATCATCTTCGCGCGCCACGGACAATCGGAGGCAAATCTCGCTGGCGTTCTCGCAGGCCGCCGAGGCGCCAATCCGCTGACTGCTGCTGGCCGTCAGCAGGCCTGTGCCGCGGCTGAGCTGCTGCCTTCCAGCATCGCCCTGTGGAAGGTCTCTGAAATAGCACGATGCGCCGAAACAGTTGATCTTCTGATGCGCACTCACGCCGAGAAACACGGTTCTGATGCACCGGCTGCCTCCGTCATGGGGGAATTCTCAGAAGTCGACTACGGTGATTGGTCTGGCCGTCCCCTTGAAGAACTGCGCAGACTGCCGGAATGGGAATGCGTCCAGAACACTCCGCAGGACATGGTGTTTCCCGGTGGGGAAGCACAGCACGACGCCTGGCTTCGCACCCGCGACGGTGTTGAGAAAGTCCTCGACGAACTTCGCGAACGCAACAGTGAAGCCGTCGCAGTTGTCGTCACTCATGGAGACATCATCAAAATGGCCGTCGCAGACGCCTTGGGGCTGCAGCTGCAGAACTTTCAGCGAACAGCAGTCGCACCCGGTTCGCTGACGACAATCGACTATGCGAGCAGAGTTCCCGTGCTCACCGCACTGTCCGTGACACCAGCCGGAAGAACCGGCCAAGCGGGCACCCTCGGGGGAGGGGCCTGAAAAGCCGACCGCACCTCGTGATCAGGAAGCCGCGAGAACTCCCGTGCCCAGCAGAACGTAGATGACCAGACCCAGCGCAATGCGGTACCACACGAAGATCGCAAACGACTTCGTCTGCACGAACTTCAGGAAGCCGACGATGACGGCGTAGCCGACTGCAAAAGACACGACGGTGGCCAGCAGGGTGGGTCCCCAGCCGATTGTCATCGACGCAGTCCCGTCTACTTGATCCTTGATCGCTTTGAAAAGACTGTAAACACCCGAGGCCATGACGGCCGGGATTGCCAACAGGAACGAATAGCGTGCCGCTGCAGGACGCGTGAAGCCCATGATGCGACCGGCCATGATCGTGCCGCCGGAACGCGATACACCGGGCACAAGAGCCAGTGCCTGCGCAAAGCCGAACGTGAGGCCCTGACCCCAGTGCATGGAGTCAAGCGTGTTGACCCGCTTGCCGAAGGCATCAGCAAGACCGATGAAGATTGCGAAGACGATGAGCATCGTCGCGACAATCCACAGTGAGCGGAACGTCGAGGTGATCTGATCTTCGAACAGCAGGCCCAGCACACCAATCGGGATCGAGCCGATGATGATCAGCCAGCCGAGCCGAACTTCGGGATCCTGCCGGTCGTGCTTGCCGAACAGGGCTTTGAACCACTTTGTGATGATAGTGACGATGTCATTCCAGAAGTACACGAGAACGGCCAGCTCAGTGCCGATCTGGATAATCGCGGTGAAGAATGCGCCCGGTTCACGGCCGGGCATGAGGAATTCGCCGACGATCCTCAGATGTGCAGACGAGGACACCGGCAAGAACTCGGTGAGTCCCTGCACGATTCCCAAAATGGTCGCCACTAGCCAGTCCATGCGATCCCTTCGAAAACGACAGTCGGTCCTGTCAATCTGAGCAGGCCCTACGGGACTCTAACGGACAAGGCTGGCCAGTGCGCGAAAACGCGCCCGCGGTCGGCTTAGAGCTTGCACACAGTTGACCGACGGCGGTCAGTCGTCGTCTTCGTCATCCTCGCCGTCGTATTCTTCGTCGTCATCGAAGTCGTCGAAGTCGTCGTCGAAGTCATCAAAGGTGCCGTCTTCGCGGGCGTCTTCGATGTCGTCGAAAAGCTCGAACGGAGTCACTTCGTCGTAGGCGACGTACAGGGCGTCTTCGTAGATTTCATAGGCGTCAGCCAGCGCCATGTAGGCGGCTTCGACGCGTTCGTCGGTGTCGGAGGTCCGGTTGACTGAGGCCGCGTAGTGTTCGCGAATCGCTGCGATGAATGCTTCGAGGGCGACTTCCGGTTCTGAGCTCATGGCTCCATCGTAACCGCGCGGGGCCGAAGCGACTACCCTGTTGACCATGGCTGAAAGCGAATATGTTTTTCCCGCCCCCGAACGGTTCATAGTCGGCACCGTCGGCCTGCCGGGAGATCGCTCTTTCTACCTTCAGGCAAAGGACGCCGACAGGGTCGTCACGGCAGCTGTCGAAAAGGAGCAGGTGGAGCTCCTTGGTGAGCGCATCAACGAGCTTCTGGACATGGTGCGGTCACGCTCCGCCGACGGCTACATGATCCCGGCTGGTCCGGATCCGGCAGATGCTGACAACGCCAACCTCGAAATGCCGGTGGAACCCGAATTTCGCGTCGGCACCATGAGCCTGGGGTGGGACACGCGTCGCCGGCACTTGGAAATCGAGTGCTCGGCCATCAGCTTCGGACAGGACGACGAGGACTCCCAAACGCCTGTCCTGCGCGTTGTTCTTTCCGCCGAAGCCGCTCGCGAGTTCGCTCGCCGTGCCGACCAGGTGGTCAACGCGGGCCGTGCTGACTGCCCCTTCTGCTCGCTTCCACTGGATCCAGGCGGTCACCTGTGCCCGCGGGCCAACGGGGTGCCCAGGTGATCGAACCGGCTTTGGCCGAAGCACACATGACGGTGCTCGGCCGGGTGCCCGGCGCCTCGAACGCGGTTTTTCTGTGCCTGCTGGAAGGGGACTTCGGAACCGGCCCCACCGTACGCCGAGGCATCTACAAGCCGGTGCGCGGCGAAAGGCCGCTGCACGACTTTCCCGCAGGAACACTCGCACGCAGGGAAGTCGCCGCCTACCGCTTGGCTCACCACTTGGGAATTGACGAGGTGCCGCCGACGGTCTTTCTTGAAGACGGCCCGCTGGGGCCAGGATCTCTGCAGGCCTATGTGCTTTCAGACGGCGACGACGAACCGCCCGTGACGATCTGCCTGCCCTCTGAGCTTCCCGACGGCTGGCTCCCCGCTGCGGCAGGTGAGACCGAAACGGGCGAACAGGTGGTCATCGCCCACAGCCCCGACGAACAGGTTCTGCGCCTGGCAGTGTTCGACATCGTTGCCAACAACGCCGACCGCAAGGGCAGTCACATTCTCTCCGGGGCATGGGATCCGCAGGCGGAAGCTCAATTCTTCGGAATCGACAACGGCCTTACGTTCCACACGGAGCCAAAGCTGCGCACGATCCTGTGGGGGTTTTCTGGAGTACCGGTGCCGGGCTCCCTGTGCGAAGCGCTGGACTCTATCGCCGGCGCAGTTCCCGCCGAGCTATCAGAGCTACTCACTCCGGACGAAAGCCGAGCTCTCGCGCTGCGCGCCGGACAGCTCGCAGCGAACGGCACCATGCCGTCGATGCCACAGGACCGAATTCCAATTCCCTGGCCCCCGGGGTAGACACATGACGGTTATGCTGGGTGGCGTGAAACCTTGGTCAGCTCCCGCAATCCCGTCCCTGTCCGACTTCCCAGTCCTGCCGGCAGCTCCAGCCGACAGCACTGTCTACAGCACTTCGGCCAGGGGCCCCGTCAGCGGCCTCCTCGAAGATGGGAAGGCCCGGCTCTACGTGTGCGGCATCACCCCCTACGATGCAACGCACCTGGGCCACGCATCGACCTACGTCGCCTTCGACGTCCTGCTGCGCAGCTGGATTGATGCTGGAGCTGATGTCGTCTACGTCCAGAACACAACGGATATTGACGACCCCCTCCTTGAACGCGCTGAGGCGACCGGAGTTGACTGGCGCGAACTGGCCGACAGCCAGATTGAGCTGTTCTTTTCTGACATGGAGGCGCTGCGCGTCATCCCGCCAAAGCACTACATCGGCGCTGTCGAATCGATTCCGGACGTTGTTGAAGCCGTAGAGAAGCTGCTTGAGCGCGGCGCCGCCTACACCCTGGACAACGGCGACGTCTACTACCGCATCAGCACGGAAGTCGAACCGCCGTTCGGTTCAGAATCGCACTACAGCCGCGAGCACATGCTTGAAATCTTCCCCGAACGCGGGGGAGACCCAGACACACCCGGCAAAGAAGATCCGCTGGACGCTCTTCTGTGGCGCGCTGCCCGCGAAGGCGAACCGCAGTGGCCCGGCGGCAAACTGGGACCGGGCCGCCCAGGCTGGCACATCGAATGCGCTGTCATCGCCGGCAAGTACGCGGGGTACCCGCTGACCGTGCAGGGCGGAGGATCAGACCTCATCTTCCCGCACCACGAAATGGGTGCGGCTCACGCAATCGCCCTGACGGACACACCGTTTGCCGACGCCTACATGCACACCGGCATGGTCGCCTACGAAGGCGAAAAGATGAGCAAGTCCCTGGGCAACCTGGTGCTTGTGTCGAACCTGACAGCCGCCGGAACCGACCCCATGGCCATCCGCCTGGCGATTCTCGGCAACCACTACCGGTCGGACTGGGAGTACAGCGACGGTGTGCTGGCCGCCGCTGAGAACCGCTTGGCAGCCTGGCGCGCAGCAGCCGGCTGTGGAAACTCGTCTGATCCGGCTGAGGTCGTTGCCGAGATCCGCCGCGAACTGGCGGACGACCTCGACACGCCCAACGCGCTGTGCGTCATTGACGACTGGGCGGCTGCCCGGCAGACCGAAGCAGATGCGGACGAGAACACTCAGGCTGTCGTCGCCGCAGTTGATGCTCTCCTGGGCATCAAGCTCTGACTTCTGTCCCTGAGGCCTATCAGCGGTCCTCTTCGCGCCTGCGCAGCAGTTTTTCGAACTCCCGGGCAATGTCTTCGCCGTCGTGCTCGGTCGCGAGGTCGTACTCTTCTTCCATCATCGCGATCCTCTTGGCAAGGTCCGAGTCTGATTCTGCGAACATGTCGACGCTGTCCGACCAGGCTCGGGATGCTTCGGTTAGATCCTCGGGGTCGAACGTCATCCCGGTGATGTCTTCGAGCGCGGACAGAAGGGCCAGTGCCGCCTTCGGCGATGGTGAAAGAGCCGCGTAGTCGGGGATCTCGCATGTCAGCGAGACTGTGGGAATTCCCTTTTCGTACAGGGCCACGGCCATGACATCCTGCAGGTTCGCTGTTCCTTCGTATTCCGCCGTCTGGACTTCTGAGATGTCCACGATGTCCGGGTCCTCTGATGTCAGCCGGACTGGCAGGCTGCGCGTGTGCGGGACAGCGGCTGGCTCTGAGGCCAGGAGCATAACGACGTCGCTTTCTGGGCGCAGCGGCATCAGCAGGTCTTCGATGAGCTCTTCCCACATGTCGAGCGGCGTCGGCCCTGTGACCAGCAGGGTCTGCACAAACCTGCCGGCTCGCTCGATTGAGCCTTCGATGCCGACGACCTGCGGATGAACGACGACGGGCTCCCCTTCGGAGCGGATGATGAACGGCGGGTACTGCGTGCGGTCATAGCTTTCTGCCACGCTGACGTCGATCAGGTGATAGTCGTCCAGGTGCCGTTTGAGGATGTCGATGACGACTGCCGCAGCGTCGTCGGGGCTGTTGGGCCCCTGCAGGCCGACGATCACGATCTGTCCGTCTTGACTCGGAAGAAATGCCATGTGACCAGCCTAGTCGTGTTCACCGGGGTGTTGCCCGAAAGCCGCGCAGAGCTCTTAGGGTTGAAGCATGGAATTCTCTGGAGTCCTATGGGACATGGACGGCACTATCGTCGACACCGAACCGTACTGGATCGAAGCCGAACATCGGCTGACTGCCGAATTCGGCCTCCCGTGGTCACAAGAAGAGGGGCTGAAGCTGGTGGGCAATGCCCTTACGGTTTCAGCGCAGGTGTTCATCGACCTCGGCGTTCCGCTTGAGCCGCTGGAGATCATCAATCGGCTCACGCGCGATGTCATTGCCCAGGTGCAGGAGCGCGTGCCGTTCCGTCCCGGTGTGCGGGAGCTGTTGGCACAGCTGCGCGAAGCGGGGATTCCGTCCGCAATGGTCACGATGTCGTTTCGCCCCCTGGCTGATGCTGTTGTCGCCAGCCTGCCCGAGGGCACCTTTGATGCTGTCATCACCGGTGACGAGGTTCAGCACGGCAAACCGCACCCGGAACCCTACGAGGTGGGAGCGAAGGCCCTCGGTCTGCGCCCGCAGGAGTGCATAGCGATTGAGGACTCCCTCAATGGGGCACTCTCAGCTTCAAGTGCTGGGGCACACACGCTCGTCGTGCCGTGCCACGTTGACATTCCCGAAGACCCGCGCTGGTCGATTGCCCAGAGCCTGGAAGGCCTGTCGCTGGCAGAGTTTCAGCGAGCGGCTATCGCCCGGCAATCGCAGTGATTTCGGGGGTTTCCGGGGCCCGTCCGCCCCAGGCGGGGCAGATGTCTTTGAAGTGACACCACCCGCACAAGGGCGATTTCTTCGGCCGCCAGGTGTCCGTGAGGGCAGCCTGCACGATGTCATCCCAAATGTGCAGGATCTCCGCTTCCGTCCTCTCAATGTCCGACATCTGTGGGCGCATGGCCTTGATGGTGCCGGAGCCTAGGTACATCAGCTGCAGCGTGTGGGCCAAAGTGCCGTCAGTGCGGTGCTTGAGGACGCCGTAGAACCGCATCTGGAACTCCGCTTCCCGCGAATACTGAGGCTTGGGCTCCTTGCCGGTCTTGTAGTCGACGAGTCGCACTTCGCCGCCGGGAGCCACGTCGACCCTGTCAATGAACCCGCGCAGCAGCAGTCCGTTGTCCAGCTTCGTCTGCACAAACTGCTCGCGTCCCGCCGGTTCAAGCCGGTCTGGGAGTTCGAGGGTGAAATAGCGGTCAACGAGTTCACCTGCCTGCGCAAACAGCTTCAAACGAGACGGTTCGTCGGGAAAGAGCTCTGCGATCTCCGCTGTGTTTTTGCTCTCAAGTTCGGCAAAGCTCGGCTCGATGAGCGATCGCGCTGCTCCGGAAGTTCTCTCTTCAGCGGGCAGGTCGAAGAGCCCCTCAAGCACCGAGTGGACGAGCGTTCCCTTGAACGCGGCTTCACTCGGCGGTTCGGGAAGCTTGTCGATTGTGCGGAATCGAAACTTCAGCGGACACGACACGAAGTCGTTGGCGCGTGACGGTGAAAGAGCATTGAGCGAGACCATGACCACAGCCTAGTAGGCACGCGGTCGAAGGTCGCGATGTTGTCGACTCCGGCAGTTAGGATGGCGCATATGTCTCAAGCGAATGCGAGTAAGGACGGCACAGCCGGCGGCCTTGTGATCGGCCGCGCCCTCGGCGCGCCCATTGTGCTGTCATGGACGTGGTTCATTGCCGCGATCCTCATCACGGCCCTTCTGGCGCCCTTCATTCGCACGCTATCGCCCAGTATGAGCGTTCCGACGTCGATGTTCGTCGCGTTCCTCTACGCGATCCTTCTGTTCACCTCGGTGTTTCTGCACGAATTCGCCCACGGTGTTGCAGGCACGCTCGGCGGACAGAAGGTTTCCGTCATCGAACTCAACGTGTGGGGCGGCTTCACCAAGTTCGAACCCAAAATCGATGACGATGCGAAGCGCACTGCGATGACGAGCTTCTACGTGTCGATCGTGGGCCCCGTCGTCAACATCATTCTTGCCGCAGGCGGCTGGATCGGCATGAATCACTCCAGTCCGGGAAGCATCCCGTGGCTGCTGTGTGCCGCCCTGACCTTTGCCAATGTGGCACTTGGCGTCATCAACCTGCTGCCCGGCATCCCGCTGGACGGCGGGTGGGCCCTGCAGGCGCTCATCTGGCGGTTCACCGGCAGCCAGTTCCGCGGCACCATGATCGCCAGCCTCATCGGCAGGATCGTGGCGGTCGGATTCGTCGTCGGCGCTGTTGCATACCCCTACACGGTGGGATCCAAACCGGACCTCGTGACCGTCATCTGGACGACAGCAATTGCGGTCATGCTGTGGGTTTCGGCAGCTGATGCCGCGGCTCACGCCAAACGCGCCCGCCGCATGGAAACCTACGACCTCGACCAGGTCATCCAACCGGCAATCGCAGCGGCCTACGACGCGGACGTCGAAGAAACACTGCGCGCCGCAGACGCCGCGAGAACCGCTGAAGATGCAGCGCTGGTGGTGATCCTCGACCGCTCAGGTCTGCCCACCGGTCTGCTCAACAGGCAGCTTGCAGAAAGATCGGCAACGACCGTCGGCGGCCCCGGCAGCGCTGTGGTCGGCGATTTCTCTAGTCCGCTGGGTGCGTGGATCGGCGTGCCGCGCGGAATTTCCGCACCGCATCTTCTGGAATCCCTCACCCACAGGCCCAAAGCGCAGTTCTGCCTCATCATGGAGGGTTCGACGCTTGCAGGCATCATCGATCTGCAGGAGTTCTTCCACGAGCTTCTCGAAGACTGAGACTGCACCCGAGGGGCCCTCACAGCAGAACCTGCCCGGCTAGACTGGGGAATCATGAGTCTTGAATCCGCACCCGTTCCGGCCGGCGCCGATGACCGTCGGGGTCTTCTAAAAGCAGGAGACAAGGTCCAGCTGACCGACTCCAAAGGCAGGATGAACACCATCGTCCTCAAACCCGGCGGAGAGTTCCACACTCATCGCGGGATCATCGCCCACGACGACATCATCGGCGCGCCCGACGGTGTGACCGTGCAGAATTCCGTCGGCGTTGAATACCAGGTGCTCAAACCCCTGTATTCGGACTTCGTTCTCTCAATGCCGCGCGGTGCCGCGATCATCTATCCGAAAGACGCAGCCCTGATCACGGGTTTCGGTGACATCTTCCCCGGTGCCCGGGTTGTCGAGGCGGGTGTGGGCTCTGGTGCTCTCACAATCGCCCTGCTTCGAGCCGTGGGCGATTCCGGAAGCGTCCACTCCTTTGAGCTGCGTGAAGAATTCGCGCAGATTGCCGAGGGCAATATCTCTGACTTCTTCGCAGGCCCACATCCCGCGTGGAACATCACGGTGGGCGACCTCGCCGAAGAGCTTCCCAAGGCCTACGGACCGGGCGAAGTCGACCGCGTCGTGCTCGACATGCTCGCCCCCTGGAACTGCCTCGACGCTGTGACAGAAGCACTTGTGCCCGGCGGAGTGCTCGTGGTCTACGTTGCGACGGTTACACAGATGTCCCGCACCGTGCAGGCGCTGCAGGAGTCGGGCAACTACACAAAGCCGCACGCTTTGGAATCAACCGTCCGCGACTGGCACCTCGACGGCCTGGCAGTCAGGCCCGAACACCGCATGATCGGCCACACCGGCTTCCTTGTCTTCGCCCGTCGCGTGGCACAGGGAACAACCCCGCTGCGCCGCACAAAACGCGGCCAGCAGGCCGAACCGGACCAGAAGGACCTCGACGTGTGGTTCGGTCCCGAAGTCACCGACGAGTCCGTTGGGGTCAAGTACCCCACGCCGAAGAAGATCCGCCGTTCCGTCCGCGAGGCGGGTTCCCGGCTCGACATTCTCAACAGCAGCGAAGGAGAGCTCAATGGATGATTCGACAATGCGACAAGAACTGTCGAAGGTCCGTCAGGACGCAGCTGGCCTCCGCCAGCAGCTGTTCTCAGCTTTCCAGCGCAACGAACAGCTCAGCACAGCGCTCAAAGCTGCTCGGGCTGAACTGGACAGGCTGAAGACCGAGGCCGAAAGGATCGCCGAACCGCCGAACTCCTACGCGGTCGTGCTCGGCACCGTGCGCGAAGGCGATGTCGTCTTCGCCGACGTCCACTACGCGGGCCGCCCCATGCGCCTGTCGGTGAGCACGGAAGTTCCGCTGCGCGACCTCACACCGGGTCGACGCGTTCGCCTGACCGAAGGCCTCGTCATCGTCGAAGCACTCGGCTTTGTTGACGAAGGCTCGGTGGTCACAGTGCGTGAACTCATCGACGACACCCGCGTGCTCGCTGCGACATCCACGGACGAAGAGCGGGTCGTGATACTGGCTCAGCCGCTGCGCGACAAGCCCGTTCGAGTGGGGGATTCGCTCGTGTTCGATTCCCGCAGCGGGCTGGTTGTCGAAAGGCTTGAAAGGGCCGAAACGGCATCCCTCATGCTGGAAACCGTTCCGGACATTTCGTACTCCGACATCGGCGGCCTGTCCGCACAGATCAGCGAAATCCGCGATGCTGTCGAACTGCCCTTCGAACACCCTCAGCTGTACACCGAGCACGGACTCAAGCCGCCCAAGGGCATCCTGCTGTACGGGCCTCCCGGCAACGGCAAGACGCTCATCGCAAAGGCTGTTGCAAACTCGCTTGCCCAGCGTCGCGGCGGAGAGAACACCCGCTCCTACTTCCTCAACATCAAAGGTCCGGAGCTGCTGGACAAGTACGTCGGCGAAACCGAGCGTCAGCTGCGCACCATCTTCGCCCGCGCCCGCGAAAAGGCCACGGCAGGTTCGCCCGTCGTCGTGTTCTTCGACGAAATGGAAGCCCTGTTCCGCACCCGCGGAACCGGCAAGTCCTCCGATGTTGAAACCACGATCGTTCCGCAGCTGCTGACCGAAATCGACGGTGTTGAACAGCTGGACAACGTCATCGTGATCGGTGCGTCCAACCGCGAAGACCTCATCGACCCCGCCATCCTCCGGCCCGGACGACTCGACGTGAAGATCCGCATCGAACGTCCCGACAGGGAAGGCGCGAAAGACATCTTCAGCAAATACCTGACAGAAGACCTGCCGATCGCAGAATCTGAGATCACGACGACAAAGGCCGCCGCCGTCGAAAGCCTCATCGAACGCTGTGTTGAGGAAATGTACGCCGAGACCGACCGCAACCGCTTCGTCGAAGTGACCTACGCCAACGGTCGGCGCGAAATGCTCTACTTTGCCGAGTTCACCTCGGGAGCCATGATCTCCAACGTCGTCGATCGGGCGAAGAAGCACGCCATCAAGGCCTACCTCGACCTTGGCGAACACGGTATTACGTGGGATCACCTGTACCGGGCCATCCGGGAAGAGTTCAGCGAACACGAAGACCTGCCGAACACGACGAACCCAGACGAATGGGCTCGCATCTCTGGGAAGAAGGGCGAAAGGATCACACACCTGGTCCTGGCAGCCGATGTCGCGGAACGGGAAAGCCGTGCGGACAGCGGTGCCGGCAGCGGCACCTCGTCCGTTCAGACCGCCAGGGGAAACAGCAGCCTCATCTGAGGAACTGCTCCTGTGCTGGCTTCAGCGTTTGGCTGATCGCCCGCCGACAGCGCGGGCGATCACACGCCAGCCCACCAGCGTAAGGAAGTTCAGGGCGGAGGCCACGATGATGAACGGCCCGGCGATTCCCGCACCCACTGCAAAGCGGATGATCATGCCGAGCAGGATCGTCGTCGACCAGATCGCGACACCGGTGCGCATGGGTGCCAGGGGAGCGGTCCAAGCCGCGCTGAGAATCCACGCGCACCCAAGGCCCACCAGGAAAGGCCACGAGGTCTGAACAACGCCGTCGACCGTGAGAACCTGGGCGTGGGTGTAGAAGCCGACAGCCGCAAAGGCGATCACCAAGATGATGTCGGCGACGAGTGCAGTGAAAATATGAGAAGAACGCTTAGCCACAGGCCACAGTCTACGAAAGGCAGTGAGGCACAATGATCACCGTCCAGCGGATCATGGGCTCAGAAACCGAGTTCGGCATTGTCGCCGTCGGCGGTCGCCCGCAAGCGCCCATGCGCGATTCCGCACGTGTCGTCGACGCCTACGCGGGTCCGCGCGGCCTGAAGTCCGCGCAGAGTTTCTGGGACTTCGGTTCGGAAACACCCCTGGCGGATGCCCGCGGCTTCCTCATGAATCTGGCCGATGCACACGAATCCCAGCTGACCCACCTGCCGCAGGCCCAGCCGGAAGCGCAGTACTTGGCCAATGTGGTGCTGGAAAACGGTGCGCGCCTCTACGTTGACCACGCTCACCCCGAGTATTCATCGCCGGAGGTCACCAATCCGCGCGACATCGTCACGTGGGACCGCGCAGGCGACCGAGTGGCAGAAGAGGCCGTCAAACAGCTGCTCACAACGGGGCAGCCGGTCGACCTCTACAAAAACAATACGGACTCCAAGGGAGCCTCGTACGGCACACACGAAAACTACCTCGTCGACCGCAACACCGGCTTCGAGAAGATTGTCGAAGGGCTGCTGCCGTTCTTCGCCACGCGGCAGATTTTCTGCGGTGCCGGCAAGGTGGGAATTGGGCGCGAAGGCGAAGAGCCCGGCTTCCAGATTTCTCAGCGGGCAGACTTCTTCGAAGAGTGTGTGGGACTCGAAACGACCCTTCGCCGGCCGATCGTCAACACGCGCGATGAGCCGCACGCCGATCCCGTCAAATACCGGCGCCTGCACGTCATCATCGGCGATGCGACTCTCGCCGAAGTCGCCACGTTTGTGCGCTTCGGCTCTACGAGCCTCGTGTTGAGCTTGATCGAACAGGGTCTGGCACCCGTCATCGAACTTGCTGACCCGGTAGTCGCACTGCAGACGGTGTCGCACGACTTAAGCCTCAGCGCTCCGCTTGAACTGGCTGATGGGTCGACCATGACTGCACTTGAGATTCAGCGCGCGTTCTATACGGCGGCCGCCGAAGCAGCAGATCCGAGTGACGAACAGACCGCGCAGGTGCTTGCGGAATGGGATCGCCTGCTTACAGGACTTGCAACCGACCCCATGAGCCTGGCCGATTCGATTGACTGGGTTGGCAAACTGGCGCTCATGAACAGCTACCGCCAGCGTGAGGGCCTCGACTGGAACAGCCCGAAGCTCGCCCTCATCGACGTGCAGTACACGGACGTCCGCCAGGAGAAGGGACTGTTCTACCGGCTGGAGCGGGCAGGACGCTTCCGCAGGCTCACGACTGACGAAGAGGTCGAGCGCGCCATGACGACCCCGCCGGAGGACACGCGCGCCTATCTGCGCGGCACGGTCGTCGACCGGCTGCGCGAAGACCTCGTTGCCGCCAGCTGGGAGTCAATCGTCATGCGCCGGGGCGATTCTGCAGTCAGAATCCCCATGAGCGAACCGCTCAAGGGCACACGCGAACTTCTTGAAGAGCGGCTGAGCAGGGCCGTTGACACCGACAGCCTGTTGGCTGCACTCGGTGTCACTACAATCGACAACAACAGCACAGACGACTACGGGATGTGAACAATGGCTGGTCAGGATCAGATTCACAGGCACTCAGGCGGAGCAGAAGGACCGGAAGAACCCGGCGATCTGAACGTCGGCGGAGGCCAGGCGCAGATCAACACGCAGGGTCTCGACGACATCCTCGATGACATCGACTCCGTACTGGAGACCAATGCCGAAGACTTCGTGAAGAACTTCGTGCAGAAGGGCGGACAGTGACAGGTCTGTCATCCGCCTATCTGAGCACCGCCTCGAACTCCTTTGTTGAGTTCGCACGGACTGTTGCCCCGCACGTGCTGCCTTCGGGTGACCTTCCGGTGTCGGACAGCATCGCCCCGCACGCTACGACCATCGTCGCACTGACAACGGCAGATGGTGTGCTCATGGCCGGCGATCGCCGAGCGACCATCGGTTCGCTCATTGCCAGCCGCACCATGGAGAAGGTTCACCGGGCGGATGACGCCTCGGTTGTCGGCATCGCCGGAACCGCGGGTATTGCGCTTGAGCTCGTCCGGCTGTTCCAGTTGGAGCTCGAACACTACGAAAAGATCGAGGGCACGGTCCTGTCCCTTGACGGCAAAGCCAACCGTTTGGCTTCAATGCTGCGAGCCAATCTCGGCTTCGCGCTGCGCGGTCTCGCCGTTGTTCCGCTGTTCGCCGGTGTCGACCAGAAGGCAGAAGGCGAAACTCCCGGCAGGATCTTCTCGTTTGACGTCACGGGCGGCAGGTACGAAGAAGAGGACTACCACTCGGTTGGCTCCGGTTCGACTTTTGCCCGCGGTTCGCTCAAAAAGAGGTGGAAGCCCAGCTTAAGCGAAGAAGCAGCTGTCGAGGTGGCAGTCGAAGCCCTTTTCGACGCCGCCGACGACGATTCGGGAACCGCCGGACCAGACCTCATCCGCCGCATCGGGCCGACCATGATGGTGGTTGACTCCGACGGTGCCAGCGAAGTCGAGACTGACGTCATTTTGGCCGCGGCAGCTGAGGTCGCAGCACGCCGAGGAGGCGGTTCGGCATGAGCATGCCCTTCTACGTTTCACCCGAACAGCTCATGAAGGACCGGGCTGAGTTTGCCCGGAAGGGGATTTCGCGCGGCCGCTGCGTCCTTGTTGCCCGCTGCTCAGACGGGATTGCGCTCGTTGCCGAAAACCCGTCGACAACACTGCACAAGATTGCTGAGATCTACGATCGAATCGGGTTCGCAGCAGTCGGCAAGTACAACGAGTTCGAGTCGCTGCGCCAGGCAGGTGTGCGCTATGCGGATCTGCGCGGATACTCCTACGACAGGGCGGATGTGACTGCGCGAGGGCTGACAAATGCCTACGCCCAGACGCTGGCCTCTGTCTTCACAACCGAATCGAAACCTTTCGAGGTTGAGATCATCGTCGCCGAGCTCGGTGCTGATGCTGACGACGACAGGATCTACAGGCTCTCCTATGACGGTTCAGTTGCCGATGAGGCCAGTGCGGTCATCATCGGCGGGGACTCGGAAGCGCACAGCCAGAAGCTGGCTGAAATCGACACGACCGCCATGACGAGTGCAGAAGTCCTGCGGTGGGCAGCCAGCGCTCTTGGTGTCGACGCTCCGATTCCCGCCCAGCACATCGAAGCCGCACTGCTGGACCGCAACGCTGAAGGACACAGGAAATTCCGCCGGCTGAACACAGAGATCGTCGAGCAGATCATCGGGGGAGAAGCATGAAGCGCATCTACGGCATTGAGACAGAGTACGGTCTGACCTACTCCGCCGGCAGCGGCAGGCACCTGGGTCCCGAAGAAACCGCACGCTACCTGTTCAAACCGGTCGTCAGCAGGTTCCGTTCGTCCAACGCCTTTTTGGCCAACGGCGGTCGCCTGTACCTGGACGTGGGATCTCACCCCGAATATGCGACTGCGGAATGCTCAACGCTCGATGAGCTCATTGCGCAAGAAGAAGCCGGCACCCTGCTGCTGACGCAGAATCTCGAGACCGCCCAGCGTGAACTGACGGCTGACGGGCTCGACGGAACAGCCCACATGCTGAAGAACAACCGTGATTCAGCGGGCAATTCCTTCGGCAGCCACGAAAACTTCCTCGTGCGCCGCACCATGGACTTCACGCGCCTGACCACCTCGCTGCTGCCGTTCCTCGTGGTCCGGCAGCTCATTGCAGGTGCCGGCTGCGTCATTCCCGCCCGCGCCAGCACCGATATGCCCGCAGCTGACTCCCAGCGGGCGTCGCTCAGCGGCCACGCGACAAAAGTCGAACCGCTGCACGGCGATATCGTCTACGGCCTATCCGGCCGTTCCGACGTCATGTGGGAGGGCGTGTCATCAGCGACCACCCGCTCCAGGCCGATCATCAACGCCCGCGATGAACCCCATGCCGATGCCGAAAAATACCGCCGACTGCACGTGATCGTCGGCGATTCCTCGATGTCGCAGACCACGACCGAACTCAAAGTCGGTTCGGCAGGTCTCGTGCTTGACCTGCTGGAAACCGGTGTGCCCCTTGCAGACCACACTCTGCGCAATCCCATCCGGGATATCCGCACCGTGGCCCGCGACCTCACCGGGACTGCTCAGCTGGAGCTGCGCTCTGGCGAAACCACGACCCCGCTTGAGCTGCTGGGCTTCTACTGGGAGCACGCCCAGAAGCTCGCAGACAGGGGCGACCACAGCCTCGGCAGCGACGAAACCGCACAGCGCGTACTCGACCGGTGGAAGCGCGTTCTCGAGGCAGTTGAAAGCGGTGATTTCAGCTCGGTCGACACTGAAATCGACTGGGCCATCAAGAAGAAGCTCTTTGACCGCTACCTCGAACGCGAATCCTTAAGCCTGAAAGATCCGAAGATCACGCGTCTCGACTACGCCTACCACGATGTCACCCCCGGCATCGGGCTGTTCCCCAAACTCGAGCAGGCCGGCTTGGCCAAGCGCGCCGTGCCACCGGAAGACTCCCAGCGGGCAATGAGCACACCGCCGCAGAGCACTCGAGCCAAACTGCGCGGCGAATTCATTGCGCAGGCATTGGAACACCGCCGTGATTTCACGGTCGACTGGGTGCACCTGCGGCTGAACGACCAAACTCAGAAGGCTGTGGTTCTCCGCGATCCGTTCGCAACTGAGGACGACAGGGCTCGCGCCCTGACAGAGGCTCTTGCCGAACCGGTCATCTGAGCCTGAGGACACTCAGCCGAGGCCCAGACTCGCCCCACTAGGATTGGCGTGAGCTATCGAAAGGGATGTATCTACGTGCGCAGACAGGTGATCGGTTCCGCCGCCATCGCAGCGCTTCTTCTGACAGGC
The DNA here is from genome assembly GCF_001806835.1 of Brevibacterium sp. HMSC24B04. NCBI lineage: Bacteria > Bacillati > Actinomycetota > Actinomycetes > Micrococcales > Brevibacteriaceae > Brevibacterium > Brevibacterium sp. HMSC24B04. The sequence goes on along the minus strand of NZ_KV786068.1, from coordinate 59,432 downwards.
TGCTCTAAGGGCGATGATCAGAGCGCTGACAACACAGCAACACAGCAGGCACAGGAGGCTAAAACCACGAGCCTCGACGGTGTCAAGGTCAGCGGTAAGCAAGGCGAAAAGCCGAAGGTCGAGTTCGAAGCTCCCTTTGCCGTCGAAAAGGCCGAATCAAAGGTCTACACGGAAGGCGACGGCGACGTCATCAAGGACGGCGAACAGGTCACCGCCCACATGACGACCGTCGACGGCAACGATCCGAAGAACCAGCAGACCACCTACGACCAGGGCAAGCCCTCCGGCTTCCCCATGGACGAAGAGCAGGTTGCCAAGGAACTCGTCGATGCTCTCGTCGGCCAGAAGGTCGGCTCCCGCGTTGCTCTCGCCACCCCTGGTGAAAACGGACCGAGCATCCTGTACGTCATCGACGTTGTGAAGACCGAAGAGCTCAAGACCCGTGCCGAAGGCAAGGAGCTTCCGCAGAAGAAGGATCTCCCACAGGTCAGCCGCGATAAGAACGGCAAGCCGTCGATCAGCAAGCCCGAGGGCGATCCGCCGAAAAAGTTCATCGTCGAACCGACAATCGAAGGTGACGGCCCCAAGGTCAGCAAGGACCAGGAAGTCACGGTTCAGTACTCCGGGTGGCTGTGGGATGACTCCTCGAAGACCTTTGACTCGTCCTGGGATCGCGGTCAGCCGGCCACTTTCCCGCTTGACGGCGTGATCAAGGGCTGGACTGAAGGTCTTGAAGGCCAGAAGGTGGGTTCGCAGGTTCTGCTCATTGCACCGCCGGACATGGCCTACGGCGAAGCCGGCAGCCCACCGAACATCGGCCCAAACAAAACTCTCGTGTTCGTCGTCGACATTCTCGCCGCAAACTGATTGGAGATTCTCGTGTCCCGCACTAAACCCGAAGTCGAATTCCCCGGCGAAAGCGCCCCAACAGAACTCGAAATCATTGACGACATTGAGGGTACCGGCCGCGAAGTCCAGGCCGGCGACACCGTCAGCGTTCACTACGTCGGCGTCGGCTTTTCCACTGGCGAACAGTTTGATGCCAGCTGGGACCGCGGTCAGCCGCTGAACTTCCGCGTCGGCGTCGGCATGGTCATTCCCGGCTGGGACCAGGGCCTGCTCGGCATGAAGGTAGGCGGCCGTCGCACCCTGCGGATTCCCTCTCACCTGGCGTATGGCAGCCAGGGCGTGCCCGGTGTCATCGCACCGGGTGAATCGCTTATCTTCGTCTGCGATCTCGAGGCCATCGCCTGACAATGTCCGATATCGACCGTCCGAAGACCGGCCGCGCGCGTCGGCAGACTGAGCGCCTGCTCAACCTGCTCATCGCGCTGCGGTCGGTTTCCGGTTGGCTCGACCGCGATGTTCTGCGCCAGACAATCGCGGACTACCGCGACAAAGACGATGAAGCCTTCGACCGGATGTTCAACCGCGACAAGAAGGCACTGCGGGATTTGGGCATTGAGATCAGCACGACCGACTGGTCCGACCCGTTCACCGGCGAGTCCGCCTACGGCTACCGGATCAGCGACGAAGACTACCTGCTGCCGCCCATCGATCTGAGTCCCGAGGACATTTCGCTACTGGCTGCCGCACTCGACGTCATGCGCAGCTCCGCTGTTTCCGGCGCGGCAGTCGCAGCCGTGAACAAGCTGCGTGGCCAAGCCGCCCCTCCGGCAGGAAGCATCGACACGGCCGCGGCTTTTGATCTGCGAGCTGTTGATAGCCGCTATGCCGAAGTCATGGCGTACGTGGCTGACCGGCGCCCCATGCGCTTTCAGTATCGAAAGCCCGGCTCAGCCCCTTCGCGACGCGAAGTCGTTGGATATTGTCTGCTGACCCGCGGTGAGAAGACCTACGTGGTCGGCTACGACCTCGAGCGCAAAGCGCAGCGTGCCTTCCGCCTGTCCCGCATCGTCGGACGCATTACGCCACTGGCCGAATCTCTTCGCCACGCAGTGCCGGAAGACTTCGCGGTCAGTCCCCGCGCGGTAGGCGAGACCGCACACACCGGAACCCACACGCAGAAAGCCGTGCTCCGCCTCGTGCCCGGCAAGGGCCGGCCCCTGCGTCTGAGGGGTACAAAAACCGCCGACGGGACGTACGAGGTGCCGTTTGCTGATCTGCAGTCCTTCGCCGAAGAGCTGCTCGGGTTCGGCGACAGCGTCAGCGTTGTCTCCCCGCAGGAACTGCGCGAAGCCCACGTGGAGCTTGCTCAGGCCACCCTGGCGGCACTGGAGTCGGTTGACAACGGGGGAGACGCGCATGTGTGAAGCAACTCAGAGACTGTCGCGCCTGTTGGGGCTCGTTCCTTTCATCACGGCGAATCCGGGTACGCAGCTGGAAGACCTCGCCGCCCACTTCAACGTCCCTGTTGAAACGATCGAAGACGATCTTCAGCTGCTGTTCGTCAGCGGTCGGCCCGGCCACATGCCGGATGACCTCATTGACGCTCGTTGGGGACCCGACGGCGTTTTCATTGAGAACGCCGCGGAAGTCGATGCCCCTGTGCGGCTCAGCGGTGCGGAAGCCTCGAGCCTCGTTGTGGCGCTTGACTATCTGCAGGCTGCTCACCCTGACGTCGCCGGCATCGAAAACCTGCGCGCCAAGCTGCAGTCAGCCGACCGTTCGGCTGAGCCCGTTGTCGACGTGCCCGCCGTTCCGGATGACCTGCGCCGCGCCCTGCAGAGTTCTTCAGCTTCCGGCACGCCCATCGTGATTGACTACTACGTCACATCTCGGGACGAACTCACCCGCCGCGTCATCCGTCCCCACGGACTGCGGCTGGCCGGCCGCTGGTACCTCGACGCCTACTGTGAAACCTCCGGGGGAGAGCGCACGTTCAGCGTCGACAACATCGAAACAGCCGCTCTGGCAGACGGCGCCGCCGACATCGCTCCTGCACCCCAGAAAACAGAAGAACCCATTGACTACCGCTTTGGCTTCGCCTCGGCAGCGGCGTGGATTCTGGACGAGTTCGCCTTTCGCGACGTTGAGTTCGACGACGCAGCAGGCATCGCCTACGGCACCATCACGGTTCTCTCTCAGGCGTGGCTGGATCGTCAGCTTCTGCAGTGGGGCCGTTGGATCCGCTCAATCGACCCGGTGCCCGATCTGGCCAACGCGCTCGGCATTCTGAAGCGCGTTATCGAACAAGGCGAAGCAGGCGAGTACACTGGTGGGGCACGCTGACAACTAAGGAGCACATGTGAGACCCGGAATCTGGCAAATCGTCATCGTCGTTCTGGTGATCGTTCTGATCTTCGGCGCTTCCCGCCTGCCCGGTGTCGCCAAGAACGTCGGCAAGTCGATGAAGATCTTCCGCGACGAAATGAAGGACTTCGGCAAGGACGAACCGAGCGTCTCAGCTCCCAAGGACCCCAGTTCCATCGAATCAAAGAACGCACAGCCCGGCAGCTCTGACAGCGCCGGCGAACAGGCATCGGCGCAGACCGAAGCGGACGACGACAAGCGAAAGTGAGCCCGCGCAAGCGCCTGCCGCTGAAGGGCAATCCGCAGAAGCGAATGAAGCTCCTCGATCATTTCCGGGAGCTTCGCAACAGGGCGATAGTGGCAGCCGTTGCCCTGCTCATCGCCTCGGTTCTCGGCTGGTTCCTCTACGACGACGTTCTCGGTCTTCTGCAGAAGCCGCTGGATGACATTGCAGCAGCGGATGGTAAAACCGCCATGCTCAATTTCGCCGGTGTCGTTTCGCCCTTCGACATGAAGATCAAAATCTCGATCTTCATCGGCATCATCCTTTCTGCCCCGGTGTGGCTCTACGAAATCTGGGCGTTCATCATGCCCGGGCTGCACCGCAAGGAGAAGCTCTACACCATCGGCTTCCTCGGCACCGCGCTGCCGCTTTTCTTAGCCGGCGGCGCCCTTGCGTTCTTCGCTCTGCCCAATGCGGTGCGCACAATGGGCGGACTCGTGCCGCAGGGAACCTCGTACATCGTTCCCGCACAGGACTACCTGTCGTTCGTCACCGTCGTCATCATCGCCTTCGGTGCTGCCTTCGTGCTGCCTGTCCTCATGGTGGGGCTCAACATGCTCGACCTGCTGTCAGCCAGGACCATCCGCCGGTCCTGGCGGTGGCTGGTGGTGCTCGTCTTCGTCTTCGCCGCTATTGCCACACCCACGCCAGATGCCGTGTCGATGTTCTACCTGGTCATCCCGATGCTGTTCATGTTCTTTCTGGCCTGGCTCATCTGCGCGATCATCGATCGGGGCCGCAAGCGCCGCCGGATCGCCGACGGCACGTGGGTCGAACCTATTGACTGAGTAGACTGGGGGACATGGAATCCAACCTGTCTCCGGCTGACGCATATTCACAGTTTCTCCAGCGCCAGAGCGAAGCGGGTTCACCACTGGAGGCTTTCCGCCGTTCCCTGGACTACGAACTCGATGACTTCCAGCTGCGCGCATGCCGCAGTCTGCAGGATGATCACTCTGTTCTTGTTGCCGCACCCACGGGTGCTGGTAAGACTGTTGTCGCTCAGTTCTCGATTGCGCTGGCTGTTGCCCGCGGAGTGCGTGTCTTCTACACCGCGCCGATTAAGGCTCTGTCCAACCAGAAGTTCAATGAGCTCGTTGAGGCGTACGGGGCTGACCGCGTTGGCCTGCTGACTGGGGATACGAGCATCAACCGCGATGCGCAGATCGTCGTCATGACAACCGAGGTTCTGCGCAACATGATCTATTCGGGCACTGATCTGTCTGAACTCGGCTTTGTGGTGCTCGATGAAGTGCACTACCTGGGGGACAGGTTCCGCGGACCGGTGTGGGAAGAGGTCATCATCCACCTGCCGGCTCACGTGTTGCTTGTCAGCTTGTCTGCAACCGTGTCGAACGCGGAAGAGTTCGGTGCCTGGCTGGCAGAGGTTCGCGGCACCACCGACATCATCGTGTCCGAACACCGTCCGGTTCCGCTGCACAACCACGTTGCCGTCGGCACTGATCTGATGCCGCTGTTCGCGCCGAACGGCAAAGACATCAACAAGGGTCTCGAGGCTGCTGTCCGCCCGTACTCCGGTTTCGGCTCCCGCCGTGACCGCCGCCGAGGCGGAGCTCGGCACCGCTTCATGCGCCCGGCTCGGGCTGCTGTCATCGCGGAACTCGACAAACTGTCGCTGCTGCCGGCCATTTTCTTCATCTTCAGCCGCAAGGGCTGCGATGAAGCGCTCGATCACTGTTTGGCCGCGGGTCTGGACCTGACCACGAAGAATGAAAAGCGCAAGATCGCTGCTGCCTTGGAAGAACTCGAAGAGTCCCTGGTCGCCGAAGACCTCGGTGTCCTCGGCTTCCGTTCTTTCGCCGCCGGTCTCATGTCCGGTTTCGGCGTCCATCACGCCGGTCTCATCCCGCAGTTCAAGGAGCTTGTCGAAAAGCTGTTCGTCGAAGGACTCATGCGGGTTGTGTTCGCAACCGAAACGCTGGCTCTGGGCATCAACATGCCGGCCCGTTCGGTGGTGCTCGACAAGCTCAAGAAGTTCAACGGCGAATCCCACGTGCAGATCACGCCGGGGGAGTACACGCAGCTGACGGGCCGTGCCGGCAGACGCGGCATCGACATCGAGGGGCACGCGGTCACGGTGTGGCATCCCACGATCGAAGTCGCTGACATCGCCTCCCTTGCTTCTAAGCGAACCTACGCGCTCAACAGCCGCTTTGTGCCCACCTACAACATGGCTGCGAACCTGCTTGCCCGCATGACTCACGATGACGCACGGAAGGTGCTGGAAACCTCGTTCGCCCAGTACCAGGCCGACTCATCAGTTGTCGGCCTTGCCAAACGGGTGCGCAAAACAGACGAAGCGCTTGCCGGCTACAGGGAGGCCGCACAGTGCGACCGGGGTGATTTCTCGGAGTACTTCGGCTACCGCCTTTCCATTGCGCAAATGGAGAAGCAGGCGGGCAAGCAGCGCACAAAGCTCAAGCAGCGCGACGTTGTCGAATCTCTGTCGCACCTGCAGTTCGGCAGTGTCATCCTCCTGCCGTCAAGGCTGAAATTCGGCGCATGCGTTGTGCTCAATCCCATGCACAACGACCACACCGGCCTGCGTCTGCCGACCGTGCTCACGAGCGCCGGCAAGGTGTGGCACCTGCGCCCGCACGAAGTCACAGAACCTGCGGTGAGCCTCGGCAAAATCAAAAGCCCGCGAAAGTTCAATCACCGTAATCCGCGTGAACGCAACCGCCTGCTCGACATCCTGGATCAGGCCATCGAACAGGGACGCGTCAAAGATCCGGCCACTGTTCAGGTGCGCAAGACCAAGGGCCCTAAGGTCGGTTCGGAGGATGTTGACGCGCTGCGCCAGCAGATGCGCGCCCACCCGTGTCATGACTGCCCCGAACGCGAACAGCACGCCCGGTGGGCCGAAAGGGCACACCGGCTTGAACGCGACCGAGCAAAGCTCACCAGCCAGATAACATCGCGCACCTCGTCAATTGCCGAGGTGTTCGACCGAGTCTGCTCGGTTCTGCGGACCCTGGAATTCCTGCCGGATGACACCGCGATTCTGCGGCGCATCTACGGTGATCGGGACCTGCTGATCGCCATGTCGGTGCGCGCCGGACTGTGGGAGGGCCTGACAGAACCGGAAGCTGCGGCAATGGCGTCGTGCCTCGTGTATGAAAGCAGGCGCGAGCTTTTGACCCATACGCGCATGCCCACTCAAACTCTGCGACAGTGCGTGGGCGCTTTGGAAGACCTGTGGCGCACACTCGCAAAGACCGAAAGCGATGCTCGAACGGCCATCACCCCAGAGCCTGAATCCGGGATTGCCGTGCCGATCTACAGGTGGACAGACGGCAAAAATCTTGCCGCAGCGCTCGAGGGCACAGACATCTCAGCCGGTGACTTCGTCCGCTGGGCCAAGCAGACACTCGACGTCCTGGGCCAGATTGAGAACGTTGTGGGCCCAGAATCGGCGGAGACAATTGCTCGCGCTGCAGACGCTATGCGCCGCGGCGTGGTCATGGACCACTACTGATATCAGCGGCGAATCCGCTTGACCACAGCCTCGATATCGGAACCAAAGGTCGATTCGGCGGCAACATAGGTCCACGTTGACGAGGGCCGCTTCATGCCGATGGCCGGCAGATCGACCCCGTCAGAGGTGAATTCGACTTCCTCGAGCACGTCCTCGGTGCCTGCCATGACATCAGTCCAGAACTGGCTGAACTGCGCCATGGACTCCTTGTTGAACGCCTCGTGCGGACGCTCTTTTGCCAGTGTGCGCAGGTGAATGCCTTCACGCAGATCGTTCAGAAACGCCAGGTGGGCCACCCAGCGGTCGTCGATCTGGAACAGGAGAATATCGCGCAGCGCGTCACGAACAGCGTCGTCGCCTGCGGACTTGACATCGTCACGGTCTCTGACTTTTTCCAGCAGCTCATCAATGCCGTAGTCCTCCGTGAGCACAGCCTCGCGGCGGCTGAGCACCTGTTTGCGCTGCTTCGACATGAGGTCGTTGAAGCGCCTGGTGTCACGGTGGACGCCGGTGTTTTCACCTTCAGCCATGCGCTGGGCGTGTTCGACCAGTTGGGCCGCTTTGCGCGACTGGATGAAGCCGGTTTCGTCGCCGTCTTCCACAAAGCGCTGGATTTCGGGAACGCGGGTGAGCAGTTCGTCTTCCAGGCTGGTGAAGAACACTGATGTTCCCGGGTCGCCCTGGCGGCCGGAGCGTCCGCGCAGCTGATCGTCTAGGCGTGATGAGTCATAGCGGCCAGCGCCGATGACGAGCAGACCGCCCGCGTCGCGTGCCTCGTCGTCAGCTAGGCGAATATCGGTTCCGCGGCCTGCCATCTGGGTAGACACGGTGACAGCGCCGGATTCACCGGCCCGGGCAATGATGTCTGCTTCGCGTGAATCGTCTTTGGCGTTGAGAACCCTGACCTCGACTCCGCGCTGCTTGAGCCTGTGCGCGAGGCTTTCGGATTCAGCAACCGAACGGGTGCCGATCAGGATCGGCCGACCTTCGCGGTGCTCTTCGAGAACCTGGTCGACAATAGCCCGCTCTTTGGACTCCTGGTACGTGTACAGGCGGTCTGGCTCATCAATGCGGATGACCTCCTCGTTGGGCTCAACAGCACTGATTTCGAGGTCGTAGAACTCTTTGAGGTCATCGCCGACGGCCAGCGCAGTACCCGTCATACCGCACACGGTGCTGTAGGTCTGGATGAGCTCTTCGACTGTCATCTGGTCGAGGATTTCACCGGATGACGACGTTGTCAGGCCTTCCTTGGCTTCAACGGCGGCCTGCAGGCCATCTGGCCAACGCTGCAGGTCAGCAACGCGGCCTCGGGAATCCGAAATCAGCTTGATGCTGCCGTCGACAACGAGGTAGTCGACATCCCGGTGGACAACGGCCAGTGCGTACAGGGCGAGGTTGACCGCGGCCAGCGTTTCCGCATCGTCACCGTATAGGTCCACGCCAAGGGCTTCTTCGACGGCGTCGATGCCGGCTTCCGTCAGGGACACAGCGGTGCGATCGTGAGACAGTTCGTAGTGCTTGCCGGCTTCCAGCCCGGCAACAAGGCGCGTGATCTCGGCATCGACCTGCTCGACGCTTGCGGTGCCGGCCAAAACCAGCGGGACCCTCGCCTCGTCAATGAGAACCGAGTCAGCCTCGTCGACGATCACGACATCACGCTGGGCAATGCGGGGCTTCTGGCCCTGAGTGAGGAAACGGTCGCGCAGAGTGTCAAAGCCGACTTCCTGCACCGAGGCGTACACGACTTCCTGCGTGTAGGACTTTCGGCGAGACTCTTCCGAATCAGATTCGCCCACCGATGCTGCGGTCACACCCAGCAGGTCGAACAGGGGACGCATCCACTCGACGTCACGGGCAGCCAGGTAGTCGTTGACGCTCACCACGTGAACGGTGCGGCCCTGCAGCGCGTAGCCGCCTGCAGCCATCGCGCCGACAAGGGTCTTGCCCTCACCCGTAAGCATCTGCACGACCATGCCGTCGAGCAAGCCGATGAGGCCTTTCAGCTGTGTGAAGTAGGGCCGTTCGCCCAGCGCCCGGTCAGCAGCTTCTCGCACAAGCGCCGCGTAGCGGGTGAGCGATTCGCGGCGGTCCTCCAGGGTGAACAGCTTCGCTGCGGTTTCTGCCAGTTCTTCATCCGGCAGATCCGCGTACTCTTCGCCGTAGCGATCGAGGTCGTCCTGGGCTTTTGCGAACCAGCCGACACGTTTGTCTGCCTGCGCTCCGGGGCGGCCCAGCAGTCGGTCGAAAAAGCCCATAGTCGTTCCTCTCAGCTTTAGATTTCCAGAGGCCAATCGGGGTTTATCGTAGCGTGGCGCCCTTTGGAACGCAGAAACTCCTCGAGATCAGCCGCCTGTGCACGCTTCCATTCGATCTGTGCTGCGTGCAGCTCTTCGCCCGATCCAGAAGCCAGCAGCTGATGTTTGTCCGCCATGGCCCACAGAATGCAGCCGGCGGCAGTCGCATCAGCCAGAGCGTCGTGGTGGTTGTCCAGCTCGACACCCCACACGGTACACAGGTCTGCGAGCGTCCGCTTGCCCCTGCGGAAACGGTCCACTTCCCGATCAAGGACCAGGGTGTCGAAAATAGGCGGCAGAACATCGGCAACGGGTGTGGGCAGTCCCAAGCGGCGGCGTTCAGCTTCGAGCACCGTGAGGTCGTAGACGATGTTGTGTCCGACAACGTTGCCGCCGCGGCGGCGTATGCTCTCCAAGCACGCAATCACTTCGGCAACAACAGCGGTGCGGTCTGCTCCGTGCTTACGCGCGTAGTCACTGGTGATGCCGTGCACGCTGCTGGCGGCCTCGGGGATCTCGATTCCCGGGTCGGCCAGCCACGTGCGGGTCTCCAGCGGTGAGACGCCGCCGTTCACCCTGCCGAGGCGCACGCAGGCGGCCGTCACAATATGCACGGTGTGCGGGTCCAGTCCCGTTGTTTCGAGGTCAAAGCCCCACAGTTCGGACGTGGTCCAGGACGGGCCCGTGAAGGCGGGGAGCTGGTTCTTGCTCACCCGTCGGTCGACAGCCGGCGAGGTGCCGGCGGGTGTCGGCGGCACCTCGCCACCCAGTGTCTTCAGAAGGCGGGCAACGGCCCGGTCTGTGCTCCACTGGGTGCCGAATGCTCGCAGTGCTTCGCGGTTCATGCGCTGCGGCACCGCCGCGGCATCCTGGGCGGCGTACAGGACATCGAGGTCTTCTAGAACCGTCATGACCTTTTCGGCTCGGCGCACTGCGTCTTCGTTCTCTAAGAGAGCCGCAGCGCGTTTGGGGCTCAGGCCGTGGTCTTTTGCTCCGCTGGCTGCCGCACGGAAGAGTTCGTCCAGGCCGCCGTAGCCGGCCAGCAGCTTTGCCGCGGTCTTTTCGCCGATGCCGGGAACTCCGGGCAGACCATCGGAAGGATCCCCGCGCAGGGCGGCCATTTCGCGGTACGGAGCCCCACCCTTAACCCCGTATTCGGTGGGCACATCCGCATATGTCAGCGGTGCCCACTGGCCCTTCGGACGGGGCCGATGCAGCTGGATTCTGCGGTCTTCGCGCAGCACTGAAATGAGGTCTCGGTCGGGGGAGACAACTACGAGTTCGTCATCCGGGCCCATCTGCGCGGCAAAGGATCCGATGATGTCGTCGGCTTCTGTTTCGGGGATTTCGAGAACAGGGATCCCCGCCAGTCGGAGGGCTTCGCGGATGAGGGGGATCTGCGGTTTCAGGTCGTCGGGAGTTTCCGATCCCGTCTCTTCGTCCTGTACGCGCTGAGCTTTGTACTCCGGGACGATGGCTGTCCGAAAGGCCGGTCGCCAGTCGCCGTCCATGGCTGCGACGATCCGCGTGGAGCGAAGATCGTCAGCCAGGCCCGCAATTGTGTCCAGCAGGCCGCGCAGAGCCCCGACCGGTGTGCCGTCTGCGGCTGTGATGCTCGAGGGCAGAGCGTAAAAAGACCGGTAGTACAGGGCGGGGGTATCGAGAACGACGAGTCTGCTCACGCGGCTCAGCCTACCCGAGCCGCCATCACACGCCGGGGGAACGTCTGCAAGAATCGCAGGGTGGTGAATTTCGTTCTGTACAACGGTGATGTCTACAGCAGTGCCGACCCCTTTGCGACGGCCGCGTCTGTCAGTGGTGACGTCGTGGACTGGGTGGGCGGCGATGAGGCCGCGCAGGCGATGGGCTCTGAGCTCATTGATCTGCACGATGATTTCGCTGCCCCGGCCATGATCACAACGGTCGACCTGCGCAGCGAAGAAGCGACCCCGCGTGATTTTCTTGCGGCTGGAATCGTGTCTGTCCACGCAATCGGCACCGACGAGCAGCTTAGGACCTTCGCAGAGCATGCTGGTCCGCTGCGCGTTGTCGGCTACAGCCTCGACGGCACGGGTGACCGGCGTGCTCACGTTGGACTGCCGGACGACCGCCCTGACGCAGCCGTGTATGTCATCCTTGATGACCTCGAAGCCCTGAATAGCTATATCGAGGCTCTGGCAGACGCGGACTTCAAGCGCCACGCGGCCCGCAATGGCTGGCGCGTGTTCGCCAATGTGCAGATTCCCGAAGACTTCGCAGACCCGCTCGGCCAGTCGCCCCTTCCGCTCACTGTGAACCCGCGCACTTTTGCCCAGCCGGTCGGTGCTTTGCTGCGCGAGGGCGCACAGGTGAGCTTCGCCTCGTCATGTGAACCGTGGGAGGCCATGCGGCAGGCGATTTTCGCCCCCGGTTCCACGCTCAGCGGTCGTGCTGCGTTCAACTGCCTGACGCGCTTTGCCGAACGTGCGCTAGGCAACTTCGGCGGGGGAGTGATCGCGCCGGGCAGCCGTGCGGACATTGCACGGTGGAAGGTTGAGAACCTGGTTGTTCAGGCTGCTGACGAACGCGTTGCGGCGTGGAGCACAGACCCGCGTTCAGGAACGCCCGGGTTGCCGGATCTGACCCCGGGCACTCCGCTTCCGGAGCTCGTGTCGCTGTGGAGCGCAGGCGAACCGGTCGAACTGGACTCCTGATGCACGTACTCGTCTGCATCCCCACGTACAACGAACGCGAATCGCTGCCGAACACGCTGAAGGCGATATTCGAATACTCGCCTGATGTCGATGTTCTCGTCATTGACGACGGTTCCCCGGACGGAACAGCCGACTGGGCTGAAGAGCTCGGCGATGGCCGCGTGCACGTTATGCGCCGAACCGAAAAGGCAGGCCTGGGACCGGCATATGTTGCCGGCTTCACGTGGGCGCTGGCCCACGACTACGACGTCATCTGCCAGATGGACGCCGACGGCTCTCACCGGGGCCGCGACCTGCCTCTGCTTCTCAAAGCCGTACGAGGCGGAGCTGAGCTGGCCATCGGATCTCGCTGGGTGCGCGGGGGAGAGGTGGTCAACTGGCCGCTGAACCGAAATGTGCTTTCACGCGGGGCGAACCTGTACGCCAATGTGGCGATCGGGCTGCACGTGGCCGATGCGACTGCTGGCTTCCGCGCCTATTCGCGCAATCTGCTGCAGCGGATCGACTTGGCCGGTGTGCAGTCCCACGGCTACGGCTTCCAGATCGATATGACCGTCCGTGCCCGCCGTGCCGGGGCAAGGATTGTCGAGGTGCCCATCATCTTCGTTGAACGTGAGCTGGGAGCTTCAAAGATGTCCGGCAGCATCATCAGCGAGGCTTTCGTCAATGTTGCCCGCTGGGGTCTGCAGCGCCGCAGTCAGCAGGTGCGCAGCCTTCTGCGTCGCTGACTGAACACAGCAAGAGGAAGCCCGGCGGAACCTCGCCAGAAGAACCCGGCCGCGGCCGGGGAAGCAGACCAACAGAAGAGGGCCCGAAGCAGTATTCCTGCTTCGGGCCCTCACACGTTTAAGCGGGCGGGCGGTCAGACCTCGGGGGCCTTCTCGCCGCGGCGAATAGCCAGGCGCTCCTCCAGGATCACCTGGAGCTCTTCCATCGACCGGCGCTCCATGAGCATGTCCCAGTGAGTGCGGGCTGGCTTAGCGTCCTCTTCTTCGACTTCGGACACACCAACGCGCATGCCGATGCCGTGAGTACCGGAATCCCACGTGTCCGGAACATCTGCGTCCGTCGAGAACGGAACTTTGAACCGGTGGCCGTCTTCGCAAACGAATTCGACAAGCTGACGAGGTGCCGGCTCGACACCGACTTCCGATTCCAGGGACCGGGAGCCAAGCTGGGTGCCCCGCAGGCTGCGTTCGCTCATGTGACTGAACCTCTCACTCGGTGGGCGGGTATTCAAGCAGACAACAAGTCTAACGCCGCCGAGTATTCCAGGCACACACGACCCGTTAAGGCCAAGGTGCCACAATCACATGTATGAACGACGCCCCGCGCACGCACCGCGAACCGATCGAACCCGACGGCGTGTGGACAAAAGAAGAACAGTCCAGCTTCAAACGCGCCCACATGACCTATCTGAAAGCGCGCACACGCGCTGAGCGCACAGCGCAGTCGGTGTCCAAGTTCGCCGGCCAGGCGAAAACGGCAGGGGAGAGGCTCAAGAGCGCCGGATCAGCTGCAGCGCGCACAGCAAAAACAGCCGCGGGTGCAGCAGCCGTTGACGGAGGACTCATCGACAGGGTCAGCGACAGCATTGATACGACGGTCGAACGCATAGGAAAAATGAGCGGAGCTTCAACCGACGGTGTGAAGAGCGGAATTGCCGGAGCGCGCACGAAAGCTAAGTCTGCCGCGCGGCGTTTTTCCGGCACAGATCACAACGAGGACCGCGCGTAGAGCTTGCTTCGTAACCTGTTTGTTACCTAAACTTGCCTCTCGTTACAGATTCGCAACGAGAGGTGACACTGTGCCGAAGGCTTCGAAGACCCTGCGGGCATCCGACATTCTGCGCGCCAGCCGCCGACGTCCAGTTCTTGCAGCCATCGCGGTTCCAACTGCCGCAGCAGCTGCGATTACGGCTGCCGGTTTCGCCGCCGCTCCCGGAGCTGCAGAAGAACCCCAGGCCTTCGAAAGCAAGGTCGCACCCGAAGCAACGACAGACGACACTGCCGACAAGCAGCGGAAGGACGCCCAGGCAAAGGCCGAAAAGGAACAGAAGAAGGCTTCCGGTTCCATGACCCTGCCCGAACCCGAAAAGTCCGAATCGGACGCGGGGGAGAAGGCCAACAGCTCCTCTGGCAAGAGCGGATCAAGCAAGAGCGCGTCCAGCAAGTCTGAACCAAAGGCCAACACCAAGGCATCCGGATCAGGTGGCACGTGCAAGGCCTCGTACTACTGGCAGGATCAGATGACCGCCACCGGTGAGCGTTTCAACACAAACGACCTCACTGCCGCGCACAAGTCACTGCCGTTCAACAGCCGCGTAAAGGTGACGAACAAGGCAAACGGCAAGTCCGTCACGGTTCGCATCAATGACCGCGGACCGTACGTTGCAGGCCGTTGCCTCGACCTTTCGACCGCGGCAATGAAGGCTGTGGGTGGAACAGGAGCCGGCGTCATCACTGTTTCCTACCAGGTGCTGTAAACCGCCCTTTGGGGAACGTGCTCAAACACACCCCAGCTCCGTTACCTTTCCGTTACGAATTGATATAGCATTGCGTTATCGTTCCGAAACTTTCATCTGCGATTGGAAGATCTGTGAGCAAACACCGCGCTGAAGGCACCAAGGCCTCCGGAAGCATTTTTGACCTCTTTCGCCGTTCGTCCAAGCGTGGGCGCTACGGGAGCGAACCGAAGTCTGCCGCTGGAGTCCTCGCCTCTGCAGGCCGCCGCCCGGTCCTGGCAGCAATTGCCGTACCGACCGCAGCTGCGGCAAGCATCGTTGCAGCCGGCTTCGCTGTAACGCCAAGCGCAGAAGACGAACAGACCCAGTTCACCCAGAATGCGGCTCCGGCAGCAGACGCACCCGACACCTCGGCTGCCGAAAAGGCTGCCAAGGACGCCGAAAAGCAGCAGAAAGACAGCGCGCGTTCTCTGTCCGTCAAGGAAGAAGAGCCGGCTGAAGACACCCAGTCGGGCAGTGCAGGCAGCTCGAACTCCGCGGGCAGCTCCGGCAAGTCCGGCAGTACCTCCAAGAAGAGCGGCAACAAGGCCGGCTCAGGTGCCGCTGCCAGCGACAGCGGCAAGCCGAAGAACACAAAGGCATCGGGCAAGGCCGGTTCGTGCCCAGCTTCGACCTACGGCCAGGGTGACGGCTTCCACGGCAGGAAGACCGCCAACGGCGAACGGTTCAATCGCAACGCAATGACCGCAGCACACAAAACGCTGCCGTTCAACAGTCGCGTCAAGGTCACGAATACAAGCAACGGAAAGTCTGTCACCGTCCGCATCAATGACCGCGGACCGTACCACGGCAATCGCTGCCTGGACCTTTCCACCGCCGCAATGAACCAGATCGGCGGCGACGGAGTTGCTACCGTCAAGTGGCAGGTTCTCTGACATAACGCATACAGAAAGCGGCGCAGCGCAGTGCGCCGCTTTCTGTGTGTCACGACAGGCTAAGCGCAGTGCGCCGTGTCCCGCACAGCAAGCAGACAATCCGGTCTGAGCTCAGAGACTTCGCCAGCGAAACAGTCCTGTGACGCCACCTTTGCCATAAGCGCCGATAATATACATTATGTTAAGTAAAGATTGAGAGGCCGCTTCCCCGATGTCGATGACAGTCATCACCGTGCTTCTCGCGGGCTCTCTCGCCGCCGGATGGATTGACGCCGTTGTCGGCGGCGGCGGACTCATCCTGCTGCCACTCATCATGATCATGGCTCCGGGACTGACGAACGCTCAGGCACTTGGCACCAACAAGCTCGCCGCGGTTTTCGGCACAACGAGTGCCGCCATTACTCTCGCTCGCCGCGTTCCAAACGCTCTTGGCGCTCTGCGCTGGGCTCCCCTGGCTCTGGTCGGCGCGGCCATCGGCGCGCTCATCGCTGCCAGCGTTGATCAGCACATCATGCGGCCGATCATCATCGTCGTCCTCGTTGCCGTCGGCTTCTTCGTCCTGCTGCGCCCATCCTTTGGCCGTGACAGCGAGCCGCGCATTATGTCAAAGCGCTCGTGGACAGCAGGTGCAGCGATCATTCTGGCCATCGGCATCTACGACGGCGCATTCGGGCCCGGCACCGGCCTGTTCTTCATCATGTCTCTCACGGCGCTCATGCGCGGAGATTTTATGACAAGTGCAGCCTGGGCGAAGGTCCTCAACGTCGCTACCAATCTCGGCGCGCTCATTGTGTTCGGGCTGCGCGGTGATGTCCTGTGGCTGCTGGGCCTGGGCCTCGCCGTAACGAACATCATCGGCGCCCGCATTGGCGCGCGCATGGTGCTCGGTCGCGGCGCCGGCTTCGTCCGCATCGTGATTCTCTGCGTTGTCGTCATCATGGCGGGCAAACTCACCTACGACCAGTTCTTCGCCTGAGCCGCTCCCCTGGCTTACCTACACTCACAATAGTCGGTGCGACCATATTGCCAGTCGCCATCGGCGCACTGATCTCATCGATCCGCCCTCCAACCGCACCAAAGTCGGCTCCAAGTTCCGGCGGACACTGTAAGCGTAAGCCATCACAAACGTGGATAGTACGTGAAAGCCGAAAACCCGGTCGACCAGCACAACGATTTCGCTGACAACTACGGTCGTAAGGTCGTAACGCCCGGGCTTGAGGACCCTCGCAACTCAGAAAACTTCGGCAGGTGGTGGCATCGCTGTCCTTCGGCTTCGACAAAGTCGGGGACCGAAAGCCAAACTCGTATCATCGTCGCGGATCGCTAACTGGGACCCATCCATCCTTGTTGATGCACATTTTTGGAGGCGGTAAGTATCGGAATCACAGATTCGTTTACCGCCCTACGGTCTGGGCAACGCGGATGGCAGCGCTTTCAGCAGGGTATTCCATTGCCCCGATAGCTATCGTATTCTCGAGTAACAATTCAGACGTTTAAGCGATGGGATATAGGGGGCGCAGCTTGGCAAGATTAAGCAATCATAGCCCTCTACACAGCCCAGTGTGCCGTGAACATCCGGAGGTGAAGAGCTCATGATTCTGCAAAGAAGAATTGTGTGGACGTTTATGTCTGCGCTGGCAACGGGCGCGTTTCTGGCGAACATGGCCTTACCCGCGCAAGCAGAAGGTGTGCAGGTCCGAGATGCTGAGTATACTCTCGACGCATTGTCGAGTCGCGATCTTGTCATCGGTGGTATTGATTCCGTAAAGAGTTTGACACGTAACGGCACGCCAAACTTCGACATCGAGGATGGGGTGCAAATAGGCACATTTAAAGGCGATAGAACTGTGATCGTCGACGCTTCTCTCGTGGCGCATGGAGCACTCGCGGTAGTCGACACAGAGCAAGTTGATCTTTCTTGGGAGGGCGTCGACGCCACACGAAGGTATGCCGTGTTTCGCGACAACGAACTGCTTGCAGAAACGTCTGAACGGTCTTTCCGAGACGCGAACACTTCGCCAGGCGCAATTTATCACTATCGTGTGGAGACCGTTGTCCCTGAGGGGACGGCTCTTCCTACCTCGGAAGATGCGACGATTCATGGATTCGACGTCATCGTTCCTGACTCCCCGGACCTAATGGCAGAGGCAGCGGAATACAACACCAAAATTAAAGCAATGGCCGCGCGTAAGGGATCGACGGTGCGATATCGGACGTTCATTCCGCAGGCAAAGCTCAGCGCACCACTGGTAGGTTGTGGTAGCTACCGCAGTCTGAGCGGGCACAAGTTCGGTGGGGATAACCGGGGTTACAATGCCAGTTATGGGACTTCTCGCACGAGTATGACGGCGAATGTACGGTGGGACGGCCGGGGACTCGTTAGCAGTTCCAATAAAGTAGGCGCAACGAAAGTATACAATTCGAAGGGCAAGCTTGTAGCTACGAAGACGGCATCTGCCAAGGACATATCAATTAAGCAGCTCGGAAAGACAAAGTCAGCCGTCGATCTTCGTTTCAGGCTAAAAGCAGGAAACCCATTTTGCAAGCACAACTCGATTCAGGGCGCGTTTACGATCACGATCACTAAAAATGGCTCCTACAGGATAATTTCTGGCAGCCATCGTCAAATGCCGAATCACGAGGTGTATGTATCCTCAACCACCGGAAAGTGGAAGACTGTCTACAAGCGAAAGTACGCAAGTGCTGCGTGCCTGGTTCGTTGGGCCTGCCCAGAGGCTCAGATGGTGGGTTATGGAAGCTATTGATCGACCACACAGCTCTGGGCTTGTGCTGCGACGCCGTTTCTTCATGGTCAGTGCTCTCGCGGGCGGATTCACAATACAGACACTTTACAGCTTTGGGTTCGCCGCGTATCTGAACATCCCAGAGGGTCACCGATGGCCGCCTGTCGTTGCCGCCGGTCTCATGACCCTGGTCCTCGCGGTCGGCGCCTGGGGACGCGAAAGAAAAATGGCTCGCATCGCCAAAACTGCCGCCATTTCGGCCGTTGCGTTCATTCTCTCGAACGCTCTGCTCGCACAGATCGATGCCTTAGTTCAGGCCCAGATTTTCATGAGTGTGAGCCATGTGGTGAGCGATGTGCTCATGAGGATTTTCTACTTCTTCATTCTCACGGGCGAAGCATGGTCATCGTTCTTCATCTCGATGGCTGTAGCCGCCCTTATCACTACTCCAGCCGCGCCACCTTCCCACACCCGCAGGTAGACACGAGAAGGCCACAACAACAGCCCCTCCATCTGCAACCGGCCAAGCTTGCTGCGCGTGTTCCCTTCCGTCAATGAGTAGATCAGCACACAAGTATCAGTTATCGGTGCGCGGCATCCAAATCCAGCCTTCGCACAGTGCGGTCTGTCTGTGCTCTTCCGGCGGCCCATAAGCTTTGCCCGTCACCACCGTGTGTGCTGACACAGCGGCGAGAACAGCATCGAGCGCATTGTCATCTGCCACACAGAGATCTGCGTGCTCGTCACTCATGACGAGGCGGAGGGACCTCAGAATCTCTTCTCTCACCTGGGCGCCCGCCGCGCCTTTGTATCCACGGTGCTTAAGCCCGTGTTGGAAGAGGAAACCTGCCGGATAGACCTCGCAGATCCGCCCTGATCCATCGCGCGCCGTGTCGATCCCCAATAGCTTCAGCTGCGCTTCAATGCCGCTCCACCGCAGTGCCGGATATGCGATCCTGTCAGTTGACACACTCAGCGGGCGCAGACCGAAATCGTCCTTGAGGACCCTGTCCGTCATACGGAGAACCGCCTCTGTCCGCCAGTCAGCACCCTGCTGCGGCCCACCGGCGTGGTGAGCACTGACCAGGTCAACGAACCTGTCCGGCCAGCCGAGCGGCACATCGACCCCGGTCTTCACCGACTGCCGGATGGCTTCGATGATGGCGCTGTCGTGGACACCGATGTCAAGCGTTTCAACCCGCAGCGTGGAGTCGTCAGCAGACAGAACCGCGAGACCTGTCTGGGCAGTCTGTGAAGCAAGGTCGACCCCAGCAATAAACACTGTCATTGCTTCTGCGCCATGTACGTCAAACACATGTACGGAAGATCAAACGGCTCACTCACCGGATGCTCTTCGGTCAAATAGCCGCGCAGGTTGCCCTCGACACGCGCGCGGACCGTGTCATTTGAGCGCAGCCAGTACGTACGCGTTGCTGTCAGCGCAACCGTGTCGTCAATCGTCATCGGCACACTGAACTCATCAATGCGCGCTTCGACCGTACCGAAACCTGCTCCAAGCTCGGGCCGCCACTGCGGGCGATAGACATCACCGGCGTGCATAATCCGTGACAGTCGTAGAACCCAGTCAACCCGCACATCGAGCTGGTTGAGAACTATGGCCGCCACTCCCCCGGGTTTGAGAACCCTCGCGAACTCCGCTGAGGCCGCCTCGGCATCAAACCAGTGCCACGCCTGTGCTGACACCACAAGGTCGAACGATGCATCAGCAAAGGGCAGCTCTTCTGCCCGGGCTATTGCCGATGGCAGCGGGTTGATCTCCAGGAGCGCCGAGTCCGGATCGACTGCATGGACGTCAAAGCCGAGTTCAGCAAAGGCCCGCCCGTACTTTCCGGTACCAGAACCAACATCGAGCACGCGAATACCCGCAGGATCAGCGGGCACCTCTCCCCCAGCCTCATCGGCTGCAGCAGTCGACGCACGCTCTGCGACAGCGCGGACCGCAGCATCGGGATAGCCGGGCCGAATGCGCTCGTACTCGTCTGCCGAAGCACCGAACAGAGTGCCGCGTTCTTTGGCTTCTCGACGAATCTTCGGGCCCGCCATCAGAACTCAGTCAGAATGAATTCCGCCCCGGCTTCCTCGACGGCTTCCCGGATCGCCTGCACCATGCCGTCCGAAATGGGAATTCCGTTGACGGAGCGATCCTCGACCGAGCGGTGCTCAGGATCACCGGCAACCTGCACGGGTTCGTCCGGGTCAACGGGCTCCATACCGCGCAGGGTGTCCCGCAGAACGCGTGCGTACTCCTCGGCGTCCGCACCTTCTCCGAAAGCGCGCGGATCAATCGCCAAGAAGAAATAGCCAATCGACTGGCGTCCGGCAACATCACCCGGCTGGTCGGAACCGGACAGGGCAGCTGACAGCAGCTGCACCATCGTGGCAAGCGCGTAGCCCTTGTGCCCACCGGCGCTGTTGCCGCCAACCGGAAGAAGCCCAATGTCGGAGCTTTCCGGGTTCAAAAGAGCGTTGTAGACCTGCATGCCGTCCGTGACAACCTCACCATTGCCGTCAGTTGCCCATTCGCCGGCGAGAGGCTCATCCGCGTAGGCGTAGACCTTGACCTTGTTGCCGGGCACAACGGTGGTGGCCATGTCAACAAAAATGGGCTCTTCGTCCTTCACCGGGTGCGCAAAGGCAATCGGATTCGTTCCCATGAGCGCATGCTTGGCCCCGGTCGGCTTCTGCATGGCCGAACGCGTCGAACACGTGGCAATGCCCACCATGCCCCTGCGAGCAGCCCGCAGAACATACTGTCCGGCAGCCCCGAAGTGATTCGCATTGCGCACCGAGCCGATGCCAACCCCGAACTTCTCGGCCGCCTCGATCGCCGCGTCCATCGCGCGCACGCTCACCGGATGACCAAAGCCGTGGTCGGCGTCGAAAACCGAAACCGCACCGAACTGGTGAACCAGGCGCTGTTCCGCCTTTTCATTCAGTGTGCCGTCGGAGATCTCCTGCCAGTACAGCGGAAGCATCGAAATGCCGTGCGAGTCGACTCCCGACAGGTCGGTGGCGAACATGATCTCCGTGCACACCTGAGCCTGGTCCTGAGCGAGACCAAAGGCTTTCAGCCCAGTGAAGATCTGCTCTTTGACGGACTGCGGGGTATAACGACGCATAGGAGGCCTTCCTCAGCTGGGGTTGATTCAAGCGGCACACGTGCCGTGTGTGTCGGTTCGCTGCGACCCAGCCTATCCGGTGTCTGCGGCGTACCAATGGGAGCCTAAAATGAACCGAGAGTGTATATTTCCTGGGTTTTCTTCTTAAGAACCAGAAAGGCCATGATGGACGTTTCCCTTGAGCAGGCACAGGCTGACTATCGCGCGTTCGCCGCTCGCGGCCTCAATCTCGACATCACCCGAGGCAAGCCGGCACCCGAACAGCTTGACCTGTCGGCTGATCTGCTGACGAACGTCACGGGTGATGACTTCACCTCGCCTTCGGGAATCGACACGCGCAACTACGGCGGTCTCGACGGTCTGAAGGAACTGCGGGAAATCTTCGGTGAGCTGTACAAGGTGCCCACCGAGCAGATCCTGGCTCAGGGATCGTCATCTTTGACGCTTGAATACATGACCCTGGACTTCGCCAAGCGCTACGGCACCCCCGCAGGCGGTCCGTGGACGAACGGCAAGATCCTCTGCCCCGTTCCCGGCTACGACCGTCACTTCCAGCTGGCAGAAGCTCTCGGCTACGAGCTCATCACCATCCGCACGGACGACGAAGGTCCTGTCATGGATGACGTCCGCCGCTATGTGGCAGACCCAGATGTCCGCGCCATGTGGCTCGTTCCCATGTATTCCAACCCGACAGGCAGCTCGATCAGCGAAGCCCGTGCTCGCGAACTTGCCGAAGTGAAGACGGCAGCAGAAGACTTCACGCTCCTGTGGGACAACGCCTACGGTCTGCACCACCTGTCGGATGACAACCAGGCACCCATGGTGGACATCCTGTCCTTGTGCGCCGAAGCCGGCAACCCCGACCGCCCCTGGATCTACGCCTCGACATCGAAGATGACCTTCGCAGGCGCGGGTGTGGCGTTCTTCGCCAGCTCCCCCGCCGTCATCGAGTGGTACCGCACCCACATGGGGGCCGCCATGATCGGCCCTGACAAGATCAACCAGCTGCGCCACCTTCGGTTCTTCCGCGATGCCGACGGCGTTCGCGAGCACATGCGCCGCCACGCCGACATCATCCGCCCGAAGTTCGAGGCTGTGCTCACCGCGCTCGAAAACGGACTGACCTCCGATATCGCTTCCTGGACGCAGCCGAACGGCGGCTACTTCATCACCCTGCGCGTCCCCAACGGCACCGCCTCCAAGGTTGTGAAGTACGCGGCCGAAGCCGGTGTGGCACTCACCCCCGCAGGCTCCACCCACCCGCACGGGCTTGACCCCAACGACGCCTACATCCGGATCGCACCCACCATGCCGAGCCTCGAGGACGTCACCGCCGCAGCCGAAGGCCTGGTCGCCTGCGTGCGCCTGGCCGCAGCCGAACTCGGCTGACCCCTCCCCCAACAAAGAACGAGGCGGAGCTCACTTTGGTGAGCTCCGCCTCGTTCGTTCTGTTCCCCAGTCAGCGGTAGTCGTAGAAACCGCGACCGGACTTCCGGCCGAGCAGTCCCCCGTCGACCATGCGCGACAGCAGGACCGGCGGCTTGTCGGCGGCAGCACCGGTTTCTTCATAGATCGACTGGCCGACGAATAGGCACGTGTCCAGCCCGATGAGGTCAGCAAGCGTGAGCGGACCCATGGGGTGAGCGGCACCGTTCATCATGCCGTTGTCGATATCTTCCTTCGTCGCGTGACCCGCTTCGTACATGCGGATGGCGCCGAAGAGGTACGGAATGAGCAGAGCGTTGACGATGAAGCCGGGGCGGTCATCCGAACGGATCGGCTTCTTGCCCAGTACCTCAATTGAGAACTTCTCAATCGTGTTTGCAACTTCCGGGTCAGTCAGCACGGAGCTGATGATCTCAACCAACGGCTGCACAGGAGCCGGGTTGAAGAAATGCAGCCCGAGAACCCGCTCCGGACGCGAGGTCACCTGCGCGAAGCGGATGATCGGCATGGACGAAGTATTCGATGCAAGAATCGCGTTCTTGTCGGTGACGATGCCGTCGAGTTCAGAGAAGATCGACTTCTTGATCTCTTCGTTTTCACTGGCAGCTTCGATGACCAGCTGACGGTCGGCCATGGCCTGCAGATCAGTTGTGAAGGTCAGGCGGCCGAGAGCCGCGTCGGCGTCTTCCTGGCTGAGCTTGCCGCGCTCTACGCCCTTGGCGAAGGACTTTTCGATCCGGCCGCGGCCGGCTGCGACAGCTTCGTCGCTGATATCCCGGACGACGACGTCCAGACCCGAACGAGCGAGCACCTCGGCAATGCCCGAGCCCATAAGGCCGGAGCCGATGACACCTGCTTTCGTGATTTCCATTGTACTCCTTTCGAAGACGAAAGGCGGCGACCCCTGACGGGCCGCCGCCGATTTCAGTTGCCGAACCAGGCGGAATTGCGAATCTGCTTCATCGCCTCTTTCCGCCGTGGCCCGGGCAGTGTCTGAACGTACACAACGCCGTTCAGGTGGTCTGTTTCGTGCTGGAGCATCTGCGCGAACACACCCTCACCGCGCAGTTCGACCGGGTTGCCGTCAGCGTCGAAGCCCTTCACGGCCGCATATTCCCAGCGCGGGGTGGGAAACTGCAGACCCGGGATCGACAGGCAGCCTTCGCCGATGTCGCGCTTCTCCCCTGATGTTTCGATGATCTCGGGGTTGAAGATCGCACCGGTGCGGCCGTCGACGTCATAGCCGAAGGCTCGAAGGGCAACCCCTATCTGGGGCGCTGCCACGGCGGCACGGCCGTCGGGCAGCGACGAGTCGATGAGGTCTTGCGCCAGGGCCCGAGTTGCCGGCCCGAATTCGGTGACGGGCCGGCACTCAGTGCGCAAGACGGGATCTCCGAAGAGCCTGATGGCTCGCTCAGCCATCGATGACCACCACGAGGTCGCCACCCTCAAGCTGCGCGACAGGTTCGATGGCCACACGCGACACGGTGCCGTCGATCGTCGCCGTGATGGAGGCTTCCATCTTCATCGCTTCGATCGTGGCGACCGTCTGGCCTGCCTTGACCTTGTCGCCTTCGGCAACCTGGAGGGTGACGACACCCGCGAACGGGCTGGCCACGTGACCAGGGTTGGATTCGTCGGCGCGTTCTGCAACCGCGATGTCAACGTCAACCGAACGATCGCGGATCGACAGCGGGCGCAGCTGGCCGTTGAGCGTTGCCATGACGTTGCGCATACCCCGTTCGTCCGGCGAAGAGATCGCCTGGATGCCGACGAGCAGAGCCTTGCCCTTTTCGATGACGACGGAGTGTTCGTGACCTTCGCGAACGCCGTACAGGAATTCGTTCGTCTCCAGCACCGACAGGTCGCCGTACTGGTCGATCATGCGACCGTATTCCTTGGTCGGCTGCGGGAACAGCAGACGGTTGAGCGTGTCCTGGCGTGTCTTGCCGGGCTCGCGCAGGAGCTCAGCTTCGTGCGCCTCAAGGTGCTCAGCCGGCTTGACGTGTTTGCGGCCTTCCAGCGCCTTGGTGCGGAACGGCTCGGGCCAGCCTGCCGGCGGGTCGCCGAGGTCACCGCTGAGGAACCCGATGACGGAGTCCGGGATGTCGAAGCTCTGGGGGTTCTCCGCGAATTCCTTGGGGTCGGCGTTGACTGCAACGAGGTGCAGTGCGAGGTCGCCGACAACCTTCGAGGAGGGAGTCACCTTTACCAGGTGGCCCAGGATCTTGTCGGCTGCTTCGTACATGAGCTCGACTTCTTCGAAGCGCTCGCCCAGGCCGAGTGCAACTGCCTGCTGGCGCAGGTTCGACAGCTGTCCGCCCGGGATTTCGTGGCGGTAGACGCGACCCGTCGGTCCCGGCAGACCGGATTCGAACGGCTTGTAGACGTTGCGCACGGCCTCCCAGTACGGTTCGAGGTCCTGCACGTTGGCCAGGTTGAGGCCGGTATCGCGCTCGGTGTGCTCGAGGGCTGCCACGAGTGCCGACATGGGCGGCTGGCTCGTGGTGCCGGCCATCGATGCGGAGGCTGCGTCAACAGCGTCCACGCCGGCTTCCGATGCGGCCAGGAGGGTGGCCAGCTGACCGCCGGCGGTGTCGTGGGTGTGCAGGTGCAGCGGCAGGTCGAACTCGCTGCGCAGCGCGGTGACCAGCTTGGTGGCCGCGGCGGGACGCAACAGGCCTGCCATGTCCTTGATTGCGAGGACGTGGGCGCCGGCTTCGACGATCTGCTCTGCAAGGCTCAGGTAGTAGTCGAGGGTGTAGACCTCTTCCTTCGGGTTGAGAAGATCCGAGGTGTAGCACAGCGCGACTTCGGCCACTGCCTTGCCGGTGCCGCGAACAGCCTCAATTGCCGGGCGCATCTGTTCGACGTCATTGAGGGCGTCGAAGATGCGGAACACGTCGATGCCGGTGCGGGCGGCTTCGTCGACGAAGGCGTCGGTCACTTCGGTCGGGTAGGGCGTGTAGCCGACGGTGTTGCGGCCGCGCAGCAGCATCTGGAGGTTGGTGTTCGGCATGGCCGAGCGCAGCTTCTCCAGACGTTCCCACGGGTCTTCTGCGAGGAAGCGCAGCGCGACGTCGTAGGTGGCGCCGCCCCATGCTTCTACCGAGAGCAGTTCTGGCAGCATCCGGGCGATGTACGGTGCGACAGCTTCGAGGTCACGGGTGCGCACACGGGTCGCCAGAAGCGACTGGTGCGCATCACGGAACGAGGTGTCGGTGACCTTGAGTTCCTTGGCGTCACGCAGAGCCTTTGCCCAGCCCTCGGGGCCGAGTTCCAGGAGGCTGTTGCGCGACGACGCGGGTGTTTCTTCGGAAAGTTCCAGCTGCGGGAGCTTTTCAGAGGGCTTGAGGTCAACCGGTGACGGGCCGTAGGGCTGGTTGACGGTCACGTCGGCGAGGTATTCGAGGACCTTCGAACCGCGGTCAGCGCCCACGCGTGCTTCCAGCAGGTGGGGACGCTCTTCAATGAAGTTGGTCGACAGGTCACCGCGAATAAAGGCCGGGTCGTCGAGAACAGCCCGGAGGAAGCCGATGTTCGATGCGACACCGCGGATGCGGAATTCGGCAAGTGCGCGACGCTGGCGGTTGACCGCAACGTCGTACGTGGCACCTCGTGCGGTGCACTTGACGAGCATTGAGTCGAAGTGGGCCGAAACCTCGGCACCCGCGTAGACGGTGCCGCCGTCCAGCCGGACGCCCGCACCGCCGGCCGAACGGTACGCGGTGATCGTTCCTGTGTCCGGGCGGAAGGAGTTTGCGGGGTCTTCCGTAGTGATGCGGCACTGCACGGCCGCACCCTTGTAGCTGATCTTGTCCTGAGTCAGGCCGAGTTCTTCCAGGCTTGCGCCCGCGGCAATGCGCATCTGCGCCTGTACGAGGTCGACATCGGTGATCTCTTCCGTGATCGTGTGCTCAACCTGGATGCGCGGGTTCATTTCGATGAAGGCGAACTTGCCTGCGCGCGGGCCGGCGGTTTCCAGCAGGAATTCAACGGTGCCGGCGTTCTGGTAGCCGATCGAACGAGCGAACTGCAGCGCAGCGTCGTGCATTGCGCTGGCGATTTCCGGGTCGAGGTTCGGCGCGGGGGCGATTTCGACGACCTTCTGGTGGCGACGCTGGATGGAGCAGTCGCGTTCGAACAGGTGAACGGCGTTCGAGTCGTTGTCAGCCAGAACCTGGACTTCGATGTGGCGGGGCCGCTGAACGGCCTGCTCAATGTAGACGGTCGGGTTGCCGAACGCACCTTCGCCTTCGCGCATGGCGATCTTCGCGGCCTCAACCAGTTCGGTGCGGTTGTCAACACGTCGCATACCGCGACCGCCGCCACCGGCGACTGCCTTGACGAACAGCGGGAACTCCATGTTCTCAGCGGCTTCGAGCAGTTCGTCGAGGTCAGTCGATGCCGGGGTTGCATCGAGCGTGGGAACTCCCGCTTCGCGTGCTGCGGCGATGGCTTCAACCTTGTTGCCGGCCATCTGGAGCACATCGGCACGCGGGCCGATGAAGGTGATTCCCTCGCGGTCGCATGCACGAGCAAGTTCCGGGTTCTCCGACAGGAACCCGTAACCGGGGTAAACGGCGTCTGCTCCGGATTCCTTGGCCACGCGAATGATCTCGTCGACGTTGAGGTACGCCCGAACCGGGTGCCCTTCGTCTCCGATCATGTACGCTTCGTCAGCCTTGAGGCGGTGCTCCGAGTTGCGGTCTTCGTAGGGGAAGACGGCGACTGTGGACGCGCCGAGTTCGTAGGCTGCGCGGAATGCGCGCACCGCGATTTCACCGCGGTTGGCTACCAGGACTTTCTTGAACATCAGGCAAGCTCTATTCCGGTTGTGCCCCTTAAGGGGCGGCCTCCAGTTTGTGTCTGAACCACTGTACCGAATGCGGTAGTGATCTCCGTCATGCGGCTTGCACAAGCCCATGTCCGTGCCACCCTCTACGCTTGTGCCCATGCGGATCCTTCACACCTCGGACTGGCACATCGGACGGACGTTCCACGGCATGAACACCGTTCCGCACTTCCTTGAGTACGCCGACTTCCTCATTGAGACCATCAAAAGCAGCTCAATTGATGTGCTGCTTGTCTCCGGCGATGTCTTCGACCGTGCCGTTCCGCCGCTGGACGCACTGGAGGCCTACGAAGCCACGATGGCTCGGGTCCTCGACACCGGTGCAGTCGCAGTGTTGACCAGCGGCAATCACGACTCCCACCAAAGGCTGGGGGTCGGCCGCCGACTCATGGAATCCTCCGGGCTGTACATTCGCACGTCCCTTTCCGACATTGAACGACCCGTTCTGCTCGGCGACGACGATGACCGGGCTGCCGTATACGGAATCCCATATCTGGAGCCCGCCCTCGTCAGCGGCGTCTTCGGCACCTCGCGCACACACAGCGCAGTTCTCAATGCAGCAATGGAGCGCATACTCGCCCACCGTGCGCAGCACTGCCCGGACCACACGGCGATCGTCATGGCACACGGATTCATCGCCGGTGCCGAACCCAGCGATTCCGAAAGATCAATTGAGATCGGCGGTGTGGGCAGGGCGGAAGCGGACCTCTTCACGTGGGCCGACTATGCCGCCCTCGGCCACCTGCACCGCCCACAAACCGTCGTACCGAACGTACGGTATTCGGGTTCGCCCCTCCCCTATTCCTTTTCCGAGGCCGGCACAGACAAGCTCATGTGGCTGTACGACACCCGGTCTGGAGCGATCGATTATGTGACGATCCCCGAGATCCTTCCGGTCGCTTCTCTTACCGGCAGCGTCGAGGAGCTGCTGGTGAAAGCACCCGATTACCAGGACCACGCGGTCGAGGTGCGGCTGACCAACACCACGGTCCCGCAGGGCGCTCTGGACTCACTCCGGAAAACATTTCCTCAGCTGCTCAGCGTCCAGTGGATCAACCTCGTGCAGACCACGGCGCCACGGAGCAGGCGAACACAAACCGTCGACGACGCAGAAGTCTTTGCACAGTTCTGCAAAGCAACAGTCGGGCGCTCACCCTCAGAATCAGAACGAGAACTGTTCACCAACGCGATGCAATGGGCTCAGGAGCGGACTCGATGAAATTCCACACGCTTTCCGTTGAAGGCTTCGGCGCCTTCAGCCAACGCCAGACGGTCAACTTCGACGCCCTCGCCGACGACGGCCTGTTCCTCATTTCCGGCCCCACTGGGTCAGGCAAGACCACCATCCTCGACACTGTCACGTTTGCCCTGTTCGGCCGTGTTCCCGGTGTGCGCAATGATGCAGGCGAACTGCGCTCCACCTACGCCGGTCCCGATACTCCAACAACAGTCGTGCTCGATTTCACAGCGGATGGACGCAGGTGGAAAGTTGAACGCAGCCCAAGCTACGACCGACCGAAGCTGCGCGGTGAAGGCACGACGAAAGAAAAGCCGCGGGCGTTTCTGTTTGAACAGCGCGGTCAGAATTGGAAGCCCGTGGCTTCCGGCAGCCGCCAGGTGGGCGAAGCCCTCGCACCGGTCATAGGTCTCACAGCAGAGCAATTCACCAAAATCGTGCTGCTCCCCCAGGGAGAATTCACGGCCTTCCTCAGAGCTGACACAGCTGAGCGAGAACCCCTGCTGCGCAAACTGTTCGGAACAGAGCGCTTCAGCTCCGTCGAAGACTGG
Organism: Brevibacterium sp. HMSC24B04; assembly: GCF_001806835.1. Classification (NCBI taxonomy): domain Bacteria; kingdom Bacillati; phylum Actinomycetota; class Actinomycetes; order Micrococcales; family Brevibacteriaceae; genus Brevibacterium; species Brevibacterium sp. HMSC24B04. Next base: position 30,075 of record NZ_KV786068.1, on the reverse strand, counting down.
TTCCAACAGCGGTCACAAGACGCAAGGCAGAAACTCGACGACATCATGCGGCACCGCTGCGATGTCATGAAGACCGCAGCTGAACAGTGTCTCGACCGCCTGGCAGTGCCAGACGACCAACGGCCGGGCTTCGTTGACGTCGTCGCTTTTCTGGCTGCTGCGAAAACAGCTGCAGTCGAGCACGCAGAAACAGCGACCATCGCTGCCAGAACCGCTGATGAAAGCCTTGAGCTTCACAACAACCGTGCCCAAGAACTGAAAAGCGCCGCCGTAAAATCCGAGGCTCTCGAAGAGCACCGGCGGTTGGAAGCTGAGCATGAGAACCAGCGGGAGGCTGTCGAGGCCGCCCGCTGCGAACTCGAACGCAAGAAAGCTGCGGATCGCATCATGCCGAGCCTGCGCGAACAGAGAAAAGCTCACCGAGCGCTTTCAGATGCTCAACAGCAACACGAACGGGCACAGGAAGAACTGAAAGCTTCACTAGGCCAGGTTGAGGATCTCGCACAGTGCGAATCCGTCACAAACACCGCTTACTCCGCAGCAGGCAGCCTGGCCCGCAGTCTGCGCAGGCGGGAAGCGCTCGAAGCTGAGAGCAGACGATGCCGCGAAGCGCTCGAGGCCGCGCACGAAGAGCTGAAGAAAGCCCAAGCGGCCCACACCGAAGCCGCCCAAGCCGACACGGCGGCGCAGAACGAACTCGCGGAAGCACCCGATCTCGCCAAGCTCGAAGCCGAACACCAAGACATCGCGACGCACGCCGACAGTGCGTTCAATGCCCACAGGCGACACGCTGAAATGCAGGACCTCGTCCAGAGCGCACAGGCGGTGCTGCGCGAGCGTGAAGACACCGTACGTGATGCGACAGAGCACTTTCGGAAAGTCCGGGGCCTGCGCCTGAGCGCAATAGCGTCTGAACTTGCCCGGGACCTGCGTCAAGGACACGCATGCCCAGTGTGCGGATCGGAAGAACACCCGAGTCCGGCCCGGGCGGCGGGCGCAGAGAACTCACGGGATGCAGAAGAACGGGCCGAACGAGCAGCTGATCGGGCGCAAACGGCACTCGACGAGGCACGCACTGCCGTTTCATCGGCCCAAGCGCAGCTGGCTGCCGCGGAAGAGGCCGTGCAGAATGCGAAGTTCACCGACCCCGACGAAGCTCGGGGGGCTTTGGACAAAGCCGCCGCTGAACTGCAACGCGGACGCGAAGTTCAGCAGAAACTCAAGGGGGCAGCAGAACGCGCGGCTCTGCGCTTGGCATCTGCTCACGAACGGCTGACAACCGCGCAGCAGCAGACCGATGCGGCCAGGGAGCGCTTTACGGATGCTGACTCGCAGATGGATGCCATGTCACAGACGCATGATTCGGTGTTCGCTCCCGACATCCGCGCCGCAGGGGTCGAGGTCCCGGACACTGCCGAGGCTGCATCCGCCGTTGCCGAGGCCCTCAGCAGACGAATGTCGCTCATCCGCAAGCTGCAGACTGCCGAAGACCACGTGCAGCGCGCCGAGCGCGAGTTCACCCAGCGTGCGGCTGACTACGCCGCCCAGCTCGAAGCATCCGCATTTGCGGATGACCACCAGCTTGAGAAGGCGGCGGCTTCCGACGCCGAGCAGCTCGAAAACGTGCTGACGGCGAATGAATACCGAAACACCAAACTGCACGAAAACCGCAACAGCGACTGGTTCGCGGAAGCTCAGACGCTGCCCAGCGCACAGGAATGTCATGATCGCGCCGCGGAGGCAGCCGCAGCTGCTGACACCTGGGCTCAGCAGTCACAGCGGCTGCACCAGCGCCTAGCTGTCGTCGCCGACCGTCTGAATTCCCTGGAAAGACTCCTCGAGCGCTTCACAGCCGAATCCGATCATGAGCGCCGCGCAATTGATCGGCTGAAAGAAGAAGTCCAATTGTCGGACCTTGTACGCGGCACAGCGCAGCATTCGAAGCTGCCTTTGAGCTCGTTCGCGCTTCTAGGACTGTTCGAAGCGGTCACACGCAGCGCCTCAGACCGACTCAGCGCCATGACCAGCGGGCGATACCGTCTGTCAGTGAATCCTCTTGGGCAGAGAAAGGAACGCAAAGCGGGACTCAGCCTCGTCATCCACGATGCGTTTTCCGAAAGCGAACGAGACCCCCGTTCCCTGTCGGGCGGCGAGTCATTCATGGCCGCGCTGGCTTTGGCGCTCGGCCTGGCAGACACAGTTGCCGAAACAGCAGGAGGCCTTCGTCTGGACACCCTCTTCATTGACGAAGGCTTCGGCAGCCTCGACCCCGATTCACTGGACGCGGTGCTCACCGTGCTCGACGAACTGCGCACGGGAGGTCGCTGTCTCGGGGTTATCTCCCACGTCGAATCCATGCAGCGGGCAATACCAGCAAAGATCATCGTCGACCCGGGTCCTGCCGGTTCCAGCATCCACACCTCCGGGCTGAAAGATTCCCCGGGCGCCTCCAGCATGTAAGCAGCAGAATCGGATAACGTGGAACTGTGCTTGTCCTCAGTATTTCCAGTCTCAAAGGCGGCGTCGGCAAGACGTCGGTAACTCTCGGCCTGGCTTCTGCCGCGCAGAGCCGCGGAATCCCGACCCTCGTGGTCGACATGGACCCCCAGGCTGACGCATCGACGGGTCTCGACGTCCCGATTTCCACGCCGCTGGACATCGCGGATGTCCTCGCCGCACCGAAGTCGAAGCTCGCACGCGAAGCGATGGTGCCCAGCGGATGGACCGACAAGGGGTCCAGCCGGCTCGACGTCATCCCCGGCTCACCGCGCGCCGCCGAATTCGATCGACCCAGCTTGTCCGAGCGTTACCTCAAGAGGCTGCGCGATGCACTCGACAGAGTTTCGGACGTCTACAGACTGGTCATCATCGACTGCCCGCCATCGCTCAACGGTCTGACGCGTACGGCCTGGACAGCCAGCAACCGGGTTCTCGTCGTCACTGAACCCGGCCTGTTCTCTGTCGCTGCAGCTGATCGTGCACTGCGCGCCTCAGATGAACTGCGCAAGCGCACAGCCAAAGACCTGCAGCCGCTGGGCATCGCGCTCAACCGGGTACGTCCGTCGTCGCGCGAACACAGCTTCCGCATCAACGAACTCAAGGACATGTTCGGGCCGCTGGTGATCAACCCGCCGCTTCCCGAACGCACTGTCCTGCAGCAGGCACAGGGTTCTGCCCGACCGATTCACCAATGGCCTGGGCGTCCCGCCAGCGAACTTGCTCGCGCTTTTGACAAGATTCTCGATCGTGCGCTGCGCAGCGAAAACATTCGGGGACGACGCCCCGCTGAAGAGCCCTCTGCGGCGCCGGCATCGCCGACTGCGAGCACAGCACCGCAGCAGCCACAGAGCGCCGATGCTGGTTCGGATGCCCAGACAACCGGTTCAAAGGTCGAAAAGCCCAAGGACACGAACACTGCGCCTTCCAGTCCAGCTGAACCGCAGACGCAGAGCGTAGGCACCGCACCCGCCGGCACCTCCGCCAAGCCGGAAAACCGACCGGCCGACAAGTCCGCGCCTGCAGGCACCTCCGCCAAGCGGGAAAACCAGCCTGCCTACAAGGGCGTACCCGCAGCAAAGCCCGGTACAGCAGAAAAACGCGGTCCTGCGACGAAACCTGGCCCAAGCCAGAAACCCGCCGCCGAAAAGCCTGCTGAAGCCGCCAAGGCGAAAGGCCGGGCTGAAAAGACCCAGCCGGCGGAACAGACAGCGCAGACAGATAAGTCCGAACCCGCGAAGTTGACCGGCCCGCGCCCCGACGGCACATACCCCAGCCGTCGTGAACTTCGCCAGAGGCGCGCAGACTGACGCACACCGAGACACAGCACAAAAAAGGCGGCCAGGAGATGTTCTCCTGGCCGCCTCTGTTTATCAGGCCTTCAGTCCCCCAGGGCGCAAATCAGCTTGACTTGCGCGCCCTCCGAAGTGCGAGTTCGTCAATCGGCAGCTGTGCCTGTTCGGGCCTTTCGCTGGGAAGTTCAGACAGCGTTCCTTCGACTTCGCGCCAAACCTGGCCGACGGCGATGCCGAACACGCCCTGACCGCCCTGGACGAGGTCAACGACTTCATCAGCGGACGTGCACTCAAACACCGACGCGCCGTCGCTCATCAGGGTGATGCGCGAGAGATCATCGATTCCGTGTTCGCGCAGGTGTCCCACGGCGGTGCGAATCTGGTTAAGGGCAACCCCGGTGTCGAGAAGGCGCTTGATGACCTTGAGCACCAGAATGTCGCGGAAAGAATACAGGCGCTGCGAACCCGATCCGGTTGCAGTGCGAATAGAGGGAACGACGAGGTCCGTGCGTGCCCAGTAGTCGAGCTGACGGTACGTGATGTCAACGACACGGCACACCGTGGGGCCGCGGTAGCCCGCGTCTTCGTCGAGCTCCGGAAGATCGTCGTCAAAAAGCAGCCCTTGGGCTGCGCGTGGAATCGGCTTGACCGATTCTTCTGTTGAGTGGCTCACGCCATCTCCTCCTTAGACCCCTGGGGGAAGTAAGGGCACGTTGTCGAAGTCCTCTGAGTTTACCGCATAGGACAGACACGAGCCCGGGGCTGTCTTCAAGAAGAACCTATGTGCTGGGCGGAGTCGTTTCAAACATTTAGAAGATAACGTTTCTGCGTGTCGTCGTTATCCTAAGAATCAAAACTGTGCTCAGCTTTCCCGTTCGGGCTTCTTTTCCGTGAGCAGTCGGGTCTTGACCGTCGATGCGTATTTGTCTTCGTACTGCTGTCCGGACAGGCGCAGAATTTCGTACATGACCTCATCGGTGATCGAACGCAGCAGGAACCTGTCGTGCTCAAGGTCCTGATAGCGGCTGAAGTCCATCGGCTCACCGAACACCACGCCCACACGGCGCAGCTTCGGGATGACGGAACCGGTTTTGAGCACCTTGTCCGTGCCGATGACAGCAACCGGAATGACCGGCACACCAGCCTCGAGAACCAGGCGGGCAACGCCGGTACGACCGCGGTAGAGCTTCCCGTCGGGACTGCGCGTGCCCTCCGGGTAGATGCCCAGGAGAGCCCCGCTCTTGAGAACTTTCAGACCGGCCTGCAGAGAGGCCTCGGAAGCCGACCCTCCGCCTCGGTCCATGGGGAGCTGGTTCGTGGCCTTGAAGAACCACTTGGTGAAGAAGCCGGTGATTCCGCGCCCCATAAAGTAGTCCTTCTTAGCCAGGTAGACCACGGGACGCGGTGCAACCAGCGGCGTGAAGATTGAATCGACAAACGAAAGGTGATTTCCCGCGATGATCGCCCCGCCCTCAGCGGGTATGTTCTCGAGGCCGCGAACCCAGGGACGAAAAAGAGCCTTGAGAAGCGGACCGACGAAGATCCGCTTGAGCAGCCAGTAGAACACTCAGAGCCTTTCGGGACGCACCGCGCTTGTTTGCGCTTCCGAGTATAGGTCCTTTGCGACCCTCTGCTGTGGCATCCTGGAAACATGACCGCCCAGCACTCAACAGACTTGACGCAGCCCCTCCGCCTGACCGGCTCAGGTGACGTCGGGATTCTCGCCGTTCACGGCTTCACCGGCTCCCCCGCCGCGATGAGACCGCTTGCGCAAGCACTCCACGCCAGCACCGGCGCGCCGACCTCTGTTCCGCTGCTGCCCGGCCACGGCACGAATCTGAAGGACATGGCTGCCAGCACGTGGCAGCAGTGGAGTGAAGCAGTAGACCAGGCCGCTGACGAACTGCGCACCGAGTGCGGTGAAATCGTCATCATCGGATTGTCAATGGGCGGGGCCCTCAGTCTGCACACTGCGGCCAAACGCTCAGACATTGCACACGTCGGTCTCATCAACCCGGCCGTCTATGTCGACAGCCCCTTCGCGCCTTTTGCCGGTGCTTTGTCCATATTCATCAACCGGGTGTCGGGGATTGAGAACGCAATCAACAAGCCCAGACAGGACGAACAGGCGTACCCGCAGGTGCCTCTGCGCAGCGTCGGTGAACTGTACCGAGGTATCCGGGTCGTGCGCTCCGAACTGTGGCGGGTGCACGCACCGATCACCTATTTCCTATCCGGGACCGACGATGTGGTGGAACCGCGTTCGTGGAAATGTGTGCGCCAAGGTGTGCGCGGACCGATGAGAACCGTTCCGCTGCCCATGAGCAATCACGTTGCAACCCTCGACTATGACGCAGACAAGATCGAAGAAGAGCTGACCGCCGTCATCCGTCAGCTGCAGGAGGAACCCCGTGGCGCGTGACGGGCACGAACCCGAATGGGACCGACTGAAGCCGGATGAAAAGGTCACCGATGAGCAATGGGACTCGATCATGTCCGGCTACAGCGATTTCGACGCGGTCAACTCCGAGGTGTCTGCTTCAGAAACCGCCGACTACCTCGCAGAGCAGGATGGCTGGACGGCTCCCCCAGCGCCGAAGATCGGCATTCGCAGTGCACGACCAGGGCTCGTCGTATCCACAGCCGCATTTCTGCTCGGGATCATCGGGCTAGTCCTGACCGCGCTGTTCTTTCGCTCGGCACCGGGACTTGTGACCGCGTTCTTCATCGTGTGTGCCGCAGGAGGTGCGGTTGCATTGATACTGTTCCTCCCCCAGTCCCGCACCGACCGCTATGACGACGGCGCGCAGGTGTGAATCTCCGTGTCAGTGCCAGGTGAGACGATTCCGGAATGAAGGAATTTCCCGGCTTCGATCTCCCGGAACCCGCACGTTCCGGCCAGCTGAGCATCGCCGACATCGGCACTGATCTGAGCGACGTCACGTTCACGGTGCTCGATTTCGAAACCACCGGAGCAGACCGCGCCGGCGGCAACGTCACAGAGATCGGCGCCGTCCGCGTTCGCGGCGGAAGAATCGACGGAGAATTCCAGACACTCGTCAATCCAGCCGGCCAGGCCATATCGCCGTTTGTGCAGCGGCTGACCGGCATCAGCAATTCCATGGTGGTCACAGCACCGGAAATGCGCGCGGTGCTGCCGTCGTTTTTGGAATTCGCACGAGGCACGGTCTTAGTTGCCCACAATGCGCCGTTCGACATCGGCATTCTCAGGCGGGCCTGCGAAGAACACGACTATCCGTGGCCGGGCTTTCCCGTCGTCGACACACTCACACTCGCCAGGCGCCTGCTTCCCAAAACGGAAGTGCGCAATCACAAGCTCGGGACACTCGCACAGCACTTCGGCACAGAGACTGACCCCGAACACAGGGCACTCGCAGATGCTCGAGCAACGACGGAGCTCCTCCACCACCTCTTCGACCGTCTGGGCGGCTACGGTGTCACAACGCTCGAAGAACTGCTGTCGATCAAGCCCAAAGGGCTTGGCCGCAGGCGCACGAAACTGCACTTGGCAGAAAATGTTCCCTCAGCTCCCGGCGTCTACATGTTCCTCGACGGGGCGCGCCGTGTTCTCTACATCGGAAAATCACGCGACATGCGCTCGCGTGTCCGCTCGTACTTCACTGCCGGCGAAACTCGAGGGCGCATGACGGAAATGGTGACAGCCGCACAGGAAGTCACCACAATCCCCTGCGCAACAGAAATCGAGGCCTCGGTGCGCGAAGTGCGGCTCATCGGCGAACTCGCCCCTCCCTACAACCGACGATCGAAGAGACCAGAACGCCAAACGTGGCTGAAGTTCACCGACGAGGCGTTTCCCCGGCTGTCAGCAGTACGCTCTCGACCACCCCGAAATCTACTGGTCGCCGGCCCTTTTTCGTCGCACAAGAGCGCACTCCAGGCCAAGCAGGTGTTGGAACAGCTGTATCCCCTGAAAACCTGCACTCAGAACCCCCGGTCCGAAAAGTTCAGGCCGTGCGCAGCCAGCCAGGTCGACGCGTGCGGCGGCCCATGCTCTGGTGTAACGGACGAACAGGCGTACCAGGACGCCATAAGCGGGCTTGAGCAGTTCGCAGCGGGTAACACGTCCGATTTCAGCCAACAGCTGCATGGAAGGCTGCGGCAGCTGTCCCAGAATCAGCGCTTTGAAACTGCCGGGGAAACACTGGATGCGGCAGTGCACATGCTCCGCGTCCAAGCACGGGCAGAAGCAGCAGACCTGCTTAAGGACACCGAGCAGATAACCGCTGCGCGCCCGCAACCTGACGGAAGCTGGGAACTGGCGCTCATCCGCTGGGGACGGCTGGCCGCATCAGAAACTGCTGCAAAAACCTCTGGCGTGCTCAGCGCGGCACAGGCGATCGAAGCGACAGCCGCCCACGTTGAACCTGATCAGCACACGCTGCTGGAAGAGCACACGCTTCTGTCAGGGTGGCTGTACGCAGAGGGAACCGTACTCATCAGCTCGACGGCACCTCTGCTTTTGCCGCGAACAGGTTTCAGCTATGCCTCAGCGCAGCTGGGCTCAAGCGGACGCGGCGGCTGACTCTTCAACCAGCTGGTCGAGCTTCGCCGCGGCCTTTCCGGCATCAAGCGTTTCCTGAGCACGCTGGAACTGAGCCGACAAGCGGTCGGCAAGCGGCGCCTCGGCGTCATCAGAAGCGGCCACGAGCGCCGCCGCGGCATTGAGCAGCACAGCGTCTCGCACAGGCCCGGTCTCCCCGTCCAGGGTGCGGCGGATAACGGAGGCGTTGTATGCGGGATCGCCGCCGCGCAGGTCGTCCTTGGTCACACGTGCAATGCCCAGCGACGTCGCATCGAACACCGAGTGCTCAATCTGTCCGCCGCGCACTTCCCACACGTCATTGACTGCAGTGTTGGACAGTTCGTCAAGACCGTCCTGCGAACGGAAGACCAAAGCGGAATCGCCGCGTTCAGCAAGCACACCCGCAATAAGCGGCGCCATAGCAGGATCCGACACGCCGATGGCGGTCGAACGCGTGCCGGCCGGATTGGCGAGCGGGCCGAGGATGTTGAACGCACTGGGCACTGCAATCTGCTTGCGCACAGGGGCGATGAAGCGCATAGACGGGTGGTAGACGTTCGCAAACAAGAACGCCATGCCGACTTTCTGGGCAACCGCTGCAGTCTCCTCCGGGGTCAGGTCCAGGGCCAGCCCAAGGTGTTCAAAAACATCAGCCGACCCCGAGGCCGAGGAGGTGGCCCGGTTTCCGTGCTTTGCCACCGGCACCCCGGTTCCGGCGATGACGAACGAAGCTGTCGATGAGATGTTCACCGTCTTGGCCCGGTCGCCGCCGGTGCCGACGATGTCGACATAGCCGTCGAGACCTTCGATGGAAACGGCGTGCTCCATCATCGCCGACACAAGACCCGTGATCTCTTCGACGGTTTCGCCCTTGCCGTGGTGGGCTACCAGGAACGCGGCCATCGTGACGTCGGGGACGTCACCGGACATGATCTGGTCCATGGCCCACGCCGCGGTGCCTCGGTCCATGTGCCGGTGATCCATGAGTCCCACAATGAGGTCCGACCAGTTACGCACGTCCTTCATGACGCTGCTTTCGTTCGCGGTGAAGGGAACGGTCATAACTGTGCCTTTCTGCTGGGCAATCTGTACGGCGGGACAAACGCGGTCAGTCTATCGGCGTGAAAGGTACAGCATGTTCCCGGCCTGGCACGCACGCAATCAGATGATGAAAAGCCAAGGATTCTGAGCTCTCCATGCCGCGACTCCCATACCTCATAAAACAGGCACTTGGTCGTGGCTGGTGAACGAAACGGGTGAAACTATCGCCAAACATAAACAGAACCTAATGTGAGTGATACGCACCACAGTAGTGCGACACGCAGGCGAGGCCGGGTGCCGCATCGAGTAAATCTTCACAAACCGCGCCAACTCGCCGAAAGATGGGTATTGAAATCTCAATTAATGAGTGAATCCTGAGTGAAAGATGAAATTCACCTGCGGACTGGGTAATAATCGTGGTGTGTCAACTGCAGCTTCATCTCAAACAGCGCCGGTTCATCCCGTGATCAGCAGGCCGAACACGACAACCATCGGGTTCATCGTGTGGCTTGCGAGCGAGCTGATGTTCTTCGCCGCGCTCTTCGCCATGTACTTCACGATCCGCTCCGTGGTTCCCGACATGTGGGCAGCGGAAACGCCCAAGCTCGAAGTGCCCTTCGCGCTCGTGAACACTTCGATCCTGGTCCTGTCTTCCGTGACCTGCCAGATCGGCGTTCACCACGCTGAGCACTTCAAGCCTCGCCGCCCGGAGGGCAAGGGTCTGTTCGCCATCGGCCAGTGGGGCATGATCGAGTGGTACTTCCTCTCGTTCATCCTCGGCTCGATCTTCGTCGGCGGTCAGGTCATGGAGTACGCAACGCTCGTCTCCGAAGGCGTAGCAATCAACTCGAACGCCTACGGTTCCGTCTTCTACATGACGACCGGATTCCACGGTCTGCACGTCATCGGCGGACTCATCGCGTTCCTGTTCGTCATCGGACGCGCCTACGGGGCTAAGCGCTTCGGCCACCGCGAATCGACGTTTGCAGTTTGTGTTTCCTACTACTGGCACTTCGTCGACATCGTTTGGGTTGCGCTGTTCGCAATCATCTACCTGCTCCAGTAAGCGGACGACCCGCACACCCGCAGCGAAAATTTAGTAAAGGACAAGACTCGTGAAGTTTCTTGCAGAACGCCGCCGGCACCCCATGGCGCTCGTTGTTCTCCTGCTGGTCGGACTGCTGTTCACCGGCGGGGCATACGCGCTGTTCACCGGCGGAAGCGATGCCAACGCAGACGAATACTCCGCTGACCAGATTGACGCCGGTCAGAAGCTGTTCGTCACGAACTGCGCAACCTGCCACGGCATGAACGCCGAAGGCACTGAAAACGGACCCAGCCTCATCGGCGTGGGCGCATCAGCGGTCGACTTCCAGGTTGGCACAGGCCGCATGCCGCTCCAGATGCACGGCCCCCAGGCTCCCGTGAAAGCCCCGCAGTTCGACCAGGACGAAATCGACGACATGGCTGCATATGTCGCCTCGCTTGGTCCTGGCCCGGCAATTCCCGATGCTGAATACCTCGACGCCTCCAAGGGCGACGCTGCAGCAGGCGGCGGCCTGTTCCGCACGAACTGCGCCATGTGCCACAACGTGGTCGGCGCCGGTGGTGCTCTGACCCGAGGCAAGTACGCTCCGAACCTCAGCGAAGTTTCCGAGCGCCACCTCTACGAGGCAATGCAGACCGGCCCGCAGAACATGCCGATCTTCAACGACGCAAACCTCACCCCCGAAGACAAGCGCGACATCATCGCCTACATCGAAGACACCAAGAAGCCCTCCCCGGGAGGCTTCAAGCTCGGAGCCCTCGGCCCGGTTGCTGAAGGTCTCTTCATCTGGTTCTTCGGACTGTCCGCAGTCATCGGCATCACCGTGTGGCTCACCGCCCGGTCGAAGTAAGCCAAGCCCTTATCCGTTTCGAGTACTAGACGAGGATGCACATGACCTCGAGTCACAACACTGGCACCACCGGCCAGCTTGAGCCGGTGAACGGGTTTGAGAACCCCGGCCTGCCGCAACACAACCCCAGGATCACCGACGCTGAACCACTGGCCGAAAAGGCGGCAGAGCGTCAGGTAGCCCTGTGGTTCCTGCTGTCGATGATCGGAACCATCTGGTTCATCGTCTCCTTCTTCCTGTTCGGACCCAAGGGAGAAGAGCCCACCCACGCAGGCCTGCGCCTCCAGACCCTCATGCTGGGTCTCGGCTCGGCTGCTGCGCTGTTCGGCCTCGGTATCGGCATTGTCCACTGGGCACGCACGCTTCTGCCCGATGCCGAAATCGTTGAAGATCGCCACTCGATTGCCGGTTCTGAAGAAGACCAGGCTATTGCTCTGGAAATCCTCAACCAGGCAAAGGAAGAGTCGGGTATTGCCCGCCGTCCGCTTCTGCGCAACATGCTCATCGCGGCCGTTGCAATCGCTCCCCTGCCTGCCGTCCTCGTCCTGCGCGACCTCGGTCCGCTGCCGGGCGACAAACTCTTCACCACCCTGTGGAAGAAGGGCGTCCGTCTGGTGCTCGACCCGGGCGGTGTTCCCGGTGAAGGCGAAGAGCGCGCGATCAAGCTCGCTGACGTCACGATCGGCTCGGCTTACCACGTGGTGCCCGAAGGCATGCACAAGTCGGAAGAGCCGCTGAACGAAAAGGCCAAGGCTGCTGTTCTGCTTATGCGCATCAGCCCGGACGAACTCAACACTGAGCCCGGCAAGGAAGACTGGGGCGTTGACGGAGTTGTCGCATACTCCAAGATCTGCACCCACGTTGGATGCCCTGTCGCTCTGTACGAACACCAGACGCACCACCTGCTGTGCCCGTGCCACCAGTCAACCTTCGACGTGACTCAGCACTGCAAGGTCATCTTCGGCCCTGCTAAGCGTCCGCTTCCGCAGCTGCCGATCGAAGTCGACAGCGAAGGCTACCTGGTCGCCCAGAGCGACTTCCACGAGCCCGTTGGTCCGACCTTCTGGGAGATCAACACGAGGGAGACTGACGCCTGATGAGCAACACACTCACTGACAACAAAGCACTGATTGCCGGTGGCCGCTGGGTTGAATCCCGCACCGGCGCTTCCAAGGCCGTCAAGGAGTTCGGCCGGAAGATCTTCCCGAGCCACTGGTCGTTCATGCTCGGCGAGGTTGCACTCTACAGCTTCATCATTCTGGTTCTTACGGGAACCTTCCTGACGCTGTGGTTCCGCCCCACCATGGGTCACGTGATCTACGAAGGTCCGTTTGTCCCGCTCAAGGGTGTACAGATATCTGAGGCATACGCATCGACCCTCTACATTTCGTTTGAGGTTCGCGGCGGTCTGTTCATCCGTCAGATGCACCACTGGGCAGCTCTTCTGTTCATGGCCGCTCTTTCGATCCACGCGATGCGCGTGTTCTTCACCGGCGCTTACCGCAAGCCCCGTGAGATCAACTGGATCATCGGTGTCGGCCTCATCGCCATGGGCATGGCAGCCGGCTTCACCGGCTACTCACTGCCGGACGACCTCCTGTCGGGTAACGGTCTGCGAATCATCGACGGTCTGCTGAAGTCCATTCCGCTGGTGGGAACGTACATTTCGTTCTTCCTGTTCGGCGGGGAATTCCCTGGCGAAGACATTGTGTCCCGCCTGTACTCGATGCACATCATGGTCGTGCCAGCACTGCTCATTGCATTGATCGGTGCCCACCTGATGTTCGTCGTGATTCACAAGCACACACAGTGGCCCGGAGCCGGTCACACCAACCGCAACGTTGTCGGCGAACCCGTTCTGCCCACGTTCGCGGCTAAGGGCGGCGGCTTCTTCTTCATGATCTTCGGCCTGCTGGCCCTGATCTCCGGTGTGTTTACGATTAACGCGATCTGGAACTACGGACCGTACGACCCCTCCCCCGTTTCGGCTGGTACCCAGCCTGACTGGTACATCGGCTGGCTCGATGGATTCCTCCGAATCATGCCAGGTTGGATGGAATTCTACGTCTTCGGCTACCCGATCTCCGTTAACATCAACACCGCGCTTCTTGCCACCGGAGTTCTGTTCGTCGGGATGATCGTCTGGCCGTTCTTCGAGCAGTGGCTGACCAAGGACACCCGCGAACACCACGTTCTGGAACGTCCGCGCAACAACCCCACGCGCACCGCGTTCGGTGTGGCGGCAGCCATTTGGTACATCAACCTGTGGGCAGCAGCTTCGGGTGACCTCATCGCAGTGTTCTTCCACATGTCGCTTAACGACATGATCTACATCTTCCGAGCACTGTTCTTCCTTGGACCGATCGTCGGCTACATCGTGACTAAGCGCATCTGCCTGGCCCTTCAGCGCAAGGACCGTGAGATCGCACTGCACGGTTTCGAGTCGGGTGAAATCATCCGTCTGCCCCACGGTGAGTTCCAGGAGCGCCACAAGCCACTGTCAGAAGACAAGCTGTGGAAACTGACCGCCTTCGAAGCTCCGGGCTACATCCCCGCGCAGCCCAACGAAGACGGAGTCATCACCAAGGCGGAGAAGCGCCGCGCACGTGTTGCACGATTCTTCTATGAAGACCGCGTTGCTCCTGTCACGAAGGCAGAGCTTGACGCTGCACACCATGACCACGAAGAGGTCGAAGCAGCTGACAGCAAAAAGCTGAACTGACAATAGGCAGCTGAAGCCCCGCAGCCATTGAGGCTGCGGGGCTTCTGCTTTGTCTGCCGGCGCTCCACCTCGTGCCCCCTCCAGCCGGCCTAGAATCACGTTTCAATGCAGTTTTGCGCGGTGCTGCGGCGCATTTGCGCGTGAGTTTGCATTAAAGCGCAAATATGGCGTGGTGGGTTGCGCGCTCTCGCCTAGCCGCCTGCAGCCAGGCCAGTCTTTCCACTCAGTCCGGCCCTCGGTCAAGTCTCGGGTAGTGGTGTAGCCGTGTAGCTTTCGGCTCGGTATGTCGTTCGGGGTTGTGGTTAGGCGGTTAGCTGGTTTTTGTCGCCGTGATCATCTCCTGGGTGGTGCATGAGGTGTTTGGTGTGCTCGAGTGCGGATAGTGACATGTAGCGCTTTTGTTGGATCCAATCATCGTGCTGCTCGGCAAGAACTGCGCCGACGAGCCGGATGATGGATTCGCGGTTCGGGAGGATGCCCACGACATCGGTGCGGCGGCGGATCTCCCGGTTTAACCGCTCGGTTGGGTTGTTTGACGATACTTTTGTCCAGATGGGGTTACCCGCAAATCGTGGACACGTAGTGGAGCTACCTAGTGGTTAGGCAGCTATTTCTTTTCTGCTAGTGATTAGACCTATTTGGTTCTCAAAGTCGACGGGGCTGACCATGCCGAGTGCGGAATGTCGGCGTCGACGGTTGTAGACGACTTCAATCCAGTAGGCAACGGCCTTGCGTGCAGCATCACGGGTCGTCCAGCGCTTACGGTCGTAGAACTCGGTTTTAAGCGTCGACCAGAACGACTCAGCCATCGCGTTATCAAAGCACACACCAGTACGCCCCACGGACTGAGCAATGCCCAGGCTGCGGCAAACCTCCCAGAGCTGCTCGCTAGTGAATTGAGCTCCGCGGTCAGCGTGAAACACCAGCCCATCAGGAACGTCACCACGCAACGTGTGCGCCATCCGCAGGGCCCGCTCGACCAGGGAAGTATCTTGAACGCTATCCATAGCCCAGCCCAGCACCCGGCGGGAATGGCCATCGCGGACCGCGCACAAGTACAACCAGCCTTCACCGGTGCGCAAGTAGGTAATATCTGACATCCACACCCGGTTGAGCTCACCAGTATCAAACATGCGCTTGACCAGGTCAGGAAGCGTGGACTTACGCTTAGCTTGAATCGTTGTCACCGGGACAAAGGCCCGCGGTGAAATCCCCTCAATCCCCATCATGCACATCCGTTTAGCCACAGTCTTACGGTTAAGCGCAATGTGGTAGCGCTCGGCAAGTTCTGCGGTGATCCGCGGCGCACCATAAACCTCATCGGAGTCTTTCCAAATCCGGTGAATCTTGCGGTCAACATCATCGTAAAATGCTGCACGATCATCTTCGCCCGATAGTCGCTTCTGCTGCGTATGGGCCCATTTGTAGTATCCAGACCGAGACACTTTTAAAAGCCGTGCCATGCGCTTGATGCTGTAGTTCGCCTTCTCCTGCTGCATCAATTCGAACTTTTCTGCTCGCGTTGCTTCGCAGCGAAGAAGGCTGTCGCTTTTGACAAAAACTCGTTATCCATCTTGGCTTCAGCCAGCTCCCGACGAAGACGAGCATTCTCAGCACGAAGATCAGCCTCGCTCATCCCATCTGATGCTCCTCGGCGCTCACGCTCGAGTTTGACCCACCGGCCTAAAAGCCCGGCGGACACACCAATCTCCTTAGCCACATGAGCAATCGGACGCCGCGACTCTATTACCAGGTTCGCGGCTTCACGCCGATACTCCGGCGTGTACTTCTTGCGCTGTTGACTCACAATGAACATCCTCTCCTACGGACACAAGATCCGCACTAATAGGGTGTCCACTAAACGAGGGTAACCTCACAGACTGGTTTCGGGGCTACGGTAAACGCCAACACCTCATCAAGCGACTCCTCCAGATAGGCCGCAACCTGCGGGAATTTCGGCTCCAACAAGTCGACGACTTCCCGGGCTTGTCCCCAAGTAGATGATGCATCGGGTTGCTGGAAGATGGTCTGGAACATCGCAGAGACCATCGGCCATTGTGTTTTCGGGACCTTTTCGTAGAGGTTTTTCGCGAAGTGGGTGTGGCAGCGCTGCCACGACGCATCAGGAAGCACTTCAGAAATGGCGTGCTGGATTCCTTCGTGGGCGTCACTGGTGATAAGGAAGACACCACGAAGCCCGCGGGCTTTTAAGGCCTGGAAGAAGCCTTTCCACGATGCGTTGGATTCCGCAGTGGCGACATGCATGCCGAGCATTTCGCGGTAGCCGTCAGCGTTAACACCGGTGGCCAAAAGTACGGAGCATTTGACCACCCGGCCGCCTTCGCGGACTTTGATCGTCAATGCGTCACAGGACAGGTAGGCGTACCCGCCGGGATCGAGTGGGCGGTTTTTGAAGTCTGCGACCATCTCGTCGAGTTCTTCCGACATGCGCGATACTTGGGATTTCGGTATGTTGGAAATCCCAAGTATCGCCACCAGGTCATTCATCCTGCGGGTAGAAACCCCTTTGAGGTAGCAGGTCGCGATCACACAGTCGATAAGGCTCGTTCGGCCCGTGAGCGGCGCTCTAACAGCCAGTCCGGAAAGAACGCGCCGCGGCGCAGTTTCGGCACTACGACATCGATCGTGCCCACACGGGTATCAAAGTCACGGTGGCGATACCCGTTACGGTGGTTGACCCGCTCGGCCGAAGCGACGCCGTACTCGGCCCCGCAGACGGTATCAGCCTGGGCGGAAAGGATCTGGTTGATAAACCCTTGCAACATCTGACGCATCAGATCCGGGAAAGCCTGTGCCAGCAGATCGTCCAGATAGGTTGCAAGGGTCGATAGAATGCGGAGCAGCGGTCATCGTCATGCGCCTTTCGGTGAGATGTGGTAGCAGAGTCGAAAGGTTACTGACGGTGGCCGCCCCTATATTTCCCAGGGCCCACCATCACAAAGCGTTACACCACACTAAGGGACGCAACCCACAGATGAGGCGGCTCCGTGCGGTTCCACCTCTATATGTGCCCAAATCTGTAGAACCTACTGAGACCTGTGGTTTGTTTCTTGCCAGCGCGGTTGTTGCATGGCTGCCAATATTCCGCGCGCCACCCGTTAGCAGCAAATCCGCGCTTTAGCCGCATCGAGACTCCGTTCAGCAACTGAAACTCCCGTTAGCAGTTGCTGCTAGGGCGCAGAATCCAGCTAAAGGGCGACACGTCACCAAAAAGGGGACGTGAACGGAGACGCAAGATATCAGCGGTCCAGTTCTCAGCGGCAGAAGCGAACGCTGTCCTGAATCCGGACAGACGGGAAGGCAGCCTACAGGCGCAACGAGCAGCAGTGACAGACTCGAAGTCTCGAGGTGGCCTTTATGTTCGCAACGTTGTTTTCGAAGCTGTTGGTGTGCGCAGATGATGCCTCAGCGAAGTGAGCACACACGAGATTGCCTTCATTTTTGAGATGAATCTGTTCTGGATGGGCATCCACCCTGTTCACGTGTGCAGAGGCGCGGGCATCATCTAATAACAGTGAAGCGGCGCAGTCACAAAGACCACACTTGGGAATTAAGAAGCACAACAAAGCGCCCCCGTGCACAATGCACGGGGGCGCTTCAGTCAGAGCTGATCAGTGCGCGTGGTTGCCGCGATCGTACTCGTATACGAGTCCGATCAGGGATACCAGGCACAGCACGCCACCGAAGGGCATGATCCACCAGCCGACTGCAACCCCGAGGAAGCAGATGCCGATGCCTGCAGCCAGAGCCAAAGGCCACCAGCTCCACGGGCTGTAGAAGCCGTACTCGTAGGATTCATCGCTGATCTCAGCAGATTCGATGTCCTGCGGGTGCTTGCCCATCTTCTTGTCCTCCAAGAAGACAAACGCACCGATCATGAGCGACATCAGACCAACAAGCAAGATAGCTGGAAATCCAACCAGTTCCTTGAAGTCCGTCAGGTAACCGTAGACGAACGCGACAGGAATGAAGAAGAAGATTCCTGCACTGAAAATCAGGCCCGAGATCCTCACTTGGTGCTCCTTTCGGGCAGCGAGTAAGCGTCACTGGGGTGACCAGCCAGTTCCAGAAGTTCTGGGTGGTTCGCGTCGAATGCCGGGCGCTCCGAGCGGATGCGGGGCAGCGACGTGAAGTTGTGACGCGGTGGCGGGCAGGAGGTTGCCCATTCGAGCGAACCGCCGTAGCCCCACGGGTCGTTCACGGTGACCTTCGGCGCCTTGCGTGCGGTGATCCACACGTTCCAGAACCACGGGATCATGGAAGCTGCAAGGATGATCGTGCCGACGGTCGAAAGCTGGTTCTGCCAGGTGATGTTGTCCTGCGGCAGGTAGTCAGCGTATCGACGCGGCATGCCTTCAACACCGAGCCAGTGCTGGATGAGGAAGGTGGCGTGGAAGCCGATGAACAGAATCCAGAAGTGGATCTTGCCAAGTGTTTCGTTGAGCATCTTGCCGGTGAACTTCGGCCACCAGAAGTAGAATCCGGCGAACATCGCGAAGACGACGGTACCGAAGATCACGTAGTGGAAGTGAGCCACAACAAAGTAGGTGTCGGACACCTGCTGGTCCATGATCGGGCTTGCCAGAACAACGCCGGTGAGACCACCGAAGACGAAGCTGACGAGGAAGCCGATCGACCAGAGCATCGGGGTTTCGAAGGTCAGCGAACCGCGGAACATCGTGAAGATCCAGTTGAAGATCTTCACACCCGTCGGAACCGCGATGAGCATCGTCATAAACGCGAAGAACGGAAGCATGACTGCACCGGTGACGTACATGTGGTGAGCCCAAACGGTAACCGACAGGGCTGCAATCGCGATTGTCGCGTAGACAAGCATCTTGTAGCCGAAGATCGGCTTACGGCTGAAGGTCGGGAAGATCTCAGACACGATGCCGAAGAACGGCAGTGCAATCACGTAGACCTCAGGGTGGCCGAAGAACCAGAACAGGTGCTGGTACAGAATCGGTCCGCCGTTCTCCGGGCTGAAGATGTGTGCGCCCAGAACACGGTCTGCTGCAACAGCGAACAGAGCAGCCGCCAGCGGCGGGAATGCCATCAGCACGAGGATACCCGTGATCAGGACGTTCCAGGAGAACACCGAAAGACGGAACATCGTCATACCCGGTGCGCGCATGGTGATCACGGTCGTAATGAAGTTCACGGAACCGAGAATCGTGCCGAAGCCCTGGAAGGCGATGCCGAGCGTCCACAGGTGGCCGCCCAGTCCGGGCGTGTACGTGGTGTTGCTCAGCGGAGCGTAAGCCGTCCACCCGAACGATGCTGCACCCTGCGGGGTCAGGAACCCGGAGCAGGCGATGAGCGAACCGAAGAGGAACACCCAGAAGGCGAATGCGTTCAGTCGCGGGAATGCGACGTCGGGAGCACCGATCTGCAGCGGCATGATGACGTTGGCAAAACCGGCAAACAGCGGCGTTGCGAACATCAGCAGCATAAGCGTGCCGTGCATGGTGAACAGCTGGTTGTACTGTTCCTTCGTTTCGATGATCTGCATACCGGGCGCGAACAGCTCAAGACGAATGAGCACGGCCATGACACCGGCGATGCAGAAGAAGAGGAACGACGCGATCAGGTACATGTACCCAATCGTCTTGTGGTCGGTGGAGGTCAGCCAGTTGACGATGACCTTGCCCTTACTCACCGGAACCTTCGGTGCAGCACCGAGGTCGACGGGGCGATCAGCTACCGCCGTCATTTGTCAGCACCTTCTTTCTGGTATGGGTTGGAGTACCAGTTTGTGCGGTCGAATTCTTCGCCGAGTACACCGGTGTTGCCCTGTTCACGGAGCTTGTTGGTGTAGGCCAGGTATTCGTCCTTCGACACAACCTTGACGTTGAAGATCATTTCGGAGTGGAACTCACCGCAGAGCTCGGCACATTTTCCGAGGTATTCGCCTTCCTTCAGGGCCTTGAGGTGGAGCGTCGCCACACGGCCCGGGATCATGTCGCGCTTCTCGAGGAACGCGGGAACCCAGAAAGAGTGAATGACGTCGCGCGAACGGAGCTGGATCTCAAGATCCGTGTTCGCCGGCAGGTACAGCGTCGGTGCTTCTTCACCGGGCTTTTCAGTACCGTCCAGGTTTGCCTGAACACCTGCGTAGTGGACGTCCTGCGAGGTGTAGTTGAAGTCCCAAGCCCACTGCTTGCCGACAACCTCGATCTTCTCTTCGCCCGGCGTCTTGTCATTCGTGGTCTCGTCGAACAGCGCCATGTTGTGGAAGAAGAAGCCGACAACAAGGATGATCGGAATGACCGTGTACATGATCTCGACGGGCATGTTGTACTGCAGCTGCACCGGCAGTCCGCGATCGTTCTTACGACGGCGGTACGCGACGATGCAGAAGAGCATCAGACCCCATGTGATGGCGCCTACGGCTAGAGCAGCAATCCAGCCTCCGGTCCACAGTGCGGTGTACGCGTCTGTGTGGGACGTCGCGCCTTTCGAAGCGGCGGGCATATAGCCCAGCTCCGGCGCACCGTTGGAGCAGCCGGCGAGGAGGGCAGAAGAAGCCAGGGCGCCTGCAGCGCCCACCTTCTTCGCCCAGGCCTTCGGAGACCTGCGTGCTGACTGATTCGGAGAATCCACGTGCAGCCTTTCGGATACCTAACGGATGAATCCTGCGTGTTGGGCGGCACTCATAGGTGCGACGCCAACCGACGGAAGTCACCCAACTCTGACTTTGTCTTAACCACCCTACCGCTAACGGGGGTGAAATTTCATACTCACCTGCTCATTGCATGAGAAAATCCTGTGTGTGAAGACCGCGAAGCCGCATTTCTACGGCTTTTGCGTACTCGAGCTCAGAGATTTCCGACACGCCGAGCGATTCTAAGTGTGGCGTGGACCACTGCGCATCGATGAGCCACGGGCCTTCCTCACATCTGGCCTCCATGTGGCGAACGAGTCCGACGAGGGCCGCTTTGGAGGCATCGGTTTCCTTGTGGAACATGGACTCACCCGCAAATACGCTTCCCAGGTCAAGCCCGAACAGCCCGCCGATGAGTTCGCCATCGCGGTCCCACACATCGACTGATTTCATCCATCCTGTTCTGGCCAACTCCGTGTACACGGCTTTTATGTCGTCGGTGATCCACGCACCCGGGCGCGAGGGGTCGGCACACCCGACCAGGACGTCGTCGAACGCCTCGTTCCACGTAATGCGCATTCCCCGCATCGACTTGCGAAGGCTCTTAGAGACCCTGAGCTCGCCCGGCAGAAGCACACCGCGCGTTTTGGGCGACCACCAGCCGCAGCCGTCTTCGCCCGCATCGCCGAGTTCCATCGGAAACAGTCCGGCACGATAGACAGAAACAATTCGGCCGATCTCCAGCTGCGGTGAAACAGCTGCGAGATCGGCCGGTTGCATTCCCATTGACGAAGGTGCGTCAGTGGAAAGAATCCCCGCAGGCACACGAGCCAGCGGCATTGGGGTTGTCGATCGTAAAGCCCTGCTTTTCGATGGTGTCCGAGAAGTCGATGGTGGATCCGTCGAGGTAGGGAACGCTCATGCGGTCGACGATGACCTCGACGCCGTCGAAATTGCGCACTGCGTCCCCGTCGAGGACGCGCTCGTCAAAGTACAGCTGATAGATCAGGCCGGAGCACCCTCCAGGCTGCACAGCAACACGCAGGCGAAGGTCGTCGCGGCCTTCCTGCTCGAGGAGGCTGCGAACTTTGTCGGCTGCCGCTGAAGAAAGATCAACTCCGTGCGACGCCTGTTCTGTAACAGTCATATTCACTCCAATTCATCGGCAATGCCTACGGTACGTATGGAAACGGCTGGGGCAAGCATAGTATTCCCGGCCGACAACTCGGATCAGGCCCGTTCACCCAGCCGCTTGAGCAGAAGAGCCTCGGACACAATAGCCCGCTTGAAATCAGGCAGGTAAAGACTTTCGTTGGCACTGTGGGCGCGAGTGTCAGGGTCTTCAATGCCGGTAACGAGGATCGAGGCATTCGGGAAGACCTCGAGCAGGTCCGCAATGAACGGGATGGATCCGCCCAAGCCCATCTTCACCGCTTCCTCCCCGAAGCCATCGGTCAGCGCTTCGAGTGCCTTGCCGAGAACCGGGTCAGATTCGTCGGCCTGCCAGGGGCTGCCGAACTCGGATGCGCCGAACTCGATCTGCGCGCCGAAGGGCACATGTTCTTCAAGGTGCTTGCGGAGCATGTTAAGAGCAGCCTCAGGGTCTTGCCCCGGGGCCAAACGCATCGACACTTTCGCACCGGCGCGAGCGTGCAGAGTGTTCGAGGAATCAGCCACGCTCGGCATGTCGATCCCAATGACGGTAAGTGCCGGCTGCGACCACAGACGCGAGGCGAGTGGGCCGCGCCCGATGAGGTCTGTCCCGGGCAGGACACCGGAATCGCGGCGCAGGTCTTCCTCGCTGTATTCAACAGCGGCCTCTTCAGAGGCGACGAGCCCCTCGACCGCCGGCGAACCGTCCTCGTTGTGCAGGCTGGACAGCAGGCGGATGAGGGCGAGCGGTGCATCCGGCGCCACTCCCCCGTACATGCCGGAGTGAACCGAGTGCTTCATCGTCGTAACGGTGAACTCGAGCGACGCCATGCCGCGCAGGCTCGTGGTCAGTGCGGGTTTGCCCTCCGCCCAGTTGCCGGAGTCGGCAACGATGATGACATCAGCAGCCAGCTTGTCCCGGTAGCGCTCAATGAAGTCTCGGAAGCTGGGAGAGCCGGCTTCTTCTTCACCTTCAATGAACAGAGTCACACCGACATCAAGTTCGTCCGCCAGCAATCGCAGCGCAGTCAGGTGAACCAGGATGCCAGCTTTGTCATCTGCCGAACCACGACCGTAGGCGCGGTCGCCCTTGACGGTAAGTTCAAACGGTTCGGTATCCCAGTCATCGCGACTGCCAGCGGGCTGTACGTCGTGATGCGCGTACAGCAGAACCGTGGGCTGCCCTTCCGGAGCCGCACGGCGAGCCACTACCGCTGGATACCCCTCGCTGCCGTCCTGGTTGGCACCGCGCAGGATCTCGACGTTGTCAAACCCGACTTCTTCGGCGAGCTCAGCTGTGAGCGCCGCTGAATCAGCTACGTGCTGAGGATCGACGTTCGGCCATGCGACCGACGGCACAGCGACGAGTTTGGTGAGGTTGTCAAGGACAACCGAGTAAATGGCGTCCAGCCGCTCGTGCAGAGCCTTGGACAGAGCAGTTCCGTGCTGTGGAGATTCAGAAATGGTCATGCTCCGATACTATTAGCGCCGTACAGCCACAGGAAGCAGCGCGCACAATACACGTGCGGAGAGCATTATCAGGAGACGAACCAGGCATGTCGGACAAGCCAGAATCCAACGAGCATCACCGGGACCCCGAGGCGAAGAAGAACCGCCCCACACCGTCCCGTCGCCAGCAGGAGCAGGCTCGCCGTCGCCCTCTCGTACCCGAAGACCGCAAAACAGCCAAGGCTGAGGCCCGCGCCGAAATGCGCCGTGAGCGCAACTACATCCGCGAACGGATGATGGAAGGCGATGAGCGCTATCTCCCCGCTCGTGACGTCGGCCCGCAGCGCCGCTACATCCGCGACTATGTCGACGCCCGCTACTCTTTCGGCGAGCTGCTCATCCCGATTGCTCTTGTCATTCTGCTGGTGAGCCTGTTCATTCAAAACGTGCAGGTGCAGGCCTATTCGACATACGTCATCTATGTGCTTCTGGGCCTCGTGGTTCTGGACGGCTTCATCATGCACTTCACCCTGAAGAAGAAGATGTCTGCCAAGTTCGGAGCCGAAAACCTGCAGCGCGGCAATACCTTCTATGCGATTATGCGGAGCATTCAGCTGCGTATGCTCCGCACTCCCCGCGCCCTCGTCGGCCGGCGCGAATATCCCAACTGACAACCATGCCGGCTGCAGCTGACCCGCAGCGGCAGCCGGACATTCAGCGGCCGAGGATCTTCTGTGCAAGGCGCGGACCTTCGTAGATGAGGCCCGTGTACACCTGCACCAGATCTGCACCTGCCGCAATCCTGGCGAGGTAGTCAGCACGCGACTGCACTCCCCCAACAGAGATGACGGTCATGTCCTCCGCAACCCGCGAGCGGACCAAACGCAGAACTTCAAAGGACCGCGCGGCAGCCGGGGCTCCCGAGATCCCTCCTGCTTCCGCCTCGGCAAGTTCGCGATCCGCACCGGTGACTACCGAACGGTCCAGAACAGTGTTGGTGCAGATAATCCCATCTAGGCCGACCTCCGATGCGAGGTCACAGACAGCCAGAACGTCGTCGTCGGCGAGGTCCGGTGCGATCTTGACCAGCACCGGGACGTGACCGAGCGTCGAACGCACATCAGATGAGCCAACTGCCCGTGTTTCTTCCAGAACCGCAGTGAGGATCGGACGCAGCGCCTCGATCGTCTGCAGATCCCGCAATCCCGGCGTGTTGGGTGAGGAGACATTGATCACGAGGTAGTCGGCGTACTTCGCAAGACGCGACGCCGACACCCGGTAATCATCAGCCGCCTGCTCCAAGGGAACAGTTTTCGTCTTGCCGATATTGACCCCGATGATGGGACGGCGATCTTCAGGAAACTCAGCAATCTGCTGGCGCGCACGCTGCAGATTGCGCTCCGCCCGCTCAGAACCATCGTTGTTGAAGCCCATGCGGTTGAGAACCCCCTCCGACTGGGCCAGGCGGAACAACCGCTTCTTCGGATTGCCGGGCTGGCCCTCAGCAGTGACGGTGCCCACCTCAATGTGGCCGAAGCCCAGCCGGGACATCGCCCGGACGCCCACGCCGTTCTTATCGAACCCGGCGGCCAGCCCCAGACGATTGGGGAACGTCAAGCCCATGACGGTGGCCGGTTTCGGTCGCACACCGAACAGGGAGCTGATGAGATCTCCGCCCCCGGGAAGAGAATCAAGTAGGTTAAGAAGTGAGAAGCTCGCGCTGTGCGCCAGCTCCGCGTCAGAGCGGACAAGAACAGAGCGGTAGAGGGCTTTGTACATAAAGCTATCTTTACCGCCTGGCGCGCGCGGGAACAAATGACAGCAGAAGAAAGGTTTCGCATGACCCAGTCGATTCCATCCGCAGCAGGACGCACCGCGGCCGCGCACAAGGCCAAGGCCGATGTGCTTGTGGTCGGGCTGACCGCTGAGGGCACCGTTCTAGCAGAAGACCTCAAGCCCGCTCTCGCCAAGGACCTCGAGAAGGCCGCCGTCAGCGTCGACGCGTCCGGCCGACTCGACTCGACGGCGCGGGTGCCCGCACCCGCTGGATTCGCGGCAGGTTCTGTCGTCCTGGCCGGACTTGGGGAATTCTCTCCGGCTGACCTGACTGAACCGACCAAGGCAGATGCAGCCCTCGATGCTCTGCGTCGCGCTGCCGGTTCAGCTCTGCGCAGCATCACGAAGGCCCGTTCGGTCGCGCTCGCTCTGCCCAGCCCCGACGCCGCGGCTGCCGAAGCGATCGCAACCGGTGCCGTGCTCGGCGCCTACCGCTACGGTGCCTACCGTTCCGAAGACAAGGCGAAGACCCTTGCTGCCGGCATTGAAGTGCTCACGGCGAAGTCCAACCTCAAGGCTGTTGAGCGCGGTGCCGTCATCGCACGCGGCACCTGCGGTGCACGCGACTTCGTCAACCAGCCGCCGCTGGATCTCTACCCGGAAACGTTCGCTGCTGAGGTCGTAAAGCAGGCGAAGGCCGAAAAGATCAAGGCAACCGTTTGGGATCCAGCGAAACTCGAGGCCGAGGGCTTCGGCGGACTCATCGGCGTTGGCCGCGGTTCAAAGCGCGGACCCCGCCTGGTGAAGCTCGAGTACGCACCCCGCCGTGCTTCCAAGCACCTGGCCCTGGTCGGCAAGGGAATCACCTTCGACTCCGGCGGCATTTCCCTGAAGCCCGCTGCAAGCATGGAGGACATGAAGTCCGACATGGGCGGCGCCGCAGCCGCGGCTCAGGCCATCATCACGATCGCCCGCCTGCAGCTGCCGGTCAAGGTCACCGCCTGGCTCGCCATGGCTGAAAACATGCCCGGATCGGACGCACAGCGCCCCAGCGACGTCATCACCATCTACGGCGGCAAGACCGTCGAGGTGACCAACACCGACGCAGAAGGCCGTCTGGTGCTGGCCGATGCCCTTGTTGCGGCAGGCAAGGAGAACCCGGACCTCATCATCGACAT
Organism: Brevibacterium sp. HMSC24B04; assembly: GCF_001806835.1. Classification (NCBI taxonomy): domain Bacteria; kingdom Bacillati; phylum Actinomycetota; class Actinomycetes; order Micrococcales; family Brevibacteriaceae; genus Brevibacterium; species Brevibacterium sp. HMSC24B04. The sequence continues at coordinate 3,879 of NZ_KV786068.1, read as the reverse complement.
CGCGACCCTCACCGGTGCGCAGATCGTCGCCCTGGGCAACCGCACCTCGGGTGTTATGGGCCGGACGAATGCCCGCAACGCCGTAGTCCTCGCCTCCGAGAAGACCGGCGAGGCCATGTGGCCGATGCCCTTCCCGGAAGAGCTTCTGAGCTACTTCGATTCGGAAACCGCTGACATCAAGAACTCCGGCAAGCGCCCCGGAGGCATGCTCAGCGCCGGCGTCTTCCTGCAGGAATTCGTCGCAGACGAACAGGATTGGGCACACATTGACATCGCCGGACCGTCGTTCAACTCGGAATCGCCGTGGGGCTACACCCCAGCCGAAGGCACCGGCGTTCCGGTTCGCACACTCGTCCAGGTGGCCGAAAACCTCGCCTGATCGCATCCGTCCCCGGTTTGACAGTGGTCACACTGCCGAGCCGGGGCGGGACTTTATCGGAATTAAGTGAAAAGATAGGACCAGCCGCCACAGCGGTCCTCAACCGACCATTTTGCTAGGAGCACATTTCGTGAGCGATTCGCAAAACAACTACGACCTCATCGTTCTCGGCGGTGGCACAGCCGGCTACGCCGCGGCACTCCGCGCGACGCAGCTTGACATGAAGGTCGCTCTCATTGAGCGCGACAAGGTCGGAGGCACCTGCCTTCACCGCGGCTGCGTCCCCACCAAGGCACTCCTCCACGTTGCCGAAGTCGCAGACTCGACACGCGAAGCCAGCGTGTTCGGCATCGATGCCACCCTCAACAACATCAACGTCAAAGACGTGCTGAAGTTCAAGAGCGGCATCACCGACAAGAACCACAAGGGCTTGCAGGGCCTCATCAAAATGGCCGGCATCGACACCGTCATCGGCGAAGGCAAGCTGACCGGCAAGGACACCGTCACCGTCTCCACCGACGAAGGCGATGTCGAACTGACGGGCAAGAACATTGTCCTGGCCACCGGTTCGACTTCCCGCACACTCGGCATCGAGATCGGCGGCAACGTGCTCACCAGCACCGAAGCTCTCAACCTCGACCGCGTTCCCAAGTCCGCAATCGTGCTCGGCGGCGGCGTCATCGGCGTTGAGTTCGCAAGCATTTGGAACTCCTTCGGATCCGACGTCACAATCGTCGAAGGACTGCCGAACCTCGTGGCCAACGAAGACGCATCCGTTTCCAAGGGCCTCGAGCGCGCATTCAAGAAGCGCAAGATCAAGCAGAAGCTCGGCGTGTTCTTCAAGGAAGTCGAGCAGACCTCCGACGGCGTCAAGGTGTCCCTCGAAGACGGCACTGAACTCGAAGCCGAGGTTCTGCTCGTGGCTGTCGGCCGCGGTCCCGTGACCGAAGGCTTCGGCTTCGAAGAGCAGGGAGTGAAGCTCGACCGCGGTTTCGTCACCACGAACGATCGCCTGCACACCGGTGTCGGCAACATCTACGCCGCCGGCGACATCGTGCCCGGCCTGCAGCTTGCACACCGCTCCTTCGCGCACGGTATCTTCATTGCCGAAGAGATCGCGGGCAAGAACCCGGCACCGCTGGATGAAACCGGCGTTCCGCGCATCACCTACTGCGACCCGGAGATCTTCTCCGTCGGCCTCACGGAAAAGAAGGCTGCTGAGAAGTACGGCGAAGACAAGATCGAAAAGGTCGAATTCCCGCTGGCCGGCAACGCCAAGTCCGCCATCCTCAACACGCAGGGATTCATCAAGATCATCCGCGAAAAGGACGGCCCGATTGTCGGCGTTCACGGACTCGGCGCTCGCCTGTCCGAACAGGCCGGCGAAGCCCAGCTCATCGTGAACTGGGAGGCCTTCCCCGAAGAGGTCGCATCGCTCATCCACGGACACCCCACCCAGAACGAAGCCATCGGCGAAGCAGCGCTGGCGCTTGCCGGCAAGCCGCTGCACTTCCGCTGATCGAGCCATAGGGAGACTGACACAATGGCCAACACCGTAAAGATGCCCGCTCTCGGCGAATCGGTGACGGAAGGCACCGTCACCCGCTGGCTGAAGGAAGTCGGCGACACCGTCGAGGTCGACGAACCGCTTCTCGAAGTGTCGACTGACAAGGTCGACACCGAAATCCCCAGCCCGTACTCCGGCGTTCTGCAGGAGATCCTGGCTGAAGAAGACGACGACGTCGAGGTCGGCGGCGACCTCGCTGTCATCGGCGACGGAGAAGGCTCCGGCGACTCCGCTGAAGACGACTCCGCTGGCGAAGAAGAAGCCGAAGAACCAGATGCCGAAGAGCCAGAGGCGGACGAAGAGCCCGAAGACGACGCAGCCGAAGAAGAGGACGAAGCTACCGCTGCGAAGTCGGACGACAAGCCCTCCGGCGGTTCCGGTGAATCGCAGGAAGTCACCATGCCGGCTCTCGGCGAATCGGTGACGGAGGGCACCGTCACCCGCTGGCTGAAGGAAGTCGGCGACACCGTCGAGGTCGACGAACCGCTTCTCGAAGTGTCGACTGACAAGGTCGACACCGAAATCCCCAGCCCTGTCGCAGGCACCGTGCTTGAACTGCTTGCTGAAGAAGACGACGACGTTGAAGTCGGCGCACCCCTGGCGCGCATCGGCGACGGCGACGCTTCGGCTTCGGATGACAAGCAGGACGACGCTGACGATGCCGACCAGGCTGAAGACTCGGCTGACAACACTGACGATGCCGACCAGGCTGAAGACTCGGCTGACGAAGCTGACAACGCTGACGAAGCCGATGTCGAAGAAGAAGCCATCGAAGAGTCCGAAAAGGACCTGTCGAAGGAAGAGCCCAAGAAGGCTCCCGCCTCTGAGTCGACGGCATCGGATGACGAAGCCCAGACCGCTGCTGCCAAGCAGGCTGCGGGCGAATCGAGCAGCGCACCCAGCCGCTCCGCCGAGTCTGCTTCTTCGGCCGCACAGACCGTGACCTCCGGCCAGGCGCCCTACGTCACGCCGCTGGTGCGCAAGCTTGCACGCGAAAAGGGCGTTGACCTTTCGACCGTGCGCGGAACGGGAGTCGGCGGTCGCATCCGCAAGCAGGATGTCCTTGCCGCACAGAGCACCGCCAGTGCCTCTGCCCCGGCTGCGTCTGCTCCTGCGGGCCGCGAACCTTTCGTCATCGAGGTTTCGGAAGAAGCCAAGAAGCTGCGCGGCACCACGCAGAAGGCCTCGCGCATTCGCCGCACCATTGCACAGCGCATGCGCGAATCGCTGCAGAACTCCGCTCAGCTCACCCAGGTGACCGAAGTCGACATGACTGCTGTTTCGGCTCTGCGCAAGGCCAAGAAGGAAGAATTCCAGCAGAAGCACGGCGTTAAGCTGACGTACCTGCCGTTCTTCGCCAAGGCCGTAGCAGAAGCCCTGCAGGCGTACCCGCGTGTCAACGCCACGTTCGATGTCGAGGCTGGAGAGATCGCCTACCCCGACTCTGAGAACCTCGGCATTGCGGTCGACACCGAACGCGGTCTGCTGGTTCCGGTCGTCAAGAACGCCGGCGACCTTTCGATCGCTGGCCTGGCCAAGGCAATCGACGACGTCGCGTCCAAGACTCGCGATGGCAAGATCAGCCCTGACCTGCTGTCGGGCGGCACGTTCACCATCACGAACATCGGTTCGTTCGGTGCTCTGTTCGACACGCCGATCATCAACCACCCCGAGGTCGGCATCCTGGGCACCGGTGCTATCAAGCGCCGCCCGCAGGTTGTCACAACCGAAGACGGCACCGAGGCAATCGCTATTCGCGACATGGCGTACCTGCCGCTGACCTACAACCACGAACTGGTTGACGGTGCGGACGCCGGTCGTTTCCTCAAGGCCATTAAGAACCGCCTTGAGAACGGTTCGTTCGAGGCCGATCTCGACCTCTGATCGATCCTGATCGATCCTGAATAGAAGCGCCCGCGGAGAAATCCGCGGG
>NZ_KV786067.1:0-3333 GCF_001806835.1 Brevibacterium sp. HMSC24B04 | reverse complement strand
TTTGGGTGAGTGATTGGTGTATTAGTACCAGTCAGCTGCGCACATTGCTGTGCTTCCACATCTGGCCTATCAACCCAGTCGTCTACTGGACACCTCAGGGGAAATCTCATCTTGAAGCAGGCTTCCCGCTTAGATGCTTTCAGCGGTTATCCTTCCCGAACGTAGCCAACCAGCCATGCACCTGGCGGTACAACTGGCACACCAGAGGTTCGTCCGTCCCGGTCCTCTCGTACTAAGGACAGCCCTTCTCAGATTTCCTACGCACGCAGCGGATAGGGACCGAACTGTCTCACGACGTTCTAAACCCAGCTCGCGTACCGCTTTAATGGGCGAACAGCCCAACCCTTGGGACCGACTCCAGCCCCAGGATGCGACGAGCCGACATCGAGGTGCCAAACCATGCCGTCGATATGGACTCTTGGGCAAGATCAGCCTGTTATCCCCGAGGTACCTTTTATCCGTTGAGCGACCACGCTTCCACAAGCCATGGCCGGGTCACTAGTCCCAGCTTTCGCTCCTGCTCGACACGTCCGTCTCACAGTCAAGCTCCCTTGTGCACTTACACTCACCACCTGATTGCCAACCAGGCTGAGGGAACCTTTGGGCGCCTCCGTTACTCTTTGGGAGGCAACCGCCCCAGTTAAACTACCCATCAGGCACTGTCCCTGGACCCGATCAGGGTCCGAAGTTCAGGAATCCACTATGGCCAGAGTGGTATTTCACCAATGACTCCACACACACTGGCGTGCATGCTTCACAGTCTCCCACCTATCCTACACAAGCCACACCGAACACCAATACCAAACTATAGTGAAGGTCTCGGGGTCTTTCCGTCCTGCTGCGCGTAACGAGCATCTTTACTCGTAATGCAATTTCGCCGAGTTCGCGGTTGAGACAGCAGAGAAGTCGTTACGCCATTCGTGCAGGTCGGAACTTACCCGACAAGGAATTTCGCTACCTTAGGATGGTTATAGTTACCACCGCCGTTTACTGGGGCTTAAATTCTCCGCTTCGAACCCGAGGGTTCTAACAGATCCTCTTAACCTTCCAGCACCGGGCAGGCGTCAGTCCGTATACATCGACTTACGTCTTCGCACGGACCTGTGTTTTTAGTAAACAGTCGCTTCTCTCTGGCCTCTGCGACCACCACCAGCACGTCCAACCGCAAGGGTTGTTCACCGGGGTGGTCCCCCTTCTTCCAAAGTTACGGGGGCATTTTGCCGAGTTCCTTAACCACGATTATCTCGATCGCCTTGGTATTCTCTACCTGACCACCTGAGTCGGTTTAGGGTACGGGCAGTTTGAACCTCACGTCGATGCTTTTCTTGGCAGCAGAGGATCACCGGATCACCCCACCATTGTGGGGCGCCCATCAGCTCTCAGCCTGTATGTGTGGCGGATTTGCCAACCACACGGCCTACAACCTTAGACCGCGACAACCATCGCACGGCCCGGCTACCTTCCTGCGTCACACCTGTTAACACGCTTACCTACAAAACCCTCAGGTCCCACCACCACACACCACACACACTCCCAAAGGGAGTGCAGTGCGGGTGTGGCACTGGTTAGTATCAGATTCTTCGGTATGGACGGTTCTTCACTGGTACGGGAATATCAACCCGTTGTCCATCGACTACGCCTGTCGGCCTCGCCTTAGGTCCCGACTAACCCAGGGCGGATTAACCTAGCCCTGGAACCCTTGGTCATTCGGCGGACGGGTTTCTCACCCGTCTTTCGCTACTCATGCCTGCATTCTCACTCGTATAGCCTCCACCACTGAATCACTTCGCAGCTTCACCGGCCACACGACGCTCCCCTACCCAAAAACACCCGAGTTATCGGTTGAACATGTTTTTGCCACAACTTCGGTGGTGTGCTTAAGCCCCGCTACATTATCGGCGCGGAATCACTTGACCAGTGAGCTATTACGCACTCTTTCAAGGATGGCTGCTTCTAAGCCAACCTCCTGGTTGTCACTGCAACTCCACATCCTTTTCCACTGAGCACACGCTTAGGGACCTTAGTTGATGGTCTGGGCTGTTTCCCTCTCGACTACGAAGCTTATCCCCCGCAGTCTCACTGCCACGCTGACTTCACGGCATTCGGAGTTTAGCTGACGTCAGTAACCCTCGCGGGCCCATCAGTCATCCAGTCGCTCTACCTCCGCAAAGCACCACGTAACGCTGCACCTAAATGCATTTCGGGGAGAACCAGCTATCACAGAGTTTGATTGGCCTTTCACCCCTAACCACAGATCATCCCCCCAGTTTTCAACCTAGGTGGGTTCGGGCCTCCACGCCGTCTTACCGGCGCTTCACCCTGTCCATGGCTAGATCACTCCGCTTCGGGTCTAGGACACACGACTCACACGCCCTGTTCGGACTCGCTTTCGCTACGGCTTCCCCACACGGGTTAACCTCGCCACATGCCACTAACTCGCAGGCTCATTCTTCAAAAGGCACGCCATCACCCCACAGGGCTCTGACGGATTGTAGGCACACGGTTTCAGGTACTCTTTCACTCCCCTCCCGGGGTACTTTTCACCATTCCCTCACGGTACTATCCGCTATCGGTCACCAAGAGTATTTAGCCTTACCAGGTGGTCCTGGCAGATTCACACGACATTCCACGAGTACCGTGCTACTCGGGCACCAACACACACAGACCAGCACAGTTTCAGCTACGGGACTCTCACCCACTCCGGTCAGGCTTCCCAACCTGTTCACCTACCACACTGCATCCATGCCCCAGCCATGCTGAACTAGGACGATCGGCCCCACAACACCGCGCATGCAAAACCAGCACGCTTGACACACACACGGTTTAGGCTCTTCCGCGTTCGCTCGCCACTACTAACAGAATCATTATTATTTTCTCTTCCTATGGGTACTGAGATGTTTCACTTCCCCACGTCACCCCCAACAAGGCTATACATTCACCCTGTGGTCACTACGCACAACACGCAGCGAGGTTTCCCCATTCGGACACCCTCGGATCACAGCTCGTTTACCAACTCCCCGAGGCTTATCGCAGATTACCGCGTCCTTCATCGGCCCTTGATGCCAAGGCATCCACCATGCGCCCTTGAACACTCACCACCCCACACAAACACACACAAACCCGAAAGCCTGCACATGCGCGTCAGGATGACAAGACGAATAACACAAGAAACACAAAAACAAACAAAATCACAACAACCACACACAAACGCGCGTGGCTGCCAGATGCTCGCGTCCACTATTCACAAAACAAACAACCACCACACACCCAAACCACCACCCCCAACACAGGGACCGTGATCCATGGCAGTGGAAAGAGACAACAACCACACAC